>NZ_JBHXTJ010000012.1:0-22394 GCF_042677525.1 Streptomyces sp. NPDC127114
ACTTTTCAACCAGATCCCCCAACCCCTTTTTGTTTTTTTTGTCGTGGGCTCGGTTTTGTTTATACGCGCCAGGCACCCGGGGGGGGCCCCGCACCGGAGTTCCGGTGCGGGGCCGCTTTCTGCGTCGCAGGTCTGACGGCTCAGAAGCAGGAGACCGAGGTCGTCGGCCGCAGCAGCAGGGAGGTGGACTCGTCGCGCTGGCCGACGCCGTTTCCGTCCACGAAGTCGTCCGTCAGCCGGTCGTGGGTCACGTAGCTGCCGGGGTTCACACAGAAGTTGAAGTTCTGGTAGCCGGGGTCGCGGTAGTAGTGGCTCTCGTAGCCGCTGTTGCTGGAGTTGCTGGCGGACCACGAGTTGTCGTTCACCGTGGCGCCGCTCGGGTAGAACGCGTCGTCCCTGAAGTCGGCGTCGCTGTTGAAGTAGTTGTGCGCGGAGGTCCCGATGCTGCCCTCGAAGACGCAGTGGTAGCCCGAGGGGCAGCTGGGGCCGGCGGCCGCGGACGAGGCGGCCGCGACGCCGCCGCCGAGGAGGAGGGCGGTCGCTCCGGCGACGACGGCGAACTTCCTGCGGAGCCCGGACTTCACGCCAGTGTTAATCATGGACATGCCAATCTCGCTTCCGTGTGGGTGTGGGTGTGGGTGTTGTCGTTGGTGCTAGGGGTGTCGGTGACGATCCGCTCCTGGGTTCAGGGGCGGAAGACTTTGGTGGTGGTGGTGCTGGGGGCGGCGGTGGCGGTGGCGGTGGCAAGGACCTCTCCGGCCGCCTTCTCCTGGCGGGCGGAGAGCTTCTTCCAGCCCCGGCCGATGTCGGGGTGCGCGTCCAGCCAGCGCTGCTGAACGGCGGCGAGCCGCTCGTACGCGGTGGTCAGGTATCCCGTCTCCGCCTTGCAGCGCAGGTCCGCCGCGGCGACGGGGCCGGTCCGCCGCTCCTCGTCCGAGCGCAGTGAACGCTGCACCTGTACGGGGTCCTCGGCCTTGACCCCGGCCCGGTCCATGCACTCACGCCAGCGCGTCGTGACCGCACGGAACGCGGAGTCCTTCTCCACCTCCTGGCGGGCGTCCTCCTGCGCCTCGAAGAGCCTGATCCGTACCTGGAGCCAGCGCATCCGCCCGTCGCCGAGCAGGCGCGTCTCCGCTTCGGCGAGACAGCCGTCGCCCGGCCGGGAGACGCTCAGCCGCAGGCCTCTGGCGGTGACCCGCCTGGCCTCGTCGCCGAAGAGCGCACGCGCGTACGCGTCGGTGCTCTCCGGGCTGCCGGGCCTCGGCGGTGCCTCGGGGGAGACCGTGGGGGCGGCGGCGCGGGGCGGAGCCGTGGACTCGAGGCCGAAGGGCTGCGGGCGCTCGTCGTCGCCGCCCTCCCCGCCCGGGTTCCTGGGCGGCGGGACCGGGGCGTACCGGTAGCCCCGCTCGGCCATGCAGGCGATGGCGACCTTCTGCTGGGCCTCGGCGCTACGGACATGAGGGGTGAAGAGGAGGCCGGTCACGGGCGGCAGCCGGTGCAGCGCGGCCGGTTCGGCGGGGGCCGCGGTCCGCGCCGGGCCGGAACCCGCCGCCGCGCCCGAGGCTGTACCCGTACCCGTACCGGTGACCGCTCCCGAACATCCGGCGGATGCGGCGATGACCGCCCCGGCGGCCGCCGCGCGGACGAACTTCGTCAGGGCCTCGGGCATTTTTCGATCCACCGTCCTGTTGGAGAGTCGTGCTGGTCAGCACCGGACGGATCAGAGTCTGCGCGGACGGGGGGAGTGCCGTGAACATGTGTGCGCCGGAGCGTAATTTCCCAGGTGGGAGGGGCTGAGATGCTGCGCATTCACTTCACGGGGGAAGACCTCGCGCGGATGCGGATCGCCCCCGGACCCGACCCGATGTGGGAGATGCTGCTCAGCCTCCACCGGCTGCAGAAGAGGGACGCGGGCGTCGTCCTGGGGCCGTGGTTGCGGGAGTCGCTGCCCCGAGTTCCCCCGGCGACACGGCTGTTGACGGCTCTCGTGCCCCCGGCCGGCTTGGCACCGGACTTCCTGACGCCCGCGGTCGGCGGTGGCCTCGCCGCCCAGCTGGAGGCGCTGCGCTCCACACCGCGTCATCAACTGTCGCAAGACCTTCGCGAGTTCACCCGGCAGAACCTCTCGCGGCGGCTGCCGACGTGGGTCCGGGAGCTGGCGGAGGGGGAGTCCGAGGGGATCGGCCGGGTCGCGGACGCGGCGCAGGCGTACGTCGACGCCGTGATCGGCCCGTTCTGGGAGCGCATCCGGGCGCAGGTGAGCCGTGACCGGGTGCGGCGCTCGGCCGTGCTCGCCGAGGGAGGCTGGGACGCGGTCCTCGGCACGCTCCATCCGTCGGTGCACTGGGAGTATCCGGTGCTCCGGGTGGAGGGCCTGCGCGACGGCGATCTCCACCTCGGCGGACGCGGTCTGCGGCTCCAGCCCGCGTTCTTCCGCCGCTGTGGGCCGACGGCGCTCTGTGACCCGACGCTGTCCCCGGTCCTCGTCCACCCGATCGAGCACGACGTCCGCTGGGCCACCCCGGACGCGGGCCCGGCGGACGGGCGGGCGCTCGCCCATCTCCTCGGCCCGACCCGGGCCACCCTGCTGTCCGCGCTGGCCGACGGCGTCGCCAACACGGGGGAACTCGCCCGCCTCGCCGGCACCACCGCGCCCAACGCCAGCCGGCACATCACGGCGCTGCGCGAGGCGGCGCTGGTCTCCAGCCAACGCCACCGCAATGCGACACTTCACTCGGTGACCGACCTCGGTCTCGCCCTCCTGGAGGGCGGAAGAAATTCGGATGCGCGATCCGAGCCGCCCGGGTAGCGTCCTTCGTGACGTCTCCCGATGCGCCGTGTCCCGGTTACTTCTGACAAAAAACACACCGTGGCACACCTTTGATCCCGGGAGGCGTCCTTCGGTCGTCTCCGCTGTCCTGGGCTCTCCTCTGCGTCTCTCCTCCGGTTTCCGTCCTCGGCGTTCTGTCTTCCGCACGCACTCATCCGCGTGCGCTCTCCCACGTGCGCTCTTCCGCGTGCGCTCTTCTGTCTTCCGTTTCCCGATCGGGGGGATTCTCTGCATGACCCGGTTCAACCGTCAGCGGTCCAAGGTCGAGGCACGACACGAGATCGAGACCGAGGTTCCGGGGTTGACCAGGCGGGGTGTGACCCTGCCGCTGTCCACGCACGGGGAGTGGACCGTGACCTCCCCGGGGGCCGCGCGGACGGTGACCGTCTTTCCGACCTCCGTGCTCCGCAATCACGAGGGCGGTGCCGGATTCGCCCGGCCGCCGAAGCAGGAGTTGTTCCTCCTCGCCGTCAGCAACATGGTCGGACAGGAGAGTTTCTACGAGGGCGCCGCACCGCGCGACCTCCGCTATGCGCGGCTGGTGCGGCAGCTCGCGGTCAGTGACCCGGTATGGACGCTGGGGCTGCTGCGCTGGCTGCGGACCGAGGCGCACATGCGGACCGCCTCCGTCGTCGGCGCCGCCGAGTTCGTACGGGCGCGGACCGAGGCGCGGGCCGTCGGGTTCTCCCGGCAGGCCGTCGACGCCGTGCTGCAACGGCCGGACGAGCCCGGCGAGTTGCTGGCCTACTGGACCGCCCGCTACGGGCGGCGGCTGCCGCAGCCGCTGCGGCGCGGGGTCGCCGACGCCGTGCGCCGCCTCTACACCGGCCGCGCCCTGCTCAAGTACGACACCGGCGCGCGCGCCTTCCGCTTCGGCGACGTCCTCGAACTGACCCATCCCGCGCCCGCCCACCCCCGGCAGGGCGAGCTGTTCCGGTACGCGCTCGACCGCCGGCACCGGCCCGACCGCGCCGTGCCGCCCGCGGGTGACGCGCTCCTCGGCGCCCACCATGCCCTGCTCGCCGTGCCGGTCGCCGAGCGGTACGCCCTGGTGACGGGGGCCGGCGGCGCCGAGCGGCTGCGGGCCGCCGGGATGACCTGGGAGTCGGTCGCCGGCTGGCTGCAGGGTCCCCTGGACGCCGCCGTCTGGGAGGCCCTGATCCCCTCGATGGGCGCCATGGCCCTCGTACGGAACCTGCGTAACTTCGATCTCGCCGGGATCGGCGACAGCGCCGCCGCCGACGTCGCCCGCCGGATCTCCGACCCGGACGAGGTGCGCCGCTCCCGCCAGTTCCCCTTCCGCTACCTCGCCGCGCACCGCAACGCGCCCTCCCCGCGCTGGCACGAGGCCCTGGAAGCGGCACTGCAGCACTCCCTGTCCCAGGTGCCCGAGCTGTCCGGCCGGACGCTGGTCCTGGTCGACCGGTCCGGCTCGATGTTCGACGCGCCGAGCGCCAGGAGCCTGCTCAACCGGGCCGACTCCGCCGCGATCTTCGGCAGCGCCCTCGCGCTGCGCGCCGAGCACGCCGACCTCGTCGAGTTCGGCAGCACCAGCCGGGCCGTGCCCCTCAGCCGCGGCGAGTCCGTGCTGCGCGCGCTCGACCGGTTCCACGACCTCGGTGGCACCGATACCGCCGGGGCCGTGCAGCGGCACTACGACGGGCACGACCGCGTCGTCGTGGTCACCGACGAGCAGGCCTACTGGACGCCCCGCGTCGACCCGCTGGCCGTCGTCCCCGAGTACGTCCCCGTCTACACCTGGAACCTTGCCGGCTACTCCCAGGGCCACACCGCGTCCGGCCCCCACCGCCACACGTTCGGCGGGCTCAGCGACGCCGCGTTCCGCCTCGTACCGCTCATCGAATCCGGCGCCGCGTCGGCCTGGCCGTGGGAGCCCGACGACGCCGGCCCCCGGGCGTGACCGCCGTCCACCGGCCGCGGTGACTCCGAGCCCTCCGCGAGCGCGGCCGGTGGACCCGCACGGACACGCAGTGTGACCGGGAAGCCTGGCAAGATCCGTACCGTCGTCCACTCCGCCGCCGACGCGTACGGCCGGTGCGAGTCGAGGTGACCGGTCCCGACGGCTGCCGAAGCCGGCTCATGGGCCACATCGGGACGGGCGCCCCGGCGTCTCCGGACGGGTCCGCTCGTCCGCGGGAGGCCGGGACCTCGGTCCGGACCTCCCGGGCATCCCTGTGAGGATCGCCACGAAAGGGGCAAACGATCACGTTTGGCTGCGACAGTGGGCGGAGCGCCGGGCCACGGCAGTGGGCGGAGCACCGAACCATCCAGGGAGTACGTTCTTTGGCAGCCATCGCCCGGTGGTGCGTCAAGCACCGCCTCGTAGCCGTCCTGCTCTGGCTCCTCGCCCTCGGCGGGGTCGTCACCGGAGCGGCGATCGCCGGCAGCGCGTACTCCAACGACTACGAGGTCCCCGGTACCGAGTCGGGGCGCGCCACCGCGCTCCTCGACGAGGGCTTCCACGGCGCCGGCGGCGACACCGACACGATCGTCTGGCACACCGACCGCGGCAGCGTGCGCGCCGCCGACGTCGAGCAGCGGATGTCCGCCATGCTCAAGAAGGTCGAGGCGCTGCCCGGCATCGCCTCCGTCACCTCCCCTTACGGCTCCGCCCAGGGGCAGATCAGCGAGGACGGCCGCACCGCCTACGCCGCCGTCACCTTCGACGCCCAGGCCGACGACATCCCGAAGGCCGAGGCCCAGGCCCTCGTCGACACCGCCAAGACCGCCGCCACCGACCAGGTGCGGGTGGAGCTCGGTGGCGGCGCCGTCGCCCTCACCGAGGCGCCCGGCGGACACATCGCCGAGGCCGTCGGCGTGGCCGTCGCCGCCGTCGTCCTCTTCCTCGCCTTCGGCTCGCTCGCCGCCTCCCTGCTGCCCATCGCGACCGCCCTGGTCAGCGTGGGCATCGCCTATTCCGGGATCGTGCTCCTCGGCCACGTCATGACGGTCGCCGACTTCGCGCCCATGCTGGGCATGCTCATCGGCCTCGGCGTCGGCATCGACTACGCGCTGTTCATCGTCACCCGGCACCGCAAGGGCCTCAAACGCGGCCTGCCCGTCGCCGAGGCCGCCCGGATCGCCGTCGCCACCACCGGACGCGCCGTGGTCTTCGCCGGCGCCACCGTCTGCATCGCGCTGCTCGGCATGCTGATCCTGCGGCTCGGCTTCCTCAACGGCGTGGCCATCGCCGCCTCCCTGACCGTCGTCCTCACCGTCGCCGCCTCCGTCACCCTGCTGCCCGCGCTGCTCTCGCTCATCGGCATGCGCGCCCTCAGCCGCCGCGAACGGCGCCAGCTCGCCGAGCACGGACCGCAGCCCGAGCTGCCCACCGGCTTCGCCGCCCGCTGGTCCGCCTTCGTCGAGCGGCACCCCAAGCTGCTCGGCGCGGTCGCCGCCGTCGTCATGGCCGTCCTCGCCCTGCCGACGCTCGCCCTCCACCTCGGCACCTCCGACCAGGGCAACAACCCGGCCACCGCGACCACCCGCCAGGCCTACGACCTGATCGCCGAGGGCTTCGGGCCCGGCGTCAACGGGCCGCTCACCCTCGCGGCCCGGCTCGACGGCGCCGACGACCGGGTCGCGCTCGACGCGCTCCCGGCCGAGCTCGCGCACACCAAGGGCGTCGCGTCCGTCTCGCCGGTCACGTACAACAGCGGCGGCGACACCGCCGTCCTGACCGTCGTCCCCGACTCCGCGCCGCAGTCGAAGGCCACCAGCGAGCTCGTGGACCGGCTCCGCGACGACGTCCTGCCGACGGCCGCGGACGGCACCTCGCTCCAGGTCCACGTCGGCGGCGTCACCGCCTCCTACGACGACTTCGCGGAGATCATCATCGGCAAGCTGCCGCTCTTCGTCGGCGTCGTGATCGCCCTCGGCTGCGTCCTGCTGCTGCTCGCCTTCCGCTCGATCGGCATCCCGCTCAAGGCCGCGCTGATGAACGTCGCCGCCGTCGCCTCCGCCTTCGGCGTCGTCGTCGCGATCTTCCAGTGGGGCTGGGGCAGCGAACTGCTCGGCCTCGGCAGCGCCGGGCCCATCGAACCCTTCCTGCCCGTGATCATGGTCTCGGTGCTCTTCGGGCTCTCCATGGACTACCAGGTCTTCCTGGTCAGCCGGATGTACGAGGAGTGGCTGGAGACCGGCGACAACCGGCGCGCGGTCCGGGTCGGCCTCGCCGAGACCAGCCGGGTGATCAATTCGGCGGCGGTCATCATGATCTCCGTCTTCCTCGCCTTCGTCCTCTCCGGCGACCGGGTCATCGCGATGTTCGGCATCGCCCTCGCCGCCGCCGTCGCCCTGGACGCCTTCGTCCTGCGCACCCTCCTCGTCCCCGCCCTCATGCACATGCTCGGCGGCGCGAACTGGTGGCTGCCCCGCCGGCTCGACCGGCGCCTGCCCCGGATCAGCATCGAGCCGCCCGAGTCCCGGGTCGCCGCCGACGCCCGTGCGAAGATCGCCGCGAAGATACCCGTGCAGCGAGTGGTCATCGGACAGGCAGAGGAGAACGAGGATGTTCGCGATATCGCTGGGTGACGACGGAGCCGAGCTGACGCCGCTCGCGCCCTGGCAGGCCGGGGAGTTCCTGGCCCACATCGACCGCGGCCGCGAGTTCATCGGCGCCCACGTCGGACTGCCCGACATCGTGACCGACCTCGACACGGCCCGCGCCCACCTCGTCCGCTACGCCGACAAGGCCGCCCGGGACGCCGGCTACCTCTACGGCATCCGCGTCGACGGACTGCTCGTCGGCGGCGTCCTCTTCGTCACCTTCGACACCGCGAGCGGGGTCGCCGAGGCCGGCTGCTGGATCGAGCCCGTCTACGCCGGGCGGGGCCTGGTCACCCGGGCCTGCCGGGCCATCCTCGACTGGGCCGTCGAGCGGCGCGGCATCCACCGCGTCGAATGGCACGTCGCCCCCGAGAACACGCCCAGCATCGCCGTCGCCCGCCGCCTCGGCATGACCAGGGAGGGCGTGCTCCGCGAGAACTACCCCTACCGCGGCAGGCGCGCCGACACGGAGATCTGGTCCGTCCTCGCCCCCGAGTGGAGGGCCGCGAAGGCCGCGTCCCAGGCCGCCGCGGACCCCGCCCAGGCCGCCTCCGGCACCGCCTAGGACCGTACGGGCGGGGCCCTAAGGCCCCTGCGGAGACGCCTAAGGCCCTCCGTACGCCGAACATGCGGCACTCTCCCCATGTGCCCCACCCCTCTGGGAGACGAAGGTAGAGGCATCGCAAGGAGCGATACCGAAACCCCGGAGGAGCACGACATGTTCGAGTACGAGCTGCACCAGGCCCGCCACGCCGAGCTGGTCCGCGAGGCCGCCGCCGAGCGCCTCTCCCGCGAGGCGGGCCGGGTCGCCAGGACCCGCCGGGCGAGCCGCCGCCAGGAACCGGAAGGGCGGGTGAGCGCCGCGAAGCACCGCTTCGTCCGGGCCGCGTGACCTCGCATGCACCACCCCCGTACGAGCGACAGGGCGCGTGCCTGTGCGATGCTCGGCGCCGTGGAGACCAGGTCAGTCAGCCCCGTCTTCGTCGGCCGGGCCGGCGAACTCACCGCCCTCACCGAGGCGCTCTCCCGCGCGGGCGCGGGAGAGCCCCAGGCCCTTCTCGTGGGCGGCGAGGCCGGCGTCGGCAAGACCCGCCTCGTCGAGGAGTTCACCACCCGCGCCCGCGCGGCCGGCGCCGTCGTCGCCCTCGGCGGCTGCGTCGAGATCGGCGCCGACGGACTGCCCTTCGCACCCTTCTCCGCCGCCCTGCGCGCCCTGCGCCGCGAACTCCCCGAGGAGTTCGCCGCCGCCGCCGACGGACAGGAGGGCGAACTCGCCCGCCTGCTGCCCGAACTCGGCGACCCGCTCGGCCACGAACCCGCCGCCGAGGACGCCACCGCCCGCCTCTTCGAGCTGACCGTACGGCTCCTGGAGCGCGTCGCCGCCGACCGCGCCGTCGCCCTCGTCCTGGAGGACCTGCACTGGGCCGACGCCTCCACCCGGCACCTCCTCGCCTACCTCTTCCGCACCCTGCGCAGCGGCCGCGTCGCCGTCGTCGCCACCTACCGCGCCGACGACATCCACCGCCGCCACCCGCTGCGCCCGCTGCTCGCCGAGCTCGACCGGCTGCGCTCCGTCCGCCGCATCGAACTCGCCCGCTTCACCCGCGGCGAGGTGCACCGCCAGCTCACCGGCATCCTCGCCGCCGAACCCGACCCGGCACTCCTCGACGAGGTCTTCGAACGCTCCGACGGCAACGCCTTCTTCGTCGAGGAACTCGTCGCCTCCCACGAGTCCGGCTGCGCCGCCGCCCACCTCAGCGACTCCCTCCGCGACCTCCTCCTGGTGCGCGTCGAGACCCTCCCCGAAGCGGCCCAGCGGGTCGTCAGGACCGTCGCCGAGGGCGGCTCCACCGTCGAGTTCGACCTGCTCGCCGCCGTCGCCCGGCTCTCCGAGGACGAACTCATCGAGGCGCTGCGCGCCGCCGTCGGCGCCAACATCCTGCTCGCCGCACCCGACGGCGACGGCTACCGCTTCCGCCACTCCCTGGTCCGCGAGGCCGTCAGCGACGACCTGCTCCCCGGCGAACGCTCCCGCCTCAACCGGCGCTACGCCGAAGCCCTGGAGACCGACCCCGGCCTCGTCCGCGCCGACGAGCGCGCCAACCGGCTCGCCACGTACTGGTACCACGCCCACGACGCCGCCCGCGCCCTGCCCGCCGTCCTGCGCGCCTCCGTCGAGACCCGCAAGCGCCACGCCTACGCCGAGCAGCTCCGGCTCCTCGAACGCGCCATGGAACTCTGGGACAAGGTCCCCGACGAGGTCCGCGGCGCACTGCGCCCCATCGACTACGCCGAGGCCTACCCGGCCTGCGGCTGCGACCCCGAGACCACGCCGCTGCGCTTCCTCGACCTGCTCGCCGAGGCCGCCGTCGCCGCCCGGCTGTGCGGCGAACGCGAACGCGCCCTGAAGATCGGCAAGACCGCGCTGCGGATCCTCGAGGGCGACGAGGAGCCCGACCCGCTGCGCGCCGCCTGGTTCTACGTCGAGCGGGCCCGCATCCAGTCCAACCTGGGCCGCGGCAACGGCTGGCCCGAGATCGCCCGCGCCGAGGAACTCGTCCGCGGCCTGCCGCCGTCCGCCGTCCACGCCGTGGTCCTCGCGGTCTCCGCCGGCTGGGGCATGCTCCGCAACCCCGGCCCCGAGGCGATCGCCGCGGCGGAACGCGCCGTCGAATACGCCCGCCTGGTCAAGGCGGAGTCGATCGAACTCACCGCCCGAGGCACCCTTGGCACCATCATGGTGGCCGCCGGCGACACCGAGCGCGGCCTCGCCGAACTGCACGCGGTGCGCGAACGCACCATGGCCCTGGGCCAGTTCCACGAGGCGTCCCGCACCCATGTGAACCTCTCCTCCTGCCTCGAAGGCCTCGGCCGCTCCCACGAGGCCGTCGAGGTCGCCACCGCGGGCATCGAGATGTGCCGCGTCCGCGGCCTCGCCGACAGCGCCGGCTGGATCCGCGCCAACCTCGCCGAGTCGCTGCACTCCCTCGGCGAGTGGGACCGGGCCAGGGACGAGGCGGAACTGCTGCTCCGCTCCGGAGCGGCCGGCACCAAGCCCGGCGGCACGGCCCTGCTGCAGCTGGCCGTCCTCGCCGTCACCCGCGGCGAACCGGCCACGGCCGCCGCCCGCCTCGCCGAGGCCGGCGCCCGCTACGGCACCGCCCGCGACCCCATGCCGCAGTACACCCTGCCGATGGCCGAGGCCGCCGTGCTCGTCGCCGCCGCCGAAGGCCGCCTCGCCGACGTACGGACCGAGGCCGCCGCCGCGGCCGACGCCGGCTTCCCGCCCGGCACCCACCGCTACGGCTGGCCGCTGATGCTCGCCGCCGTCACCGCGGAGGCCGACGCCCGGGGCCTCCCGGCCGCCGCCGAGGGCCGCCCCGCCGCCCTCGACCTCGTACGCCGCCACACCCGCGGCCTGGCCGCCCCCGCGCCCGTCTGGCAGGCCTACGCGCTGTACGTCTCCGCCGAGCTGGCCCGCGCCGAGGACCGCGCCACCGCCGAACGCTGGACCGAGGTCGTCACCGCCTTCGAAGCCCTCGACCGCCCCTACGACCTGGCCCGGGTCCGGCACCGGCTCGCCGACGCCCTCCTCGCCGAGGGCGGCCGACGGGAGGAGGCCGCGGCCCTGCTCCGCGCGGCCCACGCCACCGCCGCCCGGCTCGGCGCCCACCCGCTGCGTGAGGACGTCGAGCTGCTCGCCGCCCGCGCCCGGCTCGCCCCGCTGACCGCCGACCCGGCGGCTCCGGCGGAGGCCGCCGAGCCCGAGGACGACGCCTTCGGCCTCACCCCGCGCGAGCAGGACGTCCTGCGTCTGGTCGCCGAGGGCCGCACCAACCGTCAGATCGCCGAGGAGCTGTTCATCTCACCGAAGACCGCCAGCGTCCACGTCTCCAACATCCTCGCCAAGCTCGGCGTCGCCGGCCGCGGCGAGGCCGCCGCCCTCGCCCACCGCCTCCGCCTCCTCGACGCCCCGGCCTGACCGCGCGGACTCCTCGCGCGGGGCCTCCCCGGGCGAGGCGTCCCCGGGCGGGTCGTCCTCGCGCAAGGCGTTCTCGGGCGCGGTGTCCTCTGGCGAGGCCGGTATGCGTATCGTCACCTTGCCCGAGGCCAGGTCTATCGGCCCCCGGTGCGGATCGCCGTCGCCGATGTCCTCCCGCGTCAGGGCGAGCCGCTGCCGCTCGTCCTCCGTGTGCTTGCGGCCCGGCGCGAAAAGCTCTTCCATCAGGTTGAACACGTGCCCCGCCTCCCTCTGAGGTGCCCCCGCCCGTCCCGGACGCCGACCTAGGCCGTCTCTTCCGGATCTTGGCCGGGTCCGGCCCTGATCCGAAAGAAACGGCCTAGCCGACCTCCAGCCGGAGGATCCGGTCGTCCCCGGACTCCGGAGTGCCCCTGGTGTCGGTCTCGCTGGTCACCAGCCACATCCGGGAGCCGTCGCCGGTCGCCAGGACCGTGCGCAGCCGCCCGTACTCACCCTTCAGGAACGCCTGCGGCTCCCCGGATCGTTCCGCACCGGCGAGCGGGATCCGCCACAGCCGCTCGCCCCGCAGCCCCGCCATCCAGACCGCGCCGCGGGCATGGGCGATGCCGCTGGGCGAGGCCTCCTCGGTCCGCCACTGGGCCACCGGGTCCGTGAACCCGGCCCGCCCGGCCCGGCCCTCCACCTCCGGCCACCCGTAGTTCCGCCCGGGCTCGATCCGGTTCAGCTCGTCCCAGGTGTCCTGTCCGAACTCGGCCGCCCACAGCCGCCCTTCGCCGTCCCAGGCGAGGCCCTGCACGTTGCGGTGGCCGTACGAGTAGACGACGGAGTCCGGGAACGGGTTGCCCGGTGCCGGGCGGCCCTCCGGCGTCATCCGCAGGATCTTCCCGCCGAGCGAGCCCTTGTCCTGTGCCAGCCCGGTCCGGCCCGTCTCGCCCGTCCCCGCGTACAGCATTCCGTCCGGTCCGAACGCGATCCGTCCGCCGTTGTGGACGAAGCCCTTCGGGATGCCCGTCAGGACCGGCTCCGGTGCCCCGAGCCGGTCGCCCGGCCCGCCCCCGTACCGCATGCGGACGATCCGGTTGTCCTCGGCCGCCGTCAGATACGCGTACACCCAGCCGTCCCGCACGGCCAGGCCCATCAGCCCGCCCTCACCGCCGGGCACCACCCCGGGCACCTCGCCGAGCGAGGTCTGCCGCCCCGTCCGCCCGTCGACCCGGGTGATCGTCCGCTCGTCGCGCGAGGAGACGAGCAGGTCGCCGCCGGACAGCTCGGCCAGCCCCCACGGCGATCTGAGCCCCTCGGTCAGCGTGCCCGCGACCCGCACCGTGCCCGCGGCGGGCTTCGGCGACGCCGACGGGGCCGAAGAGGCCGGCGGCGACGACGAGACGGACGGCCCGGCCGTCCGACCGCCGTCCCCTCCCGAGGACGAGGAGCACCCGGCCACCAGCATCAGCGCGGCGGCGCCTCCCGCCACGCCTCTCACGACGACCCGGCCCCGCACCCGGTCTCGAACTCGGTACCGACCCATGCTCCCGACCCCTTCCAGCGGCGATCTCCACTCTTGATACACCGCTCGGCCCGATCAGGTTCCCGCCTCCACGGCGCGCCCTAGTCCCAGGATCCCCTGGCCGCCGGCAGCGCCGCGATCTCCGCGAGGTCCGCCGCCGCGAGCCGCAGACCCGCGGCCCGCGCGTTCTCCACCGCCCACTGCTCCCGCTTGGCGCCCGGGACCGGGATCACGTGCGGGCCCTGCGACAGCACCCAGGCCAGCGCGACCTGCGCCGGGGTGACGTCCGCGCCGTGCCGGGCCGCGATCCTGCGCAGCCCCGCCACCAGCGGCTGGTTGGCCGCCATCATCTCGGCCGTGAAGCGCGGGTGCCGGGCGCGCGGGTCGTCCGCCTCGAAACCCCCGCCAGGAGTCAGCGTCCCGGTCAGGAATCCGCTGCCCAGCGGCATCGCCGCCAGGAAGCCGACACCGCGCGCCGCGCACCACGGAAGGAGCCGCCCCAGGGCCTCGGGCGACCACACCGACAGCTCCGCTTCGACCGCGCTCACCGGGAAGACCTGCTGGATCCGCTCCAGCTGCCGGATCGTTCCCTCATAGCCGCCGCCCGGCGCGCCCCGCCGGGCCGACCGGGCACCCACGGCGCACAGACCGAGCGCCCGCACCTTGCCGGCCCGCACCAGGTCCGCCATCGCGCCCCAGGTCTCCTCCACCGGCACCTCGGGGTCGGCCCGGTGCAGCTGGTAGAGGTCGATCACGTCGGTCTGCAGCCGCCGCAGCGAGGCGTCGCAGGCCCTGCGGACGTACGAGGGGCGGCCGTTGGCCACGACGTGCCCGTCGCCCACGAGCAGCCCGCACTTCGTCGACACGAAGGCGTCCGCCCGGCGCTCCTTCAACACCCGCCCGAGCAGCAGCTCGTTGGTGAACGGACCGTACATGTCGGCGGTGTCGAGCAGGTTCACCCCGGCGTCCAGGGCCGCGTGCACCGTCCGCAGCGAGCGGTCGCCCCGCCGCTGCGAGGCGCTGTACGCCCAGCTCATCGGCATGCATCCGAGGCCCACCGCCCCCACACCGAGCGCCGCCGCCCCGATCGTCCTGCGCTCCACCTGCCGGTACCCCTCCCTGTGCAGCCCCCAAAGTAACCAATGGCGCACGGGATTCTTCGCATAGCCTCCCGGTCATGACACTCGATGACACCGCCGCTGACGTGTGGCTTCCGATCCCCGCGGACGAGATCGACGGACTCCCGGCGCCGGGCGCGTCGGGCCTGAACTACCGTTTCTGGGACGGCGGACCGGAGTTCCCGGCCGATCCCGCCCGCTGCGCCTTCTACGTCGTGCCGTACATGAAGGGCGAGGCGATCGCCGTCCGGCCGCTCGCCGGGATGTCCTCGGTACGGGTCGTGCAGACGCTCTCCGCGGGCGTCGACCACGTCACGCCCGGTCTCGGCCTGCTGCCCCCGGGCGCGAGGCTGTGCAACGCCAGGGGCGTGCACGAGGCCAGCACCGCCGAGCTGACGCTCGCCCTGATCCTCGCGTCGCTGCGCGGGATCCCCGGCTTCGTGCGCGGCCAGGAAGCCGAGGAGTGGCGGGCCGGCTTCTACCCGGCGCTCGCCGACAAGTCCGTACTGATCGTGGGCTACGGGTCGATCGGTGCCGCCATCGAGGACCGGCTCGCGCCCTTCGAGTGCGCGCGGGTCCTGCGCGTCGCGCGCTCGGCGCGCACCACCGGACGCGGTCCGGTCCACCCGCTCACGGAACTGCCCGCGCTGCTGCCCGAGGCCGACGTGGTCGTGCTCTCGACGCCGCTCACCCCGCAGACCCGGCACCTGGCCGACGCCGGATTCCTCACCCGGATGAAGGACGGCGCCCTGCTGGTCAACGTGGCGCGCGGCCCGGTGGTGGACACCGCCGCGCTTCTGAAGGAGGTGGAGAGCGGCCGGATCACCGCGGCACTCGATGTCACCGACCCGGAACCGCTGCCGGCCGGACACCCGCTGTGGCACGCTCCCGGTGTGCTGATCAGCCCTCATGTGGGCGGATCCACCTCGGCGTTCATGCCGCGGGCCAAGCGGCTGATCGCGGCGCAGGTCACCCGGTTCGCCGCGGGCGAGGAGCCGGCGAACGTGGTGCTGACCACCTGAGCCGGCGGCGGACGGCGTGCGCCCCCCGAACGCGCTCCTCACAAGCCCCCTGGCCGTCACGGAGAGTACTGCACCCCTGTCCCTGAGTGACGATCCTGGTGTATGGTCCGGGAGCGGGGGACTGCGTCGAGAACGGGCAGACGCTGGGGAGCGAAGTGACGGGACATCAGATTCCGAGGGGGGCGACGGGTGATGCACGGCCGGGCGACCCACGATCCGACGCGGCGGTGCCGCCGGCCATCCCCGCGCGCCTCGCAGCCGCCCTGCCGGGCCGGGCGGTCCCGGACCAGCCCGACCGCGCCGCAGGGCCCGACGGCACGCCGTCGACCGCGCCCGGCGCCGAGCGCCACCCCGCCGATCCGGTCACCGTGGCCGTCCCCGCCCCTCGCGCGGCCGACGACCCGCCCGGCGCGGACGGCGGCAGGGACACCGGCGCCGACGCGGCACCGGCGACCGCCGTCGGCCCCGTGCCGGACGGCTCCCCGCCCGACACCCTCTGCGGCCGGCACGACGACGTCTCCGGCGGCTGCGGCGGGCACGAGGTGGCCGAGCCGGACCGGTCGCGCGGCGGCCTCGGCATGCAGCCGGCGCACGAGCACCCCGGCGAGACGCCGGAGGAAGCGGTGACGACCGGCACGCTCGCCCGGCGGCGGCCCGCCGCCGGCGGGCCCGGACCCCGGGCGGGTGCGGGGGCGCCCGGACCCGAGCGGCAGGGGCCCGACATGGGCGGAGTGGCCGCCCAGATCGGCCTCGGGCTCGTCTGCGGCGGATACGCCACCGGCGCGGCCCTCGGCTGGGGCTCGCAGCAGCTCGCGCTCTTCATGGGCGACTTCGGTCTGAGCGCCGCCGCGCTCGCCGCCGCCGTCTCCTGCTTCCGCTACGCGCGGGACCACGGCCACAGCTTCCGCCCGGCCTGGTACCTCTTCGCCTTCTCGTCCTTCATGGCCGCCGTCGGCAACGCCGTCTGGGGCTGGTACGAGGTCGTGCTCCGCCAGGCGGTGCCCAGCCCGTCCGTCGCCGACCTGTGCTTCTTACTCTTCGCCCCGCCCGCCATCGTCGGCCTGCTCGTTCTCGCCAAGAAGCCCGTCACCCGGGCCGGCTGGGTCTGCCTCGGCCTGGACTCCTGGCTGATCGGCGGCTCCCTGCTCACCCTGTCCTGGAGCCTCGCCCTCGCCCACACCGCGTACGTGCCGGGCGAGAGCGTGGCCCGGGCGGCGCTCTCCCTCGCGTACCCGCTGCTCGACATCGTCCTCGTCAGCATGGTGCTCGCGCTGCACTTCCGCCGCTCCCACATCAACCGCTCGGCGATCAACACGGCCATCGCCGCCCTCGCGCTCACCGTGCTGTGCGACGCGCTGTTCACCTCGCCGCTGCTGCGCGAGCACTACAGCTCGGGCCAGCTCCTCGACGCCGGCTGGTTCGCCGGGTCGCTGCTGCTCGCCTACGCGCCCTGGGGCGTGCGCCGGCCCGCCGACGCGCCGCCGCCCGCCGCCGTGCGCGCCCGGCAGCCCCACAGCCGCCCCCTCGCCGGGTCGCTCGCCGCCCTCACCCCGTACCTCGCGGCCGCGGTCTGCACGCTCGGCATCCTGTACAACGTCGTCGAGGGACGCAGAGTGGACCGCGTCGTCGTCTTCACCGGCTGCACGGTCGTGCTCGCGCTGGTCGTCCGGCAGGGCATCATGCTGCTCGACAACATCGCCCTCACCCACGAACTGGCGCAGAAGGAGAACCACTTCAGGTCCCTCGTGCAGGGTTCCAGCGACGTCATCATGATCGCCGCGCCCACCGGGATACTCCGCTACGTCAGTCCCGCCGCGTCCGGTGTGTACGGCCGCGAGGCGGAGGAGCTGATCGGGTCCGAGCTGGCCTCCCTGATCCACCCCGAGGACCTGGGCGCCGTCGTCCACGAGGTGCGCCGCTTCCTGGCCGCGCCGCCGTCCGAGGAGCCCACCACCCGGATCGAGTGCCGCTTCCGCTCCGGCCGCGGCGAATGGCTCAACGTCGAGTCCACCGTCAACCGCCACCAGGGCGGGCTGATCTTCAACAGCCGTGACGTGACCGAACGCGTGCGCCTCCAGGCCCAGTTGCGGCACAACGCGGAGCACGACCCGCTCACCGACCTGCCCAACCGGGCGCTGTTCACCGAGCGGGTCCGCGGCGCCCTGAGCGGCCGCCGGGCCTCCGACGCGGGCACCGCTGTGCTCTTCATCGACCTGGACGGCTTCAAGGCCGTCAACGACCGGCTCGGGCACCAGGCGGGCGACGAGCTGCTCGTCCAGGCCGCGCGCCGGCTCCACGACTCGGTACGGGCGGGCGACACCGCGGCCCGGCTCGGCGGCGACGAGTTCGCCGCGCTCATCCTCGGCGACGGCACCCGCGACCGGGCCGAGCGCGAGCGCCGGGTGCACGAGATCGCCGACCGGCTGCGGGGCACCCTCTCCCAGCCGTACCGCGTCGACGGCGGCGAGGTGCGGGTCGCCGCCTCCATCGGCGTCGCCTTCGCCGAGCCCGGCATCAGCGCGGGCGACCTGCTGCGCAACGCCGACCTCGCCATGTACCGGGCCAAGGCCGCCGGCAAGGACCGGGTCGAGCTCTACGCCCCGCAGATGCAGGCCGAGGTGGTCCGCCGCACCGAGCTGGCCGCCCGGCTGCGCACCGCGCTGCACGACGGCGAGTTCGCCCTGCTGCACCAGCCGGTGGTGGACCTGAACACCGGCCGGATCTCCGCCGTCGCCGCGCAGGCCCGCTGGCGCTCCGCCCAGGGCATCCTCTTCACGCCGGCCGAGTTCCTGCGGGTCGCCGACGACGGCGAGCGCACGGCCGAGCTGGGCCGCTGGCTCCTGGAGGAGGCCGTGGAACAGGCCGCCGAACGGGCCGGAATCGGCCATCGCACGCCGGTGACCGTCCGGCTCTCCGCGCGCCGCCTGCTCGACCGCTCCATGCCGCTCGGCTCGGTGGAGTCGCTGCTCACCCGCCACGGGCTGCCCTCGGGCTCCCTGATCATCGAGCTGGCCGACAGCGACCCCCGGGACCCACGGGTCTCCTTCGACGAGCTGGAGCAGCGGCTGGCCGCCCTGCGCCGGCTGGGCGTCAAGATCGCCCTGGACGGATTCGGCAGCGGACATGCCGCGATCGACGCCCTCCGGCGGCTTCCGGTCGACATACTGAAGCTGGACCGCGGCCTGGTCGAGGGCATCGTGGAATCGGCCAGACTGCGGAAGATCACCAGCGGTCTGCTGCGCATCGCGGGTGACCTGGGCATGCAGTCCGTCGCCGACGGCGTGGACATGCCCGAGCAGGTGCTCGCCCTGCGTTCCATGGGCTGCACCCACGGGCAGGGCATGGCCTTCTCGGGCCCGCTCGACGAGTACCGGCTGCGCCGGGCGCTGGTCCGGGACGAGTACCCGCTGCCCGGCGAGGTGGCGCTGACCGGCGGAAACCGTCCCCCGTCCCGCTCACATTCTGAGACTCCCGTCCCACCCACTTGACACTGACCGTCCGTCGGGGGGAGGGTCAGTGCCATGCGCACCCGAATTCTCGTACTTGGAAAGCGCGTCGGCTGAGGCAGGCCCGGTAGAAGGCCCGCCTGAAACGCACCCGACGCGCTCCCCTCGCTTGCCTCCCGGCACGAGGGGTTTTTTGTTGCACCGGATCAACGCAAAATCGACTTAAACCCTCGCAAAACGCCTCGCACACCACCTGGCACCAACCCTCTGCTTCGAGAAGAGAATGCTGATGACCGAGCAGGCCACCGGGCACCATCCGCAGCCGCGGACCCGTAGCGGCGCACAGCCCGCCACCACCGTCGAGCACGTCACGGGTGCGCAGTCCCTCATTCGCTCTCTCGAGGAAGTGGGCGCCGACACCGTCTTCGGCATCCCGGGCGGCGCGATCCTCCCGGCGTACGACCCGATGATGGACTCCCAGCGGGTGCGCCACATCCTGGTCCGCCACGAGCAGGGCGCGGGGCACGCCGCCACCGGCTACGCGCAGGCCACCGGCAAGGTCGGCGTCTGCATGGCGACCTCGGGACCCGGTGCCACCAACCTGGTCACCCCGATCGCCGACGCCCACATGGACTCCGTCCCGCTGGTCGCGATCACCGGCCAGGTCGCCTCCAAGGCGATCGGCACGGACGCCTTCCAGGAGGCGGACATCTGCGGCATCACGATGCCGATCACCAAGCACAACTTCCTGGTCACCAAGGCCGAGGACATCCCGCGGACGATCGCCGAGGCCTTCCACATCGCCTCGACCGGCCGCCCGGGCCCGGTTCTGGTCGACATCGCCAAGGACGCCCTCCAGGCGAAGACCACCTTCAGCTGGCCCCCGCAGACCGACCTGCCCGGCTACCGCCCGGTCACCAAGCCGCACGCCAAGCAGATCCGCGAGGCCGCCAAGCTGATCACCGCCGCCAGGCGGCCCGTCCTGTACGTCGGCGGCGGCGTCCTCAAGGCCGGCGCCACCGCCGAGCTGAAGGTCCTCGCGGAGCTCACCGGCGCCCCGGTCACGACCACCCTGATGGCCCTGGGCGCGTTCCCCGACAGCCACCCGCTGCACGTGGGCATGCCGGGCATGCACGGTTCGGTCACCGCCGTCACCGCGCTGCAGAAGGCCGACCTGATCGTCGCCCTCGGAGCCCGCTTCGACGACCGCGTCACCGGCAAGCTGGACAGCTTCGCCCCGTACGCCAAGATCGTCCACGCCGACATCGACCCGGCCGAGATCGGCAAGAACCGCACCGCCGACGTCCCGATCGTCGGTGACGCCCGCGAGGTCATCGCCGACCTGGTCCAGGCCGTCCAGGCCGAGCACAGCGAGGGCAACAAGGGCGACTACACCGCCTGGTGGAGCGACCTCAACCGCTGGCGCGAGACCTACCCGCTCGGCTACGACCTGCCGGAGGACGGCAGCCTGTCGCCGCAGCAGGTCATCCAGCGGGTCGGCCAGCTCGCGCCCGAGGGCACGATCTTTGCCGCGGGCGTCGGCCAGCACCAGATGTGGGCCGCCCACTTCATCGACTACGAGCGCCCCGCCACCTGGCTCAACTCCGGCGGCGCCGGAACGATGGGCTACGCGGTCCCCGCCGCGATGGGCGCCAAGGCCGGCATGCCGGACCGCACGGTCTGGGCGATCGACGGCGACGGCTGTTTCCAGATGACCAACCAGGAACTGGTCACCTGCGCGCTCAACAACATCCCGATCAAGGTCGCCATCATCAACAACGGCGCCCTCGGCATGGTCCGCCAGTGGCAGACCCTGTTCTACAACCAGCGCTACTCCAACACGGTGCTGCACTCCGGCCCGGACGACGTCAACCCGGACGCGCGGGGCACCCGCATCCCGGACTTCGTCAAGCTGTCCGAGGCCATGGGCTGCGTCGCCCTGCGCTGCGAGGACCCGGCCGACCTCGACAAGGTCATCGAGGAGGCCAACGCCATCAACGACCGCCCGGTCGTGATCGACTTCATCGTCCACGAGGACGCCCAGGTCTGGCCGATGGTCGCCGCGGGCACCTCCAACGACGAGGTCATGGCCGCCCGGGGCGTCCGCCCCGACTTCGGCGACGGCGAAGACGACTGAGACGAAGAGCGAAGGAAGAGACCCACACCATGTCCACCAAGCACACGCTCTCCGTCCTGGTCGAGAACACGCCCGGCATCCTCGCCAGGATCGCCGCCCTCTTCTCCCGCCGCGGCTTCAACATCGACTCGCTCGCCGTCGGTGTCACCGAGCACCCCGACATCTCCCGCATCACCATCGTGGTCAGTGTCGAGGACCTGCCGCTGGAGCAGGTGACCAAGCAGCTCAACAAGCTGGTCAACGTCCTGAAGATCGTCGAACTCGAGCCCAGCGCTGCGATCCAGCGCGAGCTCGTCCTGGTGAAGGTCCGCGCCGACAACGAGACCCGCTCCCAGATCGTCGAGATCGTCCAGCTGTTCCGCGCGAAGACCGTGGACGTGTCGCCCGAGGCCGTCACCATCGAGGCCACCGGATCGAGTGACAAGCTGGAGGCGATGCTCAAGATGCTGGAGCAGTTCGGCATCAAGGAGCTCGTCCAGTCCGGCACGATCGCCATAGGGCGTGGCGCCCGGTCCATCACGGACCGTTCGCTGCGCGCCCTCGACCGCAGCGCCTGACAGCAGTCCGCAGGCGACGGCGGACCACGGGTCCACACCCGGGTCCGCCTGTCGAGACCCGAAAACTTCACTCCCGCACCCCGCCGTACGGTGGGAGCAACACCAGCACCTCAAGGAGATTCCCAGTGGCCGAGCTGTTCTACGACGACGACGCCGACCTGTCCATCATCCAGGGCCGCAAGGTCGCGGTGATCGGTTACGGCAGCCAGGGCCACGCCCACGCGCTGTCGCTCCGTGACTCGGGTGTCGACGTGCGTGTCGGTCTGCACGAGGGCTCCAAGTCCAAGGCCAAGGCCGAGGAGCAGGGCCTGCGCGTGGTCTCGCCCGCCGAGGCCGCCGCCGAGGCCGACGTCATCATGATCCTGATCCCGGACCCGATCCAGGCCAAGGTCTACGAGGAGTCGATCGCCCCGAACCTGAAGGACGGCGACGCCCTCTTCTTCGCCCACGGCTTCAACGTCCGCTTCGGCTTCATCAAGCCCCCGGCCGGCGTCGACGTCGCCCTGGTCGCCCCGAAGGGCCCGGGCCACCTGGTCCGCCGCCAGTACGAGGAGGGTCGCGGCGTCCCGGCGATCGCGGCCGTCGAGCAGGACGCCACCGGCAACGCCTTCGCGCTCGCCCTGTCGTACGCCAAGGCCATCGGCGGCACCCGCGCCGGTGTCATCAAGACGACCTTCACCGAGGAGACGGAGACCGACCTCTTCGGCGAGCAGGCCGTCCTCTGCGGTGGCGCCAGCGCCCTGGTGAAGGCGGGCTTCGAGACCCTGGTCGAGGCCGGCTACCAGCCGGAGATCGCGTACTTCGAGTGCCTCCACGAGCTGAAGCTGATCGTGGACCTCATGTACGAGGGCGGCCTGGAGAAGATGCGCTGGTCCGTCTCCGAGACCGCCGAGTGGGGCGACTACATCACCGGCCCGCGCATCATCACGGACGCCACCAAGGCCGAGATGAAGAAGGTCCTCACCGACATCCAGGACGGCACCTTCGCCAAGAACTGGATGGACGAGTACCACGGCGGTCTGAAGAAGTACAACGAGTACAAGACCCAGGACGAGAAGCACCTCCTGGAGACCACCGGCAAGGAGCTGCGCAAGCTCATGAGCTGGGTGAACGACGAGGAGGCGTAAGCCTTCCGGCGCGGGGGGCGGCCAGCGTTCCCGCGCCCCCCCCCACGGCAGGGACACCCCCGCCACCACGGTCCGGTGGAGCGTGTAGCAGAGCGGCAG
>NZ_JBHXTJ010000012.1:22404-182636 GCF_042677525.1 Streptomyces sp. NPDC127114
AACTATAAAAACACCTTGCCCTATACCCACCCGTTGAACCCCCCGGAATTGGTGCGGCCATATTTTTTGTGGGGGTTAACCGCGGTGGCGGATAACCCCTGGGGGGGGGGGCCCGCACCGCGGGCCCGCCCCCGCGCCACATCCTTGGACACCCCGTCCAACCACGGACGGGTGATCCTTCCATCGAGGCGTACGACTCGTGTCGACGCACCACTACACTGCTCAACAACATCGCGTCTGGCCCACAGCGTCGTGCGCTTTCACGCGGCAAGCCCCCTCCACCGCTGCGGCCGTCGGGACGGCCGTCCGCACTGCCTTTGTGAGGACTCACGTGAGCTCGAAACCCGTCGTACTCATCGCTGAAGAGCTGTCGCCCGCCACCGTCGACGCACTGGGCCCGGACTTCGAGATCCGGCACTGCAACGGCGCCGACCGCGCCGAGCTGCTCCCCGCGATCGCCGACGTCGACGCCATCCTGATCCGCTCGGCGACGAAGGTCGACGCGGAGGCCATCGCCGCCGCGAAGAAGCTCCGGGTCGTCGCCCGCGCCGGTGTCGGCCTGGACAACGTGGACGTCTCCGCCGCCACCAAGGCCGGCGTGATGGTCGTGAACGCCCCGACCTCCAACATCGTCACCGCCGCCGAGCTCGCCTGCGGTCTGCTCGTCGCCACCGCGCGCAACATCCCGCAGGCCAACACCGCGCTGAAGAACGGCGAGTGGAAGCGCTCGAAGTACACGGGCGTCGAGCTCAGCGAGAAGACCCTCGGCGTCGTCGGCCTCGGCCGCATCGGTGTCCTGGTCGCCCAGCGCATGTCCGCCTTCGGCATGAAGATCGTCGCCTACGACCCCTACGTGCAGCCGGCCCGCGCCGCCCAGATGGGCGTGAAGCTGCTGGCCCTGGACGAGCTGCTCGAGGTCGCCGACTTCATCACCGTCCACCTGCCCAAGACGCCGGAGACCCTCGGTCTCATCGGCGACGAGGCGCTGCACAAGGTCAAGCCGTCCGTCCGGATCGTCAACGCCGCGCGCGGCGGGATCGTGGACGAGGCCGCGCTGTACTCGGCGCTCAAGGAGGGCCGGGTCGCCGGCGCGGGCCTCGACGTGTACGCGAAGGAGCCCTGCACGGACTCCCCGCTCTTCGAGCTCGACCAGGTCGTCTGCACCCCGCACCTGGGCGCCTCCACGGACGAGGCCCAGGAGAAGGCCGGTATCGCGGTCGCCCGTTCGGTGCGCCTGGCGCTCGCGGGCGAGCTGGTCCCGGACGCGGTCAACGTCCAGGGCGGTGTCATCGCCGAGGACGTGAAGCCGGGTCTGCCGCTGGCCGAGAAGCTCGGCCGGATCTTCACGGCCCTGGCCGGCGAGGTCGCGGCCCGTCTCGACGTCGAGGTGTACGGCGAGATCACCCAGCACGACGTGAAGGTGCTCGAACTCTCCGCGCTCAAGGGCGTGTTCGAGGACGTGGTCGACGAGACCGTGTCGTACGTCAACGCCCCGCTGTTCGCGCAGGAGCGCGGCGTCGAGGTGCGTCTGACCACCAGCTCCGAGTCGCCCGACCACCGCAACATGGTCACCGTGCGCGGCACGCTGGCCAGCGGCCAGGAGGTCTCGGTCTCCGGCACGCTCGCGGGCCCGAAGCACCTGCAGAAGATCGTCGCGGTCGGCGACTACGACGTGGACCTCGCGCTCGCCGACCACATGGCGGTGCTGCGCTACGAGGACCGTCCGGGTGTCGTCGGCACGGTCGGCCGGATCCTCGGCGAGGCCGGTCTGAACATCGCGGGCATGCAGGTCTCCCGGACGAACGAGGGCGGCGAGGCGCTGGTCGTGCTGACCGTCGACGAGACCGTCCCGGCCAACGTGCTCTCGGAGATCGCCGAGGAGATCGGCGCGGCCTCGGCCCGCTCCGTCAACCTGGTCTGACCCGGTCCGCTCCAGCCTCGTACCCGGTCGATAGACGTCCGTCTTACACGGTCGTCTATCGGCCGGGTACAGTGCTGTCATGGGACACAAGGAAGACCTGCTGGAGGGCGCCAAGCGCTGCCTCCTGGAGAAGGGCTACGCCCGCACCACCGCTCGTGACGTGGTGGCCGCCTCCGGCACCAACCTCGCCTCCATCGGCTACCACTACGGCTCCAAGGACGCCCTGCTCCAGCAGGCCTTCCTGGCGCTGACGGAGGAGTGGGGCGAGCGGGTCGGCGGGGCCGACGCCGAGGGGGTCGAGAGCCTTCCCGGCGATCCGTACGAGCGCTTCCGCGCCGTCTGGGAGCCGCTGATCGGAGCCGCCGAGGCCAGCCGCCCCGTGTGGAAGCTGCAGACCGAGGTCGTCACCCGTCTCGACGACGACGAGAAGCTCCGCGAGGCGATCAAGGAGCCGCAGCGGGAAGGCCGGCTCGGCATGGCCGAGGGCATGATCGGCATCGACCCGGAGGCGGAGCCCGAGAAGGCCCGGGTGGCGGGTCTGCTCCTCCAGGCCCTCGCGACCGGGGTGATGATCCAGTGGGTCGTCGACCCGGACACGGCCCCGACGGCGGACGACCTCACCGCAGGCCTCAGGGTGCTGATGGGGGAGCGGGACTGAGTCAACCCCCGGGAGACCCTCGGGAGTTGCCCAGGCGTTTGTCTAGGGTGAGGGGCGTCAACGCTCCTCGTCCCCGACCCGTCGACAGAGAGGCCCCGCATGCCGGCGACGCCACCGCAGGGAACTCCGCCGGACCCGGACCCGGCACCGATACCGTCGGCGCCGGCACCGCCGGACCGGACGCCCGCGGGCGCGCCGGCGTCGGCGCCGGCGCCCGCACCTGCTTCCGCTCCGGCACCGTCCGAGGCGCCCGCACCGGCGCCCGTACCGGCGTCCGCTCCTCCCGCACCGGCGCCCACGTCCGCTCCTCCCGCGTCGGCCTCCGCGCCCGCAGCAGCGCCCGCGCCACCGCCCGAGCCGTCCGTCGGTGCCCTCGTCGCCGAATCCCTGGTGCCGAACACCCTCCACCTGTCGGCCGCCAAGCGGCGGCGGACGATCGGCGTCCGCGTGGCCGTCGGTGTCGGCCTCGCCGTGGTCGCGGCCGTGGCGGCCACGTTATGGCAGGTCATGTCCCAGCCGGCCGTGACCAAGTCGGAGCAGGAGGCACAGGACGCGCTGGACAAGCAGGAGGCGCCGTTCACCGTCGGCGTCGACTACGACCAGACCCCGCCCCAGGGCTGGAAGGTCGCCCTCGACCGGCCCCTGACCGAGGCGGAACGACGGGGGCTCGCCGCCAGGAGGGACCCGGAGAAGGCCCGGGCCTACCTCCTCTCGCTCGGCGGGCGCACCGTCCGGTATCCGTCCGCCTTCGAGAAGCGCACCGACCTGGCCATCAAGTACACCGGGGCCGACGCGACCGCCCTCCACCTCAATCTGTTCAGCAAGCGGCAGGCCCAGCTGACGATCACCTCCATGGAGGCCGTCAACGTCTCCTGCCACGCGCCCACCGCGAAGACGGTCGTCGTCTGGCAGTCCCAGGGCGGCGCCGCGTACGAGGGCGTGCTGTTCGACCTGACGACTCCGGGCGCCACTCCGGTCATCACCGACGAGGGGGACGACCAGGGCGCGCCCTACTTCGGAGTGAGGAAGATCGACCTGGGCGGCGGCGCCTCGCCCGGCGGGCTCCGGGTCGAGGCACTCACCCGCGGGCAGTCCTGCACCTGGGAGATCAAGGCCAAGTACCGTGACGCGTACCAGGGGTTCGGCACGGTGACGCTCAAGGACGGCGAGAAGCCGTTCGCCGCGGAGGCGACCCCGGCCCGGCCCGAGCAGCTCTGGATCATGAACGCGTCCAAGCCGGACGCGGAGCAGTGGGTGCCCTGCCACGACGTGCCGGAGGACGCCGGCTGCCGGGCCTGGCGTGAGGGACGCGCGGCCGACGTCTCCGCTTCGGGAGGATGACCGCATGCCGTCGACACGCGTCAGGGCGGTCCTCGCGGCCGTCGCCGCCCTCCTCACCCTCGCGGGATGCAGCCGGGAGGACCAGGGCCGCGCCCCGGACACCGCCCGCACCCCCTCGTACAGCCCCTCGCCCCGGCCCGCGCCCGGACCCTGGGGGCGGGACCGGGTGGTGTCCGCGGACTGCATGAAGGGCGGCCGGTTCACGGCCGTCAGCGTCCGGTCGTGGGATCCGGACGGCTGGAAGCCGGTCGCGGAGCGGCTGTTCGACGTCCCCGCGTCCGTCGTCTTCTGGCAGGAGCCGGGCCGGGAGGCGGTGCTGACGCCGCTGTTCGACCTCTGCCGGGAGAACCCCTCGGACGCCGTGTACACGTCCGACGCCCTGGAGCGCGTCGTGCCGCGTGTGCGCGCCGTCTTCGACCGGGACTTCACCAGGATGGCCGTGGTCCTGCGGACTGCGGACGGGAAGGGGACGCACGTCGGCTTCGTGGACGAGAAGGGGCTGACCGACCTCACCGCCCGGGGCGGGCAGGCCGGGGCCGGCCGACGGGAGCAGAACGCCGTCTTCGCGCCCGACGGGAGCCGCGTCTGGTTCACCTACGAGACGCCCGACGGCCGCGCCCGCATCGGCAGTCGCGCCGTGACCGGCAGCGCCGCCCTGCGCGACGAGGGTCCGGCCGCCGCCGCGAACCTGCCGCTCGTCGTGCTGGACGGGCCGCCCCGCGCCGTCCAGGCGGAGATGGTGCACGTGTCGCCGGACGGGCGCCGGACGACGGCGTCGGCGGAGGACCTCGGCCAGGTGCTGCTCGACGTCCCGGCGCGGTCCACGGCGCTGACGGGCGCCGCCGCCGAGCGGGCCGAGAGCCTGGGGGAGTGCCTGCACGCGGTCGGCTGGACGGGCCCCGACCGGCTGCTGTGCCGCACGCGGGCGGGCACGTTCAGGACCTTCGGCACCGCGCCGGGTGCCGCGCCCGGGCCCGCCCTGCCGGCGGCCGGCGGCGGAGGGAACGAGGGGCTCGTCGTCTCCCCGGACGGCAGCCGCTTCCTCCTCGTCGAGCACCCGCCGGGTGATCCGTACGCGGGTTTCCGCGGCTTCCGGGTGGCGGGAACGGCGCCGGGCGCGCCGTCCGCGAAGGTGCCGGCCGAGGCCCTGAACGGGCAGAGCCTGCTCCTCGAATGGCGCTGAGCCGACCGCGGCCGGCGGATCCGCGGCCTACAGCTTCGCCGCCTTCAGCGCCATGTGCAGCAGCAGCCGGTCCTCGCCCGCGTCGAGGTCGAGGCCGGTGAGCTGTTCGACGCGGGAGAGGCGGTAGTACAGGGTCTGGCGGTGGATGCCCAGAGCGGTGGCCGTGCGGCCCGCCTGGCCCGCGTGGTCGAGGAACACCTCGGCCGTGCGGGCCAGTTCGGCGTGGGCCGGGGCGAGCAGGGCGCGTACGGCCGGGTCCGGCTCGGCCGGGGGCAGTGCGGTGAGCATCCGGTACGGGCCGAGGGCGGCCCACTCCGCGAGCGGACCCAGGTGCGGCTGGGCGGTCGCCGCGCGGGCGGCGGACGAGGCCTCGTGCCAGGACGCGTCGAGGTCCGCGAGCCCGCGGCGGGGCGAGGCGATCCCGGCGACGGCTGCCGGACCCGCGGCGTCGCGCAGCCGGCCGGCCGCGGTGGTGGCGGGGGAGAGGTTGTCGCCCGACCGCAGCCGCACGAGCACCGCGAGCGCGCGGGGCGCGCCGCCCTCGGAGGGGACGGCACCCGGGGCGTACGGGGCCGGGCCGGAAGCGTACGGGCCGGAAGCGTACGGACCGGCGGGGAACGCCGAAGCCGGACCCGCGCCCGCACCGGCCAACGGGCCCGCGCCTCGCCCGGAGCCCGCGCCCGTACCGGTCACCGAGGCGGAGCCCGCCCCCGCACCGGCCACGTGCGCCGTACCCGTACCCGAGCCGGAGCCCGTGCCCGCGCCCCGGCGTCGGGCCGCGCCCCGGCTCGGGTCGGCGCCGCCCGTGGGCGGGGCGCCCGGCGTGGCCGGCGGTCGCCACGGCACGGCGCACAGGGCCGCCGCCGCCGGGACCGCGCGCGGGGACGGGGCGTCCTCGCCGGGCCAGGGCGCGAGGCAGACCAGCGCGTGCAGGCCGTCGGCGTCCGGGCCGAGGGCGGTGCGCAGGGCGGCGACGGCCATGTCGTACTGCCAGCCGCGTTCCGCCGTCAGGGTGGCGCGCAGCTCGCGGGAGAGGTCCGCCCCGGCGCGCTCCTCGTCGGCGAGCAGCTCGCCGATCCGCGCGGCGACGTCCATGGCGGCGCTCAGCCGCTCGTGCGAGGGCCCCGGCTCGGCGTCGAGCAGCCAGACGTATCCGAGGACCACGCCCCGATGGCGTACGGGCAGGCAGATCCGGGCCCGGAACACGCCCGCGTCCGGGGCCGCCGGGATGCGCACCGGGCCGGTCGCCCGGGTGATGCCGAAGCCCTCGAACCAGGACCGCACCGCCGGGGTCGACTTCCTGGTCAGGATGGAGCGCGTGCGGACCGGGTCCAGGGTCGTTTCGTCGAAATCGCTGCCGCTGTCGTGCGCGCCGAAGGCGATCAGCCCGAAGTCGCGGTTCTCCAGGGTCGCCGGAGTGCCGAGCAGCGCCGAGATCTCGTCGACCAGCTCCTGGTAATCGCCCTTCACGCCGCCATTCTCGCACCGATCCGGCCGTTCCTTCAGACAGATGTCTGAGAGCGGGGCCACGGATGCGTGACAGCTGTAGATGGCGGACGATCGGAGCGATCCTTAGGTTTCACGGTGGTTATCCGTGCTGTTCCCGGTTGGTTCCGAAAGACCGGGTACGGCACCTTTCGTCACCCTGCCCTCTGGAGGTCCCCGTGCTGGGTCCCGTGATCCTCGCCGCGTCGCGCAGCGACAAGATGCGCCGTTTCGTGTCGGCCGCCCCCGGGACCAAGCAGGTCGTGGCGCGTTTCATCGCCGGCGAGACGGTGAACGACGTCGTCCCGATCGTGCAGGACCTGGCCGCCCGCGGTCTGGAGGTCACCCTCGACGTCGTCGGTGAGGACATCACCACCGTCGAGCAGTCCTACGCCGCCCGGGACGCCTACCTGGAGCTGATCGGCCGCCTCAAGGAGCTGGGCCTCGGTGCCCGCGCCGAGATGTCGGTCAAGCTGTCGATGTTCGGGCAGTCCCTGGAGAACGGCCACGAGCTGGCCCTCTCCAACGTGCGCCCGGTCGTCGCGGCCGCCGCCGAGATCGGCACCACGGTCACCCTCGACGCCGAGGACCACACCACCCTCGACTCGATGTTCGCCATCCACGAGGAGCTGCGGAAGGACTTCCCGCAGACCGGCTGCGTCATCCAGGCGTACCTCTTCCGCACCGAGGAGGACGCCCGCCGCCTCGCCGCCAACGGCTCGCGCGTGCGGATCGTGAAGGGTGCCTACAAGGAGCCCGCGTCCGTCGCCCTCCAGGACAAGGCCGAGATCGACAAGGCGTACGTCCGGATCATGAAGATCCTCATGGAGGGCGAGGGCTACCCGATGATCGGGTCCCACGACCCGCGGCTCATTGCCGTCGGCCAGGAGCTCGCCCGCCGCGCCGGGCGCAAGCTGGACGAGTACGAGTTCCAGATGCTCTACGGCATCCGCACCGAGGAGCAGAACCGGCTCGCGGCCGAGGGCCACCGGATGCGCGTCTACACGGCCTACGGCACCGACTGGTACGGCTACTTCATGCGCCGCCTCGCGGAGAAGCCGGCCAACCTCCTCTTCTTCGTCCGCTCGATCCTCACCAAGGGCTGAGCCCCACACCCCTCAGAAGGAGTTCCGCGAACCATGGACGCTGTGACCCAGGTCCCCACTCCCGTCAACGAGCCGGTGCACGGCTACGCCCCCGGCTCCGCCGAGCGCACCCGTCTGGAGGCCAAGCTCAAGGAGCTGGCCGACAACCCGCGCGACCTGCCGATGACCATCGGCGGCGAGAAGCGCATGGGCGGCGGCGAGGAATTCAAGGTCGTCCAGCCGCACAACCACAAGGCCGTCATCGGCACCTTCCGCGGCGCCACGCAGCAGGACGCCCAGGACGCGATCGACGCCGCCCTGGCCGCCGCCCCGGCCTGGCGCGCGATGTCCTTCGACGACCGCGCCGCGATCATCCTGCGCGCCGCCGAGCTGCTCGCCGGCCCGTGGCGCGAGACGCTGGCCGCCTCCACCATGCTCGGCCAGTCGAAGACCGCCCAGCAGGCCGAGATCGACACCCCGTGTGAGCTCGTCGACTTCTGGCGCTTCAACGTGGCGTACGCCCGCCAGATCCTGGCCGAGCAGCCGCCGGCCAACTCCCCGGGCGTCTGGAACCGTCTGGACCACCGCCCGCTGGAGGGCTTCGTCTACGCGATCACGCCGTTCAACTTCACGGCCATCGCGGGCAACCTGCCCACCGCCCCCGCCCTCATGGGCAACGTCGTGGTCTGGAAGCCGTCCCCGACCCAGACCCACTCCGCCGTGCTCCTCATGGAGCTCCTGGAGGAGGCCGGCCTGCCGAAGGGCGTCATCAACCTGGTGACCGGCGACGGCATCGCCGTCTCCGAGGTGGCCCTGAACCACCCCGACCTGGCGGGCATCCACTTCACCGGCTCGACCAAGACCTTCCAGCACCTGTGGAAGACGGTCGGCAACAACATCGAGAAGTACCGCTCCTACCCGCGGATCGTCGGCGAGACCGGTGGCAAGGACTTCGTCGTCGCCCACCCGAGCGCCGACCGCGCCGTCCTGAAGACCGCGCTGACCCGCGGCTCCTTCGAGTTCCAGGGCCAGAAGTGCTCCGCGTCCTCGCGGGCGTACATCCCGGCCTCCATCTGGAACGACGGCTTCAAGGAGGAGTTCGCGGCCGAGGTCGACGGCATCAAGATGGGTGACGTCACCGACCTGTCGAACTTCATCGGCGCCGTCATCGACGAGCGTGCCTTCGCCAAGAACAAGGCCGCGATCGACCGCGCCAAGGCGGACGCCTCGTGCACGATCGTCGCCGGCGGCACGTACGACGACTCCGAGGGCTGGTTCGTCCGCCCGACCGTCATCGAGTGCACCGACCCGGAGAACGAGGTCTTCACGACCGAGTACTTCGGCCCGATCCTCGCGGTGTACGTCTACGACGACGAGAAGTACGACGAGATGCTGACCCAGATGGAGTCCGTCTCCGACTACGCCCTCACCGGCTCGGTCATCGCGGGCGACCGCGCCGCCGCCGCGTACACGATGGAGAAGCTCCGCTTCGCCGCGGGCAACTTCTACATCAACGACAAGTCGACCGGCGCCGTCGTCGGCCAGCAGCCCTTCGGCGGCGGCCGCGCCTCCGGCACCAACGACAAGGCGGGCGCCCCGCAGAACCTGATGCGCTGGACGCTGACCCGCGCCATCAAGGAGACGCTGGTGCCGCCGACGGAGTACGGCTACCCGCACATGGGCTGACGCCCCCGCGCCGCCTCGCGGCGGCGACCCTGATCACCGCCCCCCTCCTCGGTCCCCCAACTGAGGACGGGGGCGGTTCTCATGCGCCGGCCCGGCGCTTCAGGAAGTCGCCGACGAGCTCGGCGATCAGCGGAGCGTGGGTCTCCAGGGCGAAGTGACCCGTCGGCAGCAGGTGGATCTCGGCGTCCGGGAGGTCACGGCGGAAGGCCTCGGCGCCGGCCGGGACGAAGACCTCGTCGCCCTCGCCCCAGACGGCGAGGAGCGGGACCCGGGAGCTGCGGAAGTACTCGTGGAAGGCGGGGTAGAGGGCGAAGTTGGAGCCGTAGTCCGCGATCAGGCGGGTCTGGATCTCGTCCTGGCCCGGACGGGCCATCAGGGCGGCGTCGTGGTGCCAGGCGTCGGGGCTGAGCAGCTCCCGGTACTCGGCGGGCACGCCCGTCTCGTACTGCCACCGGATGCCGTCGAGGGAGCGGATGGCGCGGACGGCCGCCTCCGTCTCGGGGGTGCGCTCGGCGATCAGGGCGAGGACGGGTGCCCAGGCCTCCGCGCCGAGGCCCTCCTCGTAGGCGTTGCCGTTCTGGCTGATGATCGCGGTGATCCGCTCGGGGTGGGCGAGGGCGAGGCGCAGGCCGATGGGGGCGCCGTAGTCCTGGATGTAGAGGGCGAACCGGTCGAGGCCCAGGGCGCGGGTGAACGCGTCGGTGAGCGCGGCCAGCGCGGCGAAGGTGTAGTCGAAGTCGGCGGCGTCGGGCGCGGCGCTGCGGCCGAAGCCCAGGTGGTCGGGGGCGATCAGGCGGTAGGTCCCGGAGAGCCGCGGCATCAGGTCCCGGAACATGTGCGAGCTGGTCGGGAAGCCGTGCAGCAGGAGCAGCACGGGCGCGCCGGCGGGGCCCGCCTCCCGGTAGTGGATCTCGTGGCCGCGGACGGTGACGGTGCGGTGGTGGACCGGGAGCACGGACATTGCCTCTAACCCCTTACTCGATGATGAGTGGTTATGAGGAGAGTCAAGCGCTCCCTGCCTAACCTGTCAATAAAATATTGGGGGTTAGGCATGGAAGGGTGTGAGACTGGGGGCGTGAAGCTGTGGACCGCACCCACCCATGAACTCGGCGCCGACTGTCTCCGCGCCGTCCGGGACCTTCTCGACACCGCCTTCGAGGGCGACTTCGAGGACGACGACTGGGACCACACCCTCGGTGGCGTCCACGTCTTGGTCGAGGACGACCGGGGCAGCCTCGTCGCGCACGGGGCCGTCGCCCAGCGGCGTGTGCTGCACCGGGGGCGCTCGTACCGCGTCGGGTACGTGGAAGGCGTCGCCGTCCGGGCCGACGTGCGGCGCCAGGGGCTCGGGGGTGCGGTGATGGTGGAGCTGGAGCGGGTGATCGACGGGGCGTACGCGTTCGGGGCGCTCTCCGCCTCCGACGACGGGGCCGCGCTCTACACGGCCTGCGGCTGGCGGGTCTGGGAAGGGCGGATCGAGACGCTGAGCCCGGACGGGATCGTAAGGCTTCCCGACGAGGAGGGCTCCACCTACCTCCTTCCGGCCGCCTGGCACCCGCTTCCGGACCCCGCCGACCCGCTCGTCTTCGACTGGCGGAACGGCGACGTGATGTGACGTGGCGTCAGGGGCTTGCGGGTCGGTCGGGGCGGGCCGGCCGCCGTCAGGGCTTCTGCTGCACCCGGCCCCCGGCCGCCTCCAGGTGGGCCGCGTACAGGGCCGAGACCATCGAGCCGAGGCCCAGCGTCAGCGCGAGCCCGGGGAGTCCCAGCGCGCCCACGAACGACGCCGTCGTCGCGGCCAGCACCAACGCCGCCCACGCGGCGAGGACCACCTTCCCCCGGCGGCTGAGGAACAGCCACCGGCGGGGCGCCTCCGGGAGGAGGTCGAGCGCGCCGCCGGGCCCGGCCGTCGCCGCCTTCGGGCGCTTGAAGTAGCCGTACACCAGCCACTCCCCGCACAGCTCCCAGCCCTCGGGCGAGAGTTCGTCGAGGACCTTGCCGCGGCGGCGGCCGCCGATCAGCTCGCGGCGGTACTCCCAGCGCAGGGCCGCGCCCGGCGCCCGCCGGCAGACGAACCGCCCGAGCGCGTCCAGCGACTCGACCTCCCAGCCCTGGTCGCCGTGGACCGCCAGCATCCTGCGGTCGTTGAAGAGGTCCGCGGTCCAGGTCCAGTGCTCCGCCGCCGCGTCCGGCTCGCCGGGCACGGGCGCGAGGCCGCCCAGTTGGGCGGCGAACCGCTCGGCCGGGCCGAACTCCTCCTCCGGGGCCGTCCCCGTCTCCGCGACGTGCCCGCGCAGATCGGCGACGGTGTCCGCGATCTGTTCCCCGGGCACGCCGGCCGCGCGCAGCGCCGCGGCCAGCTCGTCGAAGTAGCCGGTGTCGCCGGTGTCGCCGGTCATGTCGTGCTTCCCCCTGTGTGCAGCGTGTTCGTGACGGCCCGGTGGAACTCGCGCCAGGCCTCGCTCTCGGCCGCGAGATGCCGCCGCCCCTCGTCGGTGAGGCGGTAGTAGCGCCGGCCCGGGCCGCGTTCGGCGGCCCGGAACTCGGCCGCCACCAGCCCCGCCTCCTCCAGGCGGTTCAGGACGGGATAGAGCGTTCCGCCCTTGATCTCGCCGAGTCCCGCCGCGGCGAGCGCCTTGGCGATCTCGTACCCGTAACTCTCGCCGTCGGTCAGGCAGGAGAGGACGAGCAGGTCGAGGACTCCCTTGAGCCAGCTGGATCTGCGGTCTGCGGCCATGGCGGCATTCCATCACTACATAGGTAGGAATGCAATCTAGCTAGCGGTCCAGGCCGGGACGGGCGACCAGCATCTTCCCGATGTTCTCGCCGCGCAGCATCCCCAGGAACGCCGTCACGATGTGCTCGAAGCCCTCGACGACCGTGGTGTCGAGCTCCAGGCGTCCCGAGCGGAGGTGGGGCACGGCGAAGTCGTAGAGCTCCTCCTGGGCGTCCATGTGGTTCCGCACGAGGAAGCCCTCCAGGCGGATGCTCTTCTCCACCAGCTCGAAGAGGTTGCGCGGGGCCGGCGGGGGAGTGGCCAGGGAGTGGTACTGGGCGACCGCGCCGACCCAGGCGATCCGGCCGTACTCGCGCAAGGAGGCGATCGAGGCCTCCAGGTGGTCGCCGCCCACCCCGTCGAGGACCGCGTCGAGACCGTCCGGAGCGGCCTTCGCGAGCAGGTCGGCGACCGGCCCGTCGTGGTAGTCGAAGGCCGCGTCGAAGCCGATCCGTTCGGTGAGGTGCGCGACCTTCCGCGCCGAGCCCGCGCTGCCGACGAGCCGCCCGGCGCCGAGCAGCCGGGCGAAGCGGCCGGCCGCCGTGCCGACCCCGCCGGCCGCCGCCGAGACGAACAGGTCCTCGCCGGGCTGCAGCCGGGCGATCCGGGTCAGGCCCACGTACGCGGAGAGGCCCGTGCCGCCCAGCAGGCTCAGGTGCGCGGCGAGCGGGACGCCCGGACCGAGGTCCGGCACCGGGCGGACCTCGGCGCGCGTGACCAGCGCGTGGGTCCGCCAGCCCTTGCGGTGCAGCACGAGGTCGCCGGGACGCAGCGCCGGGTCCCGGGAGTCGAGGACCCGGCCGAGGGTGCGGCCCTCCATGGGCGCGTTCAGGGTCCACAGGTAGTCGCCGTCCATCGCCTCGCGGTGGTACGGGTCCACGGACCAGAGCAGGTTCTCGACCAGGGCCGTGCCCGGCTCGGGCGCGGGCACCGGGGACTCGACGAAGTCGAAGAGGACGGGTGTGGGGAAGCCGTTGGGGCGGGCGGTCTGCTGGACGGTGATCATGGTCTCGTTCGTCATGCCGCAGACCGTAGGAAGGAATCCGGCGGCCGGGCAGTAGGTTGCGTCGATGGCAGCCGCCGATCCATCGATCCTGCTCATAGCCCGAGGTGAAAGCCGAGATGACCGACCCCTACCCGGCACCGAACGAACTGCGCGTCCTGCTCGCCGTCGGGCGCGAGGGCGGCTTCTCGGCCGCCGCGGCCGCGCTCGGCATGACGCAGTCGGCAGTCTCCCACTCCGTCCGTGCGAGCGAGCGCAGGCTCGGGGCCGTCCTCTTCGACCGGGGCCGCAGCGGGGCGACCCCGACCGTGGCCGGGGAGCGGGCGCTCGCGCACGCCCGGCGGGTGCTGCGGCTGCTGGACGTGATGGCGGCGGAGGTGCGGGGCGCCGCTGCGGGAGACGGGAGCGGGATCGTCGCGGGGCCGCTGCGGATCGCCGCCTTCCGCAGCGCGGCCCTGCATCTGCTGCCGGGCGCGCTGGGCCGCCTGACGGCTCGTCACCCGGAGCTGGTGCCCGAGGTGCGGATCGTCCGGGAGGTGGGGCGCGGCACCGCCGGCGAGGTCCTCGACGGGCGGGCCGACATCGGCATCGCGACCATCGGCACCACCTCGCCCGTGCCGCCCGCGCTCGTCGGCGGTGTCCTCCTGGAGGAGGGCTACGCGCTGGTCCACCCGGCCGGGCACGCGGCGCCGCGCTCGCTGCCGCTGGTCGACTGGGCGGAGAACTGCACCTCGTACACGCGCGACTGGTGGGCCGCCCAGGAGTGGCTGCCGGCCGCGACCGTTCAGGCCGAGGACGACGGAGCGGTGCTCTCGATGGTGAGCAGTGGTTTCGGCATGGCCGTGATGCCGGAACTGTCCCTCACCGGAGCGCCGCCCTCGGTGGAGATCACCGATCTCGGACCGGACCGGCCCACCCGCTCGGTCGGCTATGTCACCACCCCTGAGCTGGCGAAATCCCTTGCCGTACGGGCGCTGATCCGCGAGCTGCGCGGCCGGGTGGCCTGATCGCCGTCTCAGATAGTAGGAAGTCCGAGTAATTGTGGAGACAGATGCGGGGTTCTCGCCTAGCTTTGTAGGAGCCGAACGTCCCGCTCCATCGAGCGCAGGCGGACGCGAGCGCGACGCCCCCAGGCAGGCAACCCCTGCGGCGGCGCTCCCCGCCCCTTTCCGGCGCCTTCGATCACCACGCCACTCCGCACCCGCACGTCCGGAGCACTGATCTCAAGGAGTCGATCCCTCATGGCCGCTCAGACCGCCCGCCGCGTCCGCCACTCCGCCCCCCACTCCGGCGACGAGGCCCGCAAGAACGCCGCCGCCGCTCTCCAGCGCGCCCTCGACCGCCGTGACAACGGCGGCTCCACCGGCCACTGACCCCTCGTACGCCTGTCCGTTCGTCCACATGGTGGACGCAGCGTGTCAGACGATGGGACGAAGAGTAGGGTGCCGACATGTCTCACAGCATCAATCTCGCAGTCATTCCCGGCGACGGCATCGGCCAGGAGGTCGTGGCCCAGGGCCTGAAGGTCCTCGCGGCCGCGCTTCCCCAGGACGTGAAGCTGGAGACGAAGGAGTACGACTTCGGCGCCAGGCGCTACCACGCCACGGGTGAGACCCTCACCGACGCCGACCTCGACGCCCTCAAGCAGCACGACGCGATCCTGCTCGGCGCGATCGGCGACCCGTCGGTCCCGTCCGGCGTCCTCGAGCGCGGCTTCCTGCTGAAGCTGCGCTTCGCGTTCGACCACCACGTCAACCTGCGCCCCTCGAAGCTGCTCCCCGGCGTCGCGACCCCGCTCGCCGGCCAGCCCGCCATCGACTTCGTCGTGGTCCGCGAGGGCACCGAGGGCCCGTACACCGGCAACGGCGGCACCATCCGCAAGGGCACCGAGCACGAGGTCGCCACCGAGGTCTCCGTCAACACGGCCTACGGTGTCGAGCGCGTGGTCCGGGACGCCTTCGCCCGCGCCCAGGCCCGCCCCCGCAAGAAGCTGACGCTGGTCCACAAGAACAACGTGCTGACCTTCGCGGGCCACCTGTGGACGAACATCTTCAACAAGGTCGCGGCCGAGTTCCCCGAGGTCACGACCGACTACCTGCACGTCGACGCCGCGACGATCTTCCTCGTCACCGACCCGGCCCGCTTCGACGTCATCGTCACCGACAACCTCTTCGGCGACATCATCACGGACCTCGCCGCGGCCGTCTCCGGCGGCATCGGCGTCGCCGCCTCGGGCAACATCAACCCGAGCGGTGAGTTCCCGTCCATGTTCGAGCCGGTCCACGGCTCCGCGCCGGACATCGCGGGCCAGGGCAAGGCCGACCCGACGGCCACGGTCCTCTCCGTCGCCCTCCTCCTGCGGCACCTCGGATACGAGTCCGAGGCCGCCCGGATCGAGGCGGCCGTCGCCGCCGACCTCACCGAGCGCGGTGACGCGGTCCGCAGCACGGACGAGATCGGCGACGCGCTCGCGGTACGAGTAGCGAGCTGACCCGCCGCTGACTTCTCACCCAGCCGCCGGGTCGCACCTCGCACCCGGCGGCTGTACCTGTGCGGTCGCGGGGTGCCACCATCGAACCCTGGACCGCGCACACACCGTTTCGTGCACCGGCCCCCACGCGCGATAATCGAACGTGGGGCCGCGGCATGCGGGAAAGCTCGGACGTCCTAGCAGTGACTTGCGTGGCTGCGGAGCGGCGTGAGCGCGGTCCGACCCACACAACCGGTGAAGGACAAGCACCCATGACGACGCCCACCATCGAGCTCAAGCCCTCCTCCAGCCCGCTGTCCGACGCGGAGCGCGAGGCGATCCTGGCCAACCCGGGATTCGGCCGGCACTTCACCGACCACATGGTCACCATCCGCTGGACCGAGGGCCGCGGCTGGCACGACGGCCAGCTCGTGCCGTACGGCCCGCTCTCCCTCGACCCGGCGACCAACGTCCTGCACTACGCCCAGGAGATCTTCGAGGGCCTGAAGGCCTACCGCCGTCCCGACGGTTCCGTCGCCAGCTTCCGCCCCGACGCCAACGCCCGCCGCTTCCAGCGCTCCGCGCACCGGCTCGGCATGCCCGAGCTGCCGGTCGAGACCTTCATCGAGGCCTGCGACGTCCTGGTCCGGCAGGACGAGGCCTGGGTCCCGGCGCACGGCGGCGAGGCCTCGCTCTACCTTCGCCCGTTCATGATCGCGACGGAGGTCGGCCTGGGCGTCCGCCCGGCCAACGAGTACCTCTTCGTCGTCATCGCCTCGCCGGCCGGCCCGTACTTCCCCGGCGGCGTCAAGCCCGTCTCCATCTGGGCCTCCGAGGACCGCGTCCGCGCCGTCCCCGGCGGCATGGGCGACGCCAAGACCGGCGGCAACTACGCCGCCTCGCTGCTCGCGCAGGCGGAGGCGGCGGAGAAGGGCTGCGACCAGGTCTGCTACCTCGACGCGGTCGAGCACAAGTGGGTCGAGGAACTCGGCGGCATGAACCTGTACTTCGTGTACGGCGACAAGATCGTCACCCCGACCCTCAGCGGCTCCATCCTGGAGGGCATCACCCGCGACTCGCTGCTCCAGGTCGCCAAGGACCTCGGCTACGAGTCCGAGGAGGCCCGCGTCTCCATCGACCAGTGGCAGGCCGACACCGAGAACGGCTCGCTCACCGAGGTCTTCGCCTGCGGCACCGCCGCCGTCATCACCCCGGTCGGCACGGTCAAGTCCGCCCGGGGCGAGTGGCAGCAGTCGGGCGGCGAGCCCGGCGAGGTGACGATGAAGCTGCGCGAGGCGCTGCTCGCCATCCAGACCGGGACGGCCGAGGACGTCCACGGCTGGATGCACGAGCTGGGCAGGTAGGACCCGGACCCCGGAGCTACGACTCCGAGTCCACCAGGGCGCCCGGGACGGTCACCGTCCCGGGCGTTTCCGTGTCGCCGGCGGCCCGCTGAGCCGGCGTCAGCACCGCGTACAGCACGCCGCCCACGATCCCGGACAGCACGAAGCTGCAGTCGATGCCGCCGGTGAGCGCGAGCAGCGGGCCCTCGTAGAGCGGGGTCGAGACGGCGGCCAGGCCCACGACCGCGCCGATCACCCAGGAGAACGTGGCACGCGGGTGCCAGCCGGCCGAGAACCAGTAGGCGCCGCCGCGCGAGCGCCGGTTGTAGACCTGGAGCGCCTCCGCGTCGTACGTGCCGCCGCACCGCCGGTGCCCGATCAGGGTGATGACCGCCCACGGCGTGCCGATCGCGGTGAGCAGCAGCACGAAGGAGGTCATCGCGGTCTGCGCGTCCGAGGCGAAGTGGCCGAGGAAGACGAAGGCCGTGGCGACGACGGCGACCACCAGGGTCGCGCGGGCCCGGGTGGCCTTCGGCAGGATCGCGTCGAGGTCGAGGCCCATCGAGTAGAGCATCAGTCCGGCGTTGCCGACGGAGCCGGCGGTGGCGGCGAGCAGCAGCGGGACGAGGTACCAGACCGGCGAGGCCGCGACCAGCGGTCCGGCGTAGTCGGCGCCGGCGCCGGCCGCGAGCGCGGTGAAGGTGCCGAACAGCTGGGGCACGAGCAGGCCGACGACCAGGCCGAGACAGGTGGCCCGCCAGACCTTCTTCGGGCTGTGCTTCTCCGGCGATATGTAGCGGGTGTAGTCGCCGAGCAGGGTGATGAAGGCGACCGGGCCGCTGAGTCCGGCGGCGACCGCCGAGAGCAGCCAGGTCGGCCAGAACGAGCCGAGCAGGTACGGCGTGTCCGCCACGGGCGCGGCGGTGAAGTCACCGGCGTACGCGACGAGGCCGATCGCGAGCAGCACGGTCATGCCGATCGCCAGGGCCTGGCTCAGCTTGAGCAGCAGCCGGTAGCCGTAGACCGCGCCGACCACGGTGAGGGCGGCGAGCAGCGCGTACACGGCGGCGTGCGCCGCGCCCCCGGTGGGCAGCCCGACCAGGCGCTCCAGCGTGCCGACCATCACGTCGCCGCCGATCCACAGGGTCAGCGCGGTGTAGCCGAGCGAGAGCAGCAGGCCGACGACCGAGCCGACGAGCCGGCCGCGTACGCCGAAGAAGGCGCCGGACGAGGTGGAGAGGTTGGTGGCGGTGCGCAGCGAGATCAGCGCGAGCGGGGCGGTGACGGCGACGCCGACGAGGGTGCCGGCGACGACGGAGGTCACCGAGGCCCAGAGGCCGAGGCCGAAGGAGACCGGCAGCCAGCCGAAGACGATCACGCCGAGGCAGAGGTTGGAGCCGAGCAGGATCGAGACGAGGTCGCGGGGACCGCTGGTGCGTTCCACCTCGGGGATGGTGTCGACTCCGCGCTGTTCTATCGCCATGGGGACTCCCGGGGGCTGGGGTGGGGGCGGGGCGGGGGAGTGGGGGGTAGGGGGGATCCGCCGTGAGGGGATCCGTCGCGAGCGACGTTTTTAGAGTGACGCTCAATGTCAGCCAATGTGACCCATCCGTGTCGGCCACGTCAATGCTTGGAAGATGGCTCTCCAACATTTAGAGTGTCACTCAAACAGGAGGTGTACGGAAGTGCGACTGACCCCCACGGAGCGCGACCGGCTGCTGATCTTCGGCGCCGCCGAGCTCGCCCGGGCCCGCCGGGCCCGCGGCCTTCGGCTCAACGTGCCCGAGGCGACGGCCCTCATCGCGGACACGGTCTGCGAGGCGGCCCGCGACGGCAAGCGACTCGCCGAGGCGATCGAGGCCGCCCGCTCCGTCCTCGGACCCGAGGACGTGCTGCCCGGCGTCGCCGACGTCGTCACCGAGGTCCACGTCGAGGCCGTCTTCGACGACGGATCCCGGCTCGCCGTCGTCTCCGACCCGATCGGCGGCGGCTCGCTCGGAGCGGACGCGCCCGGCGCGCTGCTGCCCGGGCCCGCGTACGAGGACACCACGCCGGCGGTCACGCTGACCGTCCGCAACACCGCCGCCGTCCCGGTCAGCGTCACCTCGCACTTCCACTTCTTCGAGGCCAACCCGCGCCTCGACTTCGACCGCGCCGCCGCCTACGGCATGCGGCTCGCGATCCCGGCCGGCGCCTCCTTCCGCTTCGACCCGGGCGGCGAGGCCGAGGTCGGCCTGGTGCCCATCGGCGGCGCCCGGGTCGCCATCGGCTTCGCGGGCCTCGTCGACGGCCCGCTGGACGCCCCCGGGGCGAAGGAAGAGGCCCTCCACCGGGCCGCGGCCTGCGGTTATCTCGGCGCGGGCACCACCCCCGACTACCTGTCCTCGGCGCCGTTCGCGACCCCGAAGGAGGAGGACTGATGGACCCCTACGAGTACGCCTCCGTGCACGGCCCGCGCGCCGGTGACCGGGTGGTCCTCGGTGACTCCGGCCTCGTCGTGCGCGTCGAGTCCGACTCCCAGAAGCCCGGCGACGAGTTCCTCGCCGGCTTCGGCAAGACCGCCCGCGACGGGCTCCACCTGAAGGCCGCGGCCGTCCGCGAGACCTGCGACGTGGTGATCAGCAACGTCCTCGTGATCGACGCCGTCCAGGGCATCCGCAAGGTGTCCGTCGGCATCCGCGAGGGCCGCATCCACGCCATCGGCCGCGCCGGCAACCCCGACACCCTCGACGGCGTCGACGTCGTCGTGGGCACCGGCACCTCGATCGTCTCCGGCGAGGGCCTGATCGCCACCGCAGGAGCCGTCGACACCCACGTCCACCTGCTGTCGCCGCGCATCATGGAGGCGTCCCTCGCCAGCGGTGTCACGACCGTCATCGGCCAGGAGTTCGGCCCCGTCTGGGGCGTCGGCGTCAACTCGCCCTGGGCCCTGCGCCACGCCTTCAACGCCTTCGACGCCTGGCCGGTCAACATCGGCTTCCTCGGCCGCGGCTCCTCCTCCGACCCGGCCCCGCTGGTCGAGGCGCTCGCCGAGGGCGGCGCGTCCGGCTTCAAGGTCCACGAGGACATGGGCGCCCACACCCGGGCCCTCGACACCGCGCTGCGGGTCGCCGAGGAGTACGACGTCCAGGTGGCGCTGCACTCCGACGGCCTGAACGAGTGCCTGTCCGTCGAGGACACCCTGAAGGTCCTCGACGGCCGGACGATCCACGCCTTCCACATCGAGGGCTGCGGCGGCGGACACGTACCGAACGTCCTCAAGATGGCGGGCGTGCCGAACGTCATCGGCTCCTCCACCAACCCCACGCTGCCCTTCGGCCGTGACGCGGTCGCCGAGCACTACGGCATGATCGTCTCCGTCCACGACCTGAAGACCGACCTCCCCGGCGACGCCGCCATGGCACGCGACCGGATCAGGTCCGGAACGATGGGCGCGGAGGACGTCCTGCACGACCTCGGCGCGATCGGCATCACGTCGTCGGACGCGCAGGGAATGGGAAGGGCCGGCGAGACCGTACGCCGGACCTTCGCCATGGCCGGGAAGATGAAGGCCGAGCTCGGCCCCATGGAGGGCGACGGCGCGCACGACGACAACGCGCGCGTCCTGCGCTACATGGCCAAGCTCACCATCAACCCGGCGATCGCCCACGGCCTCGCGCACGAGATCGGTTCGATCGAGGTCGGCAAGCTGGCCGACATCGTGCTGTGGCGGCCGGAGTTCTTCGGCGCCAAGCCGCAGCTGGTGCTGAAGTCCGGCTTCCCCGCGTGGGGGGTCGTGGGCGATCCGAACGCGGCCACCGACACCTGCGAACCGCTCGTCCTCGGTCCGCTGTTCGGCGGGCACGGCGCGACCGCCGCCGACATCTCGGTCGCGTTCGTCGCCCAGGCCGCCGTCGACCTCGGCTCCGACCGCATGCCGACCCGCCGCCGTCGCGTCCCCGTGCGCGGCACTCGCGGCATCGGCCCCGCCGACCTGCTGCTCAACTCGCGCATCGGAGACGTCCAGGTCGACGGCCACACCGGCCTCGTCTCGCTGGACGGCTCGCCGATCCGCTCCGAGGCGGCCGACTCCGTCTCCCTCAACCGCCTCTACTTCCTCTGATCCCGCTAGGACCTGATCCCATGACGTACCGCATGCCCGCCGAGTGGACGCCGCACGAGCGCACCTGGATGGCCTGGCCCACCCACAACTCCACGTTCACGAACGAGGAGGAGCTGGCACGGTCGCGTGCCGCCTGGGGCTCCGTGGCCCGGGCCGTACGCCGCTTCGAGCCGGTCACGGTGGTGGTCGCCCCCGGCGAGGCGGGCTCCGCCCGCGCCCTCCTCGGCGATGACGTCGAGATCCTGGAGCGCGAGCTGGACGACGCCTGGATGCGCGACATCGGCCCCACCTTCGTGAAGGACGAGGAGGGCCGGCTGGCCGCCGTGGACTGGGTGTTCAACGGCTGGGGAGCCCAGGACTGGGCCAGCTGGGAACACGACTCCAAGATCGCCCGCCACGTGGCGGACGCGGCGGGCGTCCCGGTGCTCAGCAGCGCCCTGGTGAACGAGGGCGGCGCGATCCACGTGGACGGCGAGGGGACCGTACTCCTCACCGACACCGTGCAGCTCGGCGCGGGCCGCAACCCCGAGTGGAACCGCCAGGAGGTCGAGGCCGAGATCCACGCGAAGCTCGGCACCACCAAGGCGATCTGGCTCCCGCACGGCCTGGCCGGCGACTACGGCCTGTTCGGCACCCAGGGCCACGTCGACATCGTCGCCGCCTTCGCCCGCCCCGGCACCGTCCTGGTCCACAGCCAGCAGAACCCGCTCCACCCCGACTACGAGCGCTCCCGCCTCTACGTCAACCTCCTCCGCAGCCAGACCGACGCCCAGGGCCGTCCCCTGGAGGTCATCGAGGTCCCGGCCCCGACCGTCCTCAAGGACGAGGAGGGCGACTGGGTCGACTACTCGTACATCAACCACTACCTCTGCAACGGCGGCGTCGTGCTCTGCGCCTTCGACGACCCGCACGACGAGGTCGCCGCGGAGATCTTCCGCCGCCTCTTCCCGGAGCGCGAGGTGGTCCTGGTCGACGCCCGCGAGATCTTCGCAGGTGGGGGCGGTATCCACTGCATCACCCAGCAGCAGCCGGCGGTCTGAGAAACCCGCTGGTCGTGGCCGCACGCCGTGTGACAGCGTGCGGCCATGAGCATCCACCCCTCCGGCCGTTACACGCTGACCTACCTGTACTCCGTCGCCGACGACGCCTGGTACGTGGAGCTGGACGAGGTGGCGGGGCAGCGGCAGCTGGCGATCGGGATCGTGCCCGACGAGGACCCGGCACGGGAGCCCACGGTCTGGTTCGCCGAGCGGTGGAGCGAGCGGGACATCCCGTACGACGTCGTGCGCTGGTTCATGGACGCGGTGGACCGGGAGATCCGTACCTCCCGGGACTGGATGGAGCTCCGGCCCGAGATCGTCGAGATGATCCACGAGCTGCGGCAGGAGCACCTGGGCGTGATCGACGACGAGGACCTGCCGCCGGTGCTCGCCGGGCTGCGCGCCCGGCTGCCCGAGGCCGATCTGGCCGACGTGATGCTGCACGCCTTCGGGCGCGGGCCCGACGGCGTGATCCCGGACAACGGCTGATCCTGTAGAACGTACGAGTGAGTCAGAGCAGCGACCCGACCCCGACCCCGGCGCCCCACCCGCGCCGCCGCAACCAGGCCGCCCCGCCCCGCGAGGAGGTGCTCGCCGCGGCCATGGACACCATCGCCGAGCGCGGGCTCGACGGACTGACCATGGCCGGGCTCGGACGGCAGGTCGGGATGAGCAGCGGGCACCTGCTCTACTACTTCGGCACCAAGGACGAGCTGCTGCTGCAGACGCTCGAGTGGAGCGAGGGCCGGCTCGGGGCCGAGCGGAGCGCACTGCTCTCCGCCCCCGGGACCGCGCGGGAGCGGCTCGACGGATACGTCGACGTGTACGTGCCGGACGGCCCGCGCGACCCGCACTGGACGCTCTGGCTCGAGGTGTGGAACCGCTCGCAGAACGCCGACGACGACGCCCGCACCCGGCAGGCCGCCATCGAGGGCGCCTGGCACCGCGACCTCGTCGCGATCCTCGCCGAAGGCGTCTCGCGCGGCGAGTTCCGGCCCGTCGACCCGGACCGCTTCGCGCACCGGATGCGCGCCCTGCTCGACGGCTTCAGCGTGCACGTGGCGGTCGGCATCCCGGGCACGGGGCGTGAGCAAGTCCTCGCTCATGTAAGGGAGTTCGTCGCCGAAACCCTGCTTCCGTGACCGTTAGGCACGTAAGTACTCCTGATCGTTGTCCCGTGCACCCTTGTTGCCGCCCGGCCGCCTCCGGCACGGTTCGGGGCCATGGGACGAGAACACTGGAAGAAGATCTGGGTCGGGTCGGCCGGCAACATGGTCGAGTGGTTCGACTGGTTCGTCTACGCGAGCTTCGCGACCTACTTCGCGGGGGCGTTCTTCCCCGAGGGCAACGACACCGCCAAGCTCATGAACACGGCCGGCATCTTCGCCGTCGGCTTCTTCATGCGCCCCGTCGGCGGCTGGCTGCTCGGCCGGGTCGGTGACCGCAAGGGCCGCAAGGCGGCCCTGACCCTCACCGTCACGCTGATGTCCGCGTCGGCGCTGCTCATCGCCGTCGCCCCGACCTACGCCGTCGCCGGATACGGCGGCGCCGCGGTCCTCCTCGTCGCCCGCCTCCTCCAGGGCCTCTCCGTCGGCGGCGAGTACGCCGCCAGCGCCACCTACCTCACCGAGGCATCCGCCCCGAAGCACCGGGGCTTCGCCTCCAGCTTCCAGTACGTGTCGATGACGGCCGGCCAGATCCTCGGCCTCGGGCTGCAGATCGTCCTCCAGCGGACCATGTCCGCCGAGGCCCTGCACAGCTGGGGCTGGCGCATCCCCTTCATCGTCGGCGCCCTCGGCGCGGCCGTCGTCTTCTACCTGCGGCGCAGCATGCTGGAGACGGAGGTGTACGAGGAGACCGCCGACGCCGGCGTCGCGAGCGGCGACAAGGGCACCGTCAGGGCCCTGTGGGCGCACAGGCGCGAGGCCTTCCTCGTCATCGCGCTCACCATGGGCGGCACGGTGGCCTACTACACGTACACCACCTACCTCACCAAGTACCTGTCCAACTCCGCCGGACTGCCCAAGCAGACCGCCACCCTGGTCTCCTTCTGCGCGCTGATCGTCTTCGCCTGCCTCCAGCCGCTCGCCGGCCGGCTCTCCGACAAGATCGGCCGCCGCCCGCTGCTCATCACCTTCGCGGTCGGCTCCACCCTCCTCACCGTGCCGATCATGACGATGCTCAGGCACGCGGGCTCCTTCTGGCCGGCCCTCGGCCTCTCCCTGCTCGCCCTGGTCGTCGTCACCGGCTACACCTCGATCAACGCCTGCGTGAAGGCGGAGCTGTTCCCGACCGGCATCCGCGCGCTCGGCGTCGCCCTGCCGTACGCGATCGCCAACGCCCTGTTCGGCGGCACCGCCGAGTACGTGGCGCTGTGGTTCAAGGACGCGGGCGTCGAGTCCGGCTACTACTGGTACGTCGCCGGCTGCGCCGCCGTGTCGCTGGTCGTCTACGTCACCATGCGCGAGACCCGGGACATCGACCTCGGCCGGGTCGGCCGCGACGCCACGGGCGGGGCCGGAGCCGCCGCGCCCGTACGGTCGAGGGAAGCCGCCGTCGATTCCGCATCGTGAGATCCGCGTCCATCGCCGCGCGCGGGTGTGGCAGACTGCCGGCGTGCTTGCTACCGCCATGATTATCGGCAGCAGCGCGCCGGTCCGCAGTGACCGCTGACCGTGGGACCCCAACCCCCGCGGCGGCGGCCACCGTGCCCCAGACCCGCGCGCAGACCTCTCGCACCCGCGAGGGGTTTTTTCGTTTTCCGGCCCCACCTCCGCCGGAAGCGGACAGCGCGTGAGAATGGGGGCAAGTGGATCCAGACCTTCCGGAGCCACATCCGACAGGAGCCAACACAGTCATGACCACGGAGAACGGCGAGAGCGGGCGCCCGGGCGCCGGGCGCGTCGACGACAGCTTCCATGTCTTCGACACCACGCTGCGCGACGGAGCCCAGCGCGAGGGCATCAACCTGACGGTCGCGGACAAGCTGACCATCGCACGGCACCTCGACGACTTCGGCGTCGGCTTCATCGAGGGCGGCTGGCCCGGTGCCAACCCGCGCGACACCGAGTTCTTCGCACGCGCCCGCCAGGAGATCGCGTTCAAGAACGCGCAGCTCGTCGCCTTCGGCGCCACCCGCCGGGCCGGCGGCAACGCCGCCGAGGACCCGCAGGTCAAGGCGCTGCTCGACTCCGGCGCCCCGGTGATCACCCTCGTCGCCAAGTCGCACGACCGGCACGTCGAGCTGGCGCTGCGCACCACCCTCGACGAGAACCTGGAGATGGTCCGCGACACCGTCGCCCACCTGCGCTCCCAGGGCCGCCGGGTCTTCGTCGACTGCGAGCACTTCTTCGACGGCTACAAGGAGAACCCCGGCTACGCCAAGGCCGTGGTGCGCACCGCGCACGAGGCCGGCGCCGACGTGGTCATCCTCTGCGACACCAACGGCGGCATGCTCCCCGCCCAGGTCCAGGCCGTCGTCTCCACCGTCCTCGCCGACACCGGGGCCCGCCTCGGCATCCACGCCCAGGACGACACCGGCTGCGCCGTGGCCAACACCCTCGCCGCCGTGGACGCCGGTGCCACCCACGTCCAGTGCACCGCCAACGGTTACGGCGAGCGGGTCGGCAACGCCAACCTGTTCCCGGTTGTCGCGGCCCTGGAGCTCAAGTACGGCAAGCAGGTGCTGCCCGAGGGCGCGCTCGCCGAGATGACCCGGATCTCGCACGCCATCGCCGAGGTCGTCAACCTCACCCCCTCCACCCACCAGCCGTACGTCGGCGTCTCCGCCTTCGCGCACAAGGCGGGCCTGCACGCCTCGGCCATCAAGGTGGACCCCGACCTCTACCAGCACATCGACCCCGAGCTGGTCGGCAACACCATGCGGATGCTGGTCTCCGACATGGCGGGCCGCGCCTCCATCGAGCTGAAGGGCAAGGAGCTCGGCGTCGACCTGGGCGGCGACCGCGCGCTGGTCGCCCGGGTCGTCGAGCGGGTCAAGGAGCGCGAGCTCAAGGGCTACACGTACGAGGCCGCCGACGCCTCCTTCGAGCTGCTGCTCCGCGAGGAGGCGGAGGGCCGGCCGCGCCGCTACTTCCGTACGGAGTCCTGGCGCGCGATCGTCGAGGACCGCCCGGACGGCACCCACGCCAACGAGGCCACCGTGAAGCTGTGGGCCAAGGGCGAGCGGATCGTCGCCACCGCCGAGGGCAACGGCCCCGTCAACGCCCTCGACCGGGCGATGCGGGTCGCGCTGGAGCGGATCTACCCGCAGCTCGCCAAGTTCGAGCTGGTCGACTACAAGGTCCGCATCCTCGAAGGCCGGCACGGCACCGAGTCCACGACCCGGGTCCTGGTCACCACCAGCGACGGCAACGGCGAGTGGGCGACCGTCGGCGTCGGCGAGAACGTCATCGCGGCCTCCTGGCAGGCCCTGGAGGACGCCTTCACGTACGGACTGCTGCGGGTGGGCATCGACCCGGCCGAGTAGGAGGTGCCGACTGTCCTCATATGTCTCGTTCTGCCCCATTCGGGGTAGCGTCAAGACATGAGGACCAGGCCGTTCCCCCTTGTGTCGGCGCTCGCCGGCCTCGCGCTGCTGCTGCTCCTGGTCCTGGCCCCGTCCGCGGGGGCCAGGGCCACGGGCGTGTCCGACGCGGCCGCGGCCCTGAAACAGGGACCGGTCTACGTCGATCCCGGCGCCGCGGACCAGCTGTCGACGGCCGACGCGGCCGCCCTCGCGCAGAAGATCAGGGACGCGGACAAGCCGCTCTTCGTGGCCGTGCTGCCCGCGAACGCGCAGTTCCCGCCGGAGAACCTGTTGCGCAACCTGCGCACCGAGACCGGTGTGACGGGGCTCTACGCCGTACGGCTGGGCGACGGGTTCAACGCCGCCGCGGACTCCTCGGTGATGTCCCGCGACGCCGTGGCCAACCTCGTGACGGCCGTACGCCAGCCCGGCGTGGACGCCGAGACCGAGCTGAACAACTTCGTCGACCAGGCGCTGCCCACCCTGCGCGGCTCCGCCCCGGCCTCCTGGGGCACGGCGGGCGAGGACTCCGGCGTGCCGGTGGCCGGTCTGGTCACGCTCGGCGCGGTCGTCGTGGCCGGCGGCGCCGGCGCCTACGCGGTCGTCCGGCAGAAGAAGCGCCGCAAGGAGGCCGAGGAGCGCGCCGCCCTCGACAAGCTGCGGGTCGTCGTGGACGAGGACATCACCGCCTTCGGCGAGGAGCTGGAGCGGCTCGACTTCCACCCGGCCGAGGCGGGCGCCGACGACGCCATGCGCGGCGACTACGAGCGGGCCCTGGACTCGTACGACAAGGCCAAGTCCCTCATGGGCTCGGTCTCCCGCCCGCACGAGGTGCGCGGGGTCACCCAGGCCCTGGAGGACGGCCGCTTCTCGCTCGCCGTCCTCGCCGCCCGCCGCGAGGGCCGGGCCCTGCCCGAGCGGCGCCCGCCGTGCTTCTTCGACCCGCGCCACGGTCCAGCCGCAGAGGACCGGACCTGGGCCCCGGCGGGCGGCTCGGCCCGCCAGGTGCCGGTCTGCGCCGCCGACGCGGCCCGCCTCGACGACGGTCTCGACCCGCGGGCCCGCACCGTCGACACCGACGACGGCCGCCGCCCCTACTGGGAGGCGGGCCCCGCCTACGGCCCCTGGGCCGGCGGCTACTTCGGCGGCGGCATGCTCCCCGGCCTCCTGGTCGGCACCGTGCTCGGCTCGATGCTCTCCACCCCGGCCTACGCGGGCGAGTACGGCGGCGGCGACTTCCAGGACTTCCAGGGCGGCGACTTCTCCGGCGCCGACTTCAGCAGCGGCGACTTCGGCTCGGGCGACTTCGGCGGCGGAGGCGGTTTCGACGGCGGCGGTGGCTTCGACGGAGGCGGCGGGTTCTGAGCCCGCCCCGCCCCGCGAAGGCCCGGCCCCACCCTGCGGAGGCCCGCCTCGCCTGCGATGGCCCGGCCTCACCCCGCGGAGGCCCGCCAGCCCCGCCCCGCGAAGGCCCGGCTCCACTCCGCGGAGGCCCGCGCGCTCCGCCGAGGCCCGCCGGACCCGTTCCGCCGAGGCCCGCCGGACCCGCCCCGCCGGGTCCGCGGGGCTCAGACCAGGGGCTTCACCGACATCAGCAGATGGCGATGGGTCCCGTCCCCGTCGTCGATGGCATCGGTGATCAGCGCCCGCTGCCCAGGGCCGAGCAGCCGCAGCCCGATCTCCGGCGCGTCGAACGAGCCCAGCGCGTCCAGGAGGTAGCCCGGGTTGAAGGCCACCGTCATCGCGTGGCCGCCCCTCAGGGCGGCGGGCAGCCGCTGCGAGGCCACGTCGTCCTCGTACCCCGCCCTGAGGTGGACCGTCGCACCGTCGAAGGCCAGCTGGACGGGGCTGTCGCCCTCCGCGACCACCGCCACCCGCTTCACCGCCTCGACCAGCGGGGCCCGCTCCATGACGGCCACCGCGTGCTCCCCGAGCGCGAAGAGCTTGTCGTGCCGGGGCAGCCGCCCGTCGATGAGCCGGGTGGTCGTCCGGCGCGCCAGGCTCTCGAAGCCGACGGAGCCGCCGTCGAGGGCCAGCCGGACCGTCCCCGCGCCCGCGTGCGAGCGTGCGATGTCGGTCAGCCGCCGGGCGGCCACCACCACGTCGACGGTGCCTTCGAACGGGCCCTCGGGCCGCCACTGGAGGGTCCGCACCGCGTACCGGTAGCGGTCGGTCGCGGCCAGTGTCATCGTCGTGCCGTCCAGGCCGAGCCGTATCCCGGTGAGCACCGGCAGCGAGTCGTCACGGCCGGCCGCCACCGCCACGTGCCCGACGGCCGCCGCGAAGGCGTCCGCGTCCACCTCGCCGCGCCGCTCGGGCAGCGCCGGCCGGTCCGGGTAGTCGTCCAGGGGCAGCAGCGAGAGCCCGAAGCTGGCCTCGCCGCCGGTCACCGCGAGCCGGGCCCCTTCGGTCACGCAGACGACCGGGCCCTGCGGCAGCACCTTGCAGATGTCGAGCAGCCGCCGCCCGAGGACCAGCGCCCTGCCGTCCCGCAGGACGTCGGCGTCCACCTCGATCCGCGCCGAGGCCTCGTAGTCCAGGCCGGACACGGTGAGCCGGCCGTCCGCCGCTTCCAGGAGCAGGCCGCCGAGCACGGGGACGGGGGAGCGGGCGGGCAGCACGCGGGCGGCCCAGGCCACGGCCTCGGTCAACGCCCCGCTGTCGATACGGAATTCCATGCCGGCGACGCTAGCGACCGCCACTGACAACAGTCGGGAATCCCGGCCGGCCCGTGATCGTTACGCCCTCCGAAGGCATCGCGTGAAGACGAGGGGGGAGTGCGCGATGAGCGAGGTGCACGGCATGGTGGCGCCCGGTTTCGAGTCCGTACGGGAGGAGTTCGCCGGGGTCGCCGCGGCAGAGGCCCGTGACGGCGGCGCCCAGCTCGTGGTCTACCACCGGGGCAGGCTCGTGGCCGACCTGTGGGGCGGTGACGGGGTCGAAGGCGACTCGCTGCTCGCGCTGTACTCCTCCGCCAAGGGCGCCACCGCGCTGGTCGCCGCGCTCCTCGTGCAGGACGGCGCGCTCGACCTCGACCGCGAAGTGGCCTTCTGGTGGCCCGAGTTCGCGGCCGAGGGCAAGGGCGGGGTCACCCTGCGGCAGTTGCTCGCCCACCGCTCCGGCGCGATCGGCACCGCCGACGGCTTCACGCCCGACGAGCTCGCCGACGACCGCCGGGTCGCCGCGCGGGTCGCCGCCCACCGGCCGTACTGGGAGCCGGACACGGGCCACGGCTACCACGCCCTGACCTTCGGCGCGCTGGTCGGCGAAGTGGTGCTGCGGGCCACCGGCCGGACGGTCCAGGAGCACTACGAGGAGCGGATCAGGGAGCCGTACGGGCTCGACTACCACCTCGGCCTGCCCGAGGAGCTCGAGTCCCGCTTCCGTCCGGCGCTCCCGTTGCTGCCCACGCCCGCCCAGCAGGCCTTCCAGGCGGCGAACCCGGTCGCGCCCGACAGCCTCATGGCCATCGCGTTCGGCCTGCACGCCGAGCAGCCCTTCGACGCCGTCGCCTACGGGAACTCCCGCGCCGTGCACGCCGCGGCCCCGCTCTCCGGCGGTGGCGTGGGCAGCGCGCGCGGCCTGGCCCGGATGTACGCGGCGGTCGCGGGCGAGCTCGACGGCCGGCCGCCGCTCCTGAAGCCCGAGGTCCTCGCCGAGGTCTCCCGCGTGCACTCCTCCGGCACGGACCTGGTGACCGGCGAGCGGAACGCCTTCGGCCTCGGGTTCGTCCCGCTCGCCACCCGCCATCCCGAGCTCGGTCCGACCGCCGTCGGTCACAGCGGCGTCCCCGGCTCCCAGTCCTTCGCCGACCCGGGCCGGGCCCTTGCCTACAGCTACGCCCGTCGCCGCTTCGCCTTCGCCGCCGGTCCCGGTGCCCGGGAGAACGACCGGCTGATACGCGCGGTGGCGGCCGCCGCCGACCGCGCCGGGGCCTGAGGGCCGGGCAGGCGCGCACGGCCGGGGCCTGAGGAAACACCACCGCCCGGCAGCCCTGGGGGCTGCCGGGTCCGGAGTGGGTGCCGCGGAGGCCGTCGGCTCAGGCGGCGTTCTTGATGGCGGAGATGTCGAAGTTCAGCTTCACCTTGTCGCTGACCATGACGCCGCCGGTCTCCAGGGCCGCGTTCCAGGTCAGGCCCCAGTCGGAGCGCAGGATCTCGGCGGAGCCCTCGAAGCCGACCCGCTCGTTGCCGTAGACGTCGGTCGCGGTGCCGTTGAACTCCAGGTCGATGGCGAGCGGCTTGGTGACGTCCTTGATCGTCAGGTCGCCCTTGACGCGATACAGGTCGCCACCGAGGTGTGCGGCCTCCGTGGAGCGGAAGGTCATCAGCGGGAAGGCGTCGGCGTCGAAGAAGTCGGCGCTGCGCAGGTGGTTGTCACGGTCGCCGATGCCGGTGTCGATCGAGGCGATCCGGACGTCGATGGCGGCGCTGGAGGCGGCCGGGTCCGAGCCGTTCAGCTGCAGCGTGCCCTCGTGCTCGGCGAAGGTGCCGCGGACGTTGGTGACCATTGCGTGACGGACGGTGAAGCCGATGCTGCTGTGCGCCGGGTCGATGGTGTAGGCGCCGGTCAGGGCGGCCAGCGCCGGGTCGACGGGGAGGGTGGCGACGGTGGTGGCGGCGGACTCGGTGGTGTTCTTGCGGCCGAAGAGACCCATGACGTGCTCCTTGGGGACGGTGCGCGGGAGGCGCTGGTGGTGCATTCGTTGAACCTTCAACGACATCGACCATAGACCTATTCCGTTCAACTTTCAACATCTCTGGAAAGGGTTCACCCGGACGGCGCCCGCCGGTCTCCCACGCCCTCTGGCGGACGCGCGTAGAACTGCGGCACCATCTCCCTGCGCGACGAGCACCACCTGCACTGCCGTCCCCATCGCCACGGTCATCCGCAGGAGGCACCTGTGAAGCTCCGCTCCGTCCTCACCGCCCTCGCCCTCGTCCTCGGCGCCCTCTTCGCACCGGGCTTCGGCGTCCTCTCCACCGCCACCGACGCCCACGCCGTCACCAAGATCAGTCACGCCACCGCGACCTCGATGTTCCGCGAGGTCGGCATCACCTGGTCCTCGTCCGGCGGCTGCTCGGACCGCTACAACTCCACCTGTACGTCCTTCGAGCAGCTCAACCTCGCCACCGCGCAGGGCGCCCAGACCCTCAAGCGGGCCAGCGGCTGCGCCCTCAACATCACCGGCGGCACCGAGGTCGGCCACGCCAGCGGCACGTACTCGCACTGGAACGGCTACAAGCTCGACTACAGCAAGTACACCTGCGTCGGGAACTACATCAAGAACACCTTCACCTACATCGGCCTGCGCGGCGACGGCGCCCCGCAGTGGAAGTCCGGCTCCGGCAACATCTACGCCGACGAGGGCAACCACTGGGACGTCACCTACTACAACTGCGGCGGCTGCTGAGCGACTTGGACTAACCGTAGGAGGTTGTTGGACTGGAGGGCCCCTCGGGGCGCGATCTCGTTGACGGTGATCCGTCACGCGGGCCAACTAGTGCCCATGTCGCACCCCTACCCTCCCTCCACCGCGCGGCGGCTGCGCACGGCCTGTGCGCTGGCCGCCGCCACCTCCGCCGTGCTCGCCCTGGCCGGCCCGGCCCGCGCCGGCGCCCCCGACCCCGCGCGAGCGGCCGCCGAAGCCGTCATCGGCTCCGACGGGCTCCTCATCGGCTCAGACCTGCTGTCCGTCGCCGTCGCCGAGGACTTCCCCCGCGTCCTGTCGTACACCGACCGCGCCACCGGCGCCCGGCTCCTCGGCTCCACCGCCCCCGTCACCCAGGTCGTCCTCAACGGCACCGGCCACGCCGTCCGGACCGCGGCCGCCCCCGTCGTGACCGCCGACTCCGCCGCCTACACCCTCGTCTTCCCCGACCTGCCCGGGGTCGAGATCGACGCCCGCCTGAGCGTCAGCGGCCGGGCCACCACTTTCCGGGTGACCGCCGTCCGCGACACCGAGGCCTTCCGCGTCGGCACCCTCGACATCCCCGGCCACGACCTGGTCTCCGTCGGCTCCGCCGAACCCGGCGCTGCCACCGCCTTCACCCGGCTCGACCCCGACTCCACCCGGACCGCCGACGTCTTCGCCCAGGTCACCGACGCCACCCCGGCCGACACCGCCGCCGTCGGCGCCAGCTACGCGATCGTCAACACCGGGCAGCTCGCCGCCGCCGTCGAGTCCAACTCCTCCTACGACAAGCCGTCCGGACCGAGCGCCCGCGACGGCGCACGCCTCTGGCACCAGGCCCGCAAGGGCGGTGACGGGACCCGCGTCGGCGTCTGGTCCGGCCAGTGGACCTACCGCGGCGCCGGCGCGCCCGCCCCCGAGAGCGGCGACGACCTGCCCTGGGCCAAGGTCGTCGTCACGCCCGACGCCAACGCCGACGGCACCGTCGACTGGCAGGACGGCGCCGTCGCCTTCCGCACCATCGGCGTCAAGGCGCCCGGCAGCGAACAGACCCCGGACCGGGTGATCGCCCACATCCCGTTCAACTTCGCCTCCAACGCCACCCACCCCTTCCTGCGCACCCTCGACGACGTCAAGCGGATCTCGCTCGCCACCGACGGACTCGGCCAGTTCGCGCTGCTCAAGGGATACGGCTCCGAGGGCCACGACTCCGCGCACCCCGACTACGGCGGCAACTACAACAAGCGCGCCGGCGGCCTCGCCGACCTCAACACCCTGCTGCGCGAGGGAAGGAAGTGGGGCGCCGGCTTCGGCGTCCACGTCAACGCCACCGAGTCGTACCCCGAGGCGAAGAACTTCAGCGAGACGCTGGTCGACAAGACCAGGCCCGGCTGGAACTGGCTCAACCAGAGCTACTACATCGACCAGCGCCGCGACGTGAACAGCGGCGACCTCGCCCGCCGCTTCCAGCAGCTGCGCGACGAGACCGACCCCAACCTGTCGATGCTCTACATCGACGTCTACTACACCCACGGCTGGATCGCCGACAAGACGATGCGGACCGTGCAGGCCCAGGGCTGGAACGTCGCCACCGAGTGGTCGGAGAAGTTCGAGCGCGCCTCCCTCTGGTCGCACTGGGCCAACGACCTCGACTACGGCGGCGCCACCAACAAGGGCCTCAACTCGCGGATCATCCGCTTCATCCGCAACGACGAGAAGGACGTCTGGAACGATCACCCGGTCCTCGGCCAGACCGCCCTCGTCGACTTCGAGGGCTGGACCGGCGAGACCGACCACACCGCGTTCACCGCCAACATCTGGCAGCGCAACCTGCCCGCCAAGTACCTCCAGCACCAGAAGATCACCCGCTGGGACGGCGACGACATCACCTTCACCGGCAATGTCCGCGGCACGCTCGAGAACGGCCGCCGCACCTTCTACGAGAACGGCCGCAAGGTCCTCGACGGCGACACCTATCTGCTGCCCTGGGCGGGCGCGGGCGGTGCGGGCAGGCTGTACCACTACAACAAGACCGGCGGGCGGACGAGCTGGGAGGTGCCCGGCACCGGCTCGTACACCGTCTACAAACTCACCGACAACGGCCGGGTGAAGACCGGCACCGTGCGGCCCGCCGGCGGCCGGATCACCCTCGACGCCGTCGCCGGACAGCCCTACGTCCTCTACCCCGACCGGGCGCCCGAGCCGCCGAACCCGCACTGGGGCCAGGGCACCCCCGTCAAGGACCCCGGCTTCAACGACGCCGGCCTGAACTCCTGGACCAGGAGCGGCACCGTCACCCGCCACACCGACGACCAGGGCCGCAACAGCGCGAAGCTCTCGGGGTCCGCCACCGCCGCCGTCACCCAGCGGATCACCGGACTGAAGCCCGGCGCGCGCTACACCGCCTCCGCCCTCATCGAGGTCGAGCCCGGCCGGACCCGGCCCACCACCCTCTTCGCGGGCGGCCGTTCGGTCACCGTCGAGCGCTCCGCCCTCCGGGACCGGGTCGCCGCGTCCGACTGGAACGACACCCACTTCCAGCGCGCCAAGCTCACCTTCACCGCCCCGGCCGGCGGCAGCACCCCGCTGACCGTCCGGGCCGCCGCGGGCTCCTCCGCCACCGTCCGGATCGACGACGTCCGGATCGTCGCCAACGACCCGGCGACCAGGGCCGGAGCGCTGGTGTACGAGGACTTCGAGGCCGTCGACCAGGGCTGGGGCCCCTTCCTCAAGGGCGACGCGGGCGGCACCACCGACCCCCGCACCCACATCGCCCAGCTCCACGCCCCCTACACGCAGGCCGGCTGGAACGGGAAGGCGATCGACGACGTCCTCGACGGCGCCGAGTCCCTCAAGTCCCACGACGAGAACAGCGGCCTGGTCTACCGCACCGCGCCCTGGACCGTCCCCATGAAGGACGGCCACCGCTACCGCGTCGACTTCGCCTACCAGTCCAGCCATGCCGGCGCCTACGAGTGGGTCACCGGCTACGACCGCACCCAAGGGAACGGCGCCCCCGTCGAGACCCGACGCACCCCGATCGGACAGCAGCGGACCACCGGGCAGTTCACCGAGACGGTCACCGCGGGCTGCGGCGACACCTGGACCGGGCTGCGCAAGCGCGCCGACGCCCCCGACGGCGCCGACTTCGTGCTCGACCGCTTCACCGTCACCGACCTCGGCCCGGCCGCCGAGCGCGCCGCCTGCGGCACCCTCGCCGTGACCGCGCCGGAGACCCTGGAGCCCGGCCGGGCCAACACCGTGACCGCCACCTTCGGCAACGACGAGACCGGCCAGGTCACCGGCGCGCGGGCCGCGCTCGCGCTGCCCGAGGGCTGGACCGCCGAGCCGGCCGGACCCGTCGACCTCGACGCGGTCGCCCCCGGCGGCACCGCCACCGCCACCTGGCGGGTCACCCCGCCCGTGGACGCCGCCTACCGGCCGTACGAGCTGGGCGCCACCGTCACGTACGCCGTCGGCGGCGAGCCCCGTAGGCTGACCGCGGCGACCACCGTCCGCACCCTGCCCCCGCCGCCCACCGCCGACGCCTGGGCGAGCGACCTCGACTGGACCTCGGCGTCCAACGGCTGGGGTCCGGTGGAGAAGGACGGCTCCAACGGCGAGACGGGCACCGGGGACGGCGGCCCGCTGCGGATCGGGGGAGTGACCTACGCCAAGGGCCTCGGCACCCACGCGTCGGCGAAGATCCGCTACTACCTGGGCGGGCGCTGCACCTCCTTCACCGCCGAGGTCGGCGTGGACGACGTCCAGACCACCCGGGGCAGCGTCCGGTTCGGCGTGCTCGCCGACGGCACGGAGAAGGTGACGAGCCCGGTCCTCCGGGCCGCCGACGGCGCCTGGTCGCTCACCGCCGACGTCACCGGCGCGTCGTACGTCGAGCTCGTCGTGGGCGACGGCGGAGACGGGAACGGCAACGACCACGCCGACTGGGGCGACGCCCGCTTCCACTGCGACACTCGGTCCTAGCGGGTCTCCCCTACCGCTGCGGCATGCTCGTGTAGAAAACCTACAATCAGCTGGGGTGTCTGGCTGTCGACTCGAGCTGGTGGGGCAGATGGTTCTGTCATGCCCCACCAGGATTCGACACGCGAGACTGTACGGAGTCGACGGCGGGGTTTTCTTGTGTGAGTTCGTAGGGTCGGTACATGACCGTTGTGGACCAGATCCCGAGCGAGCCCGCTGACGCCCGTGGCCGTGTGGCCGAGCTGCACGAGCTGCGCGAGCAGGCTCGGCGAGGCCCCAGTGACCGAGCGACCGAGGCCCAGCACGCCAAGGGCAAGCTGACCGCTCGCGAGCGCATCGAGCTGCTGCTCGACCCTGGTTCCTTCCGCGAGGTCGAGCAGCTGCGCCGGCACCGCGCGCAGGGCTTCGGCCTGGAGGCCAAGAAGCCGTACACCGACGGTGTCATCACCGGCTGGGGCACGGTCGAGGGCCGCACCGTCTTCGTCTACGCGCACGACTTCCGGATCTTCGGCGGCGCCCTGGGCGAGGCCCACGCCACCAAGATCCACAAGATCATGGACATGGCCATCGCGGCCGGTGCCCCGCTGGTCTCCCTGAACGACGGCGCGGGCGCCCGCATCCAGGAGGGCGTCTCCGCCCTCGCCGGCTACGGCGGCATCTTCCAGCGCAACACCAAGGCGTCCGGCGTCATCCCGCAGATCTCGGTGATGCTCGGCCCGTGCGCCGGCGGCGCGGCCTACAGCCCCGCGCTGACCGACTTCGTCTTCATGGTCCGCGAGACCTCGCAGATGTTCATCACCGGCCCGGACGTCGTCAAGGCGGTCACCGGCGAGGAGATCACCCAGAACGGCCTCGGCGGCGCCGACGTCCACGCCGAGACCTCCGGCGTCGCGCACTTCGCGTACGACGACGAGGAGACCTGCATCGCCGAGGTCCGCTACCTCCTGTCGATGCTCCCGCAGAACAACCGCGAGAACCCGCCGACCGTCTCCTCCGAGGACCCGGCCGACCGCCGCTCGGACGTGCTGCTCGACCTCGTGCCCGCCGACGGCAACCGCCCGTACGACATGCACAAGGTCATCGAGGAGCTCGTCGACGACGGCGACTACCTGGAGATCCACGAGCGCTGGGCCCGCAACATCATCTGTGCCCTCGCCCGCCTGGACGGCCAGGTCGTCGGCATCGTCGCCAACCAGCCGCAGACGCTGGCCGGCGTGCTCGACATCGAGGCCTCCGAGAAGGCCGCGCGCTTCGTCCAGATGTGCGACGCCTTCAACATCCCGATCATCACCCTTCTGGACGTACCCGGCTTCCTGCCGGGCGTCGACCAGGAGCACGGTGGAATCATCCGCCACGGCGCGAAGCTGCTGTACGCGTACTGCAACGCGACCGTGCCCCGGATCTCGCTGATCCTGCGCAAGGCGTACGGCGGCGCCTACATCGTCATGGACTCCCAGTCCATCGGAGCCGACCTGACCTACGCCTGGCCCACCAACGAAATCGCGGTGATGGGTGCCGAAGGCGCCGCCAACGTCATCTTCCGCAAGCAGATCGCGGAGGCCGAGGACCCCGAGGCCATGCGCGCGCGCATGGTCAAGGAGTACAAGGCCGAGCTCATGCACCCGTACTACGCCGCGGAGCGCGGCCTGGTCGACGACGTCATCGACCCCGCCGAGACCCGCGAGGTGCTGATCAGGTCCCTCGCGATGCTCCGCACCAAGCACGCCGACCTGCCGTCCCGCAAGCACGGCAACCCGCCTCAGTAAGAGGAGCCCACCGAAGTGACCACGCCTGCCACAGCCAGCCTTCTCCGCGTCGAGAAGGGCAACGCCGAGCCCGAGGAGCTGGCCGCGATCACCGCGGTCCTGCTCGCCCGCGCCGCCGCCCAGCCCAGCGAGCCCGCCCACGGCGGCCGCTCCACGGCCGGCTGGCGCCGCCTCGAGCGCGAGAACGGCTTCCGCGCGCCGCACAGCTGGCGCTGACGCCCCGCACCGACGCCACCCACGTGGTCGGCGGAGGGCCGGAACCCGCCCCCAGAGCCTTCGGCCTGGGAGGTGCCCCAGGTTCCGGCCCTCCGCCGCGTCACGGGGTCAGGAGACCAGCGCCCGTATCAGCGCGACGACGCCCCAGATCACCCCGACCACAGCGCCGAGCGCGACCGCGAGGAAGGCCACGCCCAGGGCGATGTCGGCCTTGGTGAGGGGCGGGGGCTTCTCCTGGGCGGCTGCCGCCTTGGAGGAGCCGGCGGAGGCGGTCCCGGCCGGCTTCGCCGTCGAAGACCCCGTCGTCGTCTGCGACGGCGCCGTCTTCGGCGGCTTCGTCGTGTTCGCCGTCGGCTTGGCGGAGGGCTTCGCGGACGCCTTGTGGGACGGCTTCGACGACGCGCCGGACGCCGACGGCGGCGGGGGAGGGGGCGCGGAGGACCCCGGCGGCGGCACGGACGCCGAAGCCGATGCCGATGCCGATGCCGATGCCGACGCGGACCTGGACGCGGACGCCGACGCCGGGCCCGACGAAGACGGCGATGCCGACGAGGGCGCCGATGAGGATGCCGACGCGGACGCGGACGCCGTCCGCGAGGTGCCGGCTCCCCGGCCGCCCCTTCCCGCCCCGGCCGGGCCCGGGACGAACGGGTCGTGGTGACCGTTCGCCGCGTGTGCGCACCACGGGCAGGACGTGAGGTGCCCGCCGTAGTGGTGGTCCGGCACCGCGCGGCACTCGACGACCGACTCCTTCGCGTCGTCGAGTGCCTGCAGCCACTCGGCCGACGAAGGCCGGCGGGCGGGCTCGCGCCAGCCCGGGCCGAAGGCCTGCCGGGCGAGCCGTACCACCTCGGGCGGCAGCATCCCGGGCGGCAGCTGCCGGCCCGGCACGCGCACCCGGTCCGGATGGACCAGGAAGGAGCTGCCCGCGAGGATGTTGTCCTTGCGGGTGGACTCACCGGGGCCCTGCAGCGGAGTGCCGTCGTACGGGTGGTTCCCCGCGGTCAGCAGCTGGTAGACGAGGACCGCGAGCGCGAAGTCGTCCGAGTGCCGGGTGGGCGGCCCGCCCGAGTGCCGCTCGGGCCCCGCGCAGTCGTCCGTGAACACGTCGCTGCCGAAGAACTCGCCGGTCAGCGGGTCGGTGAAGGCGAAGGAGTCGCAGTCGAGCAGGGTGACGTAACCCCGCTGGTCGGCGACCGCGTTCGCGCTGGACAGATCGCCCACCACGAAGCTCCGCTGGTGGAGCTGCGCCGTCATGTACGCGAGGTTCGACGCCACTCCCAGCAGGAACCGCCAGTGTGCCCGGCCCTCGTACCGGCGCAGCCGCTCGCGCTTCTGGAGCAGTCCGCTCAGCTGGACGTGCTCCGCCGGGTCCAGGAACGGCATGCCGTAGCCGACCGGCCGCCCGCCCGCCTGGATCAGCTGCACCGGCCACACCAGCATGGGCGGCTGCCCGAGGGCGAGCCGCTCGCCGGCCAGCGGGTCGGCCCGCAGCATCGCGGTGAGCCGGCGCAACTGGGCCGCGTCGGGCGGCCGGTTGTAGATCTTGCCCGCCAGATCGGCCCGTTCCGCGAAGGCCCACACGCTGCCCTGGCCGCCGGTGCCGAGGGGCCGGCCCCTGCGGCTGATCCGGGTGCCGTCGCCGAGCGTCAGGTCGGCGTGGTCCGCGACGGGGTCGTCGCCGTCGTCGGACGGGTCGTCAGGGGTGTCGTCAGTGGTCGTCATGTCGTATCGCCCACAGGAGAGTCTTGTCGTCCCCGGTCACTCGGGAGATCTGGTCGGAGGCGAGGAAGTCCTGGAGTCGGTGGTCCTCCTCGTCGTGGTCGTAGTCGGCCCGCCCGAGCCGGTCGAAGAGATGGCCGATGAACGCGTCGTGCGGCAGCGGATGCCCGCCGGGGGAGCGGCGCAGCAGGGCGTGGGTGAGTCCGTCCGTGGACAGCAGCACGCCGTCGATCCGGTCGTCGCGGACACAGTCGACCCGCAGCCGGCCGAGCGCCGTCGGCGAGCCGAGGAAGACCGTCTCGTTGGCGTACTCGCTGCCGGAGTGGGTCTGGGGCAGCAGGTGGTACGAGGCCTGGACCGAGGCCGGGGAGGCCCCGGAACCCGTCCCTTCTCCCGCGCCGCCCTCGGGAGCACCGGCCGCCCGGTCGGTGACCGGCCGGGGCGTGGCGGCCGGGGCGGCGCTCTCCGCCCGTACGAGCACCAGACCGTCGCCGACCGACACCTGGCCGAGCCAGCCCTCGGCGGCCACCACCACCGTCAGGGTGGTGGCGTAGGGGCCCGGAGGCCCCGCGCACCAGTTCAGGAACTCGGCGCGGACCTCGCGGAACGCCTCGGTCATCAACTCCTTGCGCTCCCGCGGGTCGTCGCCGTGCCGCCACGGCGCGGCGACCGGAGCGAAGGCGTCGACCGCCAGCCGCACCGCCTCCCGCGCGCCCTCGCCCGAGAGCTCCGCGCTGCCCGCGCCGTCCGCCACCGCGAGGACCAGACCACCGGGGGTCTCCCGGTGCAGCCACGCGTCCTGGCAGGGCTTGCTGTCCCGCAGGTGCCGGTAGCCGACCGCGCTGATCCCGTGCACCCGCCAGCGGCGGGCCGGCCGGCCCCGCGGCCTCACGCGGGGACCTGCCCGCCGCCGCGCCGGCGCTTGAGCCGGGCGAAGATCTCCTGGAACTCGGCCTCGTCGGCGCCGCCCTGGGTGGCGCGGGCGCTGTGCGACATCGCGGTGAGCAGCTCGGCGAACGGGAAGCCGTCCAGCCAGGCGTGGTAGTGCGGCGCCAGCTCCTTGAGTACGTCCTCGGCCCCGGAGTGCCGCTCGCCGACGCCGACCGCGAAGAGCCGGAAGCGGCGCTCCTCCTCGGCCTTGCGCAGCTCCGGCAGCAGGTCGCGGTACGCGTGCGAGAACCGGCCCTGCTCGTCGCTCGGCGCGCCGTCCGTGACCACGCAGATCTGCGGGCGGTAGTACGTGAGGCCCTCCTCGCGCAGCCCCGCCTTGTAGTCGGCGACGACCTCCATGGCGAGCCGCAGCGCCCGGTCCATGAGCGTCACCCCGTGGGCGCGCAGCTGCGGCGGCCGGAACTCGTGCGCCGGCACGAACGGGCTGTGCGGCCAGCGCGGGGCGACCGCGCCGAGGGGCGTGGCGCCCTGCCACACGGTGATGCCCTCGACGCCGCCGAAGGTGATGAGCGCGACGTCGACGGCGGCGCTGAGCGCGGTGTCCTCGGCGAGGCTCTCCGCCCACGAGGCGAGGGCCTCGTTGAGCGCGTCGATGGCCTTGCTCTGGCTGAGGGAGGAGGAGGTGTCCAGACAGAGCAGCAGCGGCAGCCGCTGGGCGCTGTCGAACTCGAAGCCCATGTACGGCACGGGGAGGGGGGCTTCGTCAGGACTTGCGGTCGTGTACACGGCTACTCCGTCGAGCGAAGGATGGGGACGTGGTGCTGGTGAAGGCGCGGTGCGGTCAGTGGAGCGGACCGGCGATGAGCAGCGGCGGGTCGGTGTCCGGCGTGACGGTGACCTTGACCGGCTCGCCGGGCCGGGGATAGGAGTCGGCGGGGCCCCGCCAGCGGGCCCGGTACAGGCCGCCGTCCCACTCGACGTACCCCTCGGGCCGCAGCCAGGTCACGGCGGTGACGACGGCGCGGTAGCCGGTGCCGAGGGGCATCGTGTCGGACTCGCGCGCGGCCGTGGCCGCGAGCTCCGCCGCCGGTCCTGCGTCCGGCGCCGTCCTGGCATCGGGCCCCGCGGCCTCGGGCTCGGGTCCGGGCGAGGCCTGGGGCTGCGGCCGTGCCGGGGGCTCGGGCCGGGCCGGCGGCCGGGCGGCCTGCGGAAGGGCCCGGGGTTCGGGTATCGGCTCCGGCAGTGAACGGCGGTGCGGTGCGGGCTCCTCGCCGCGGACATGCCAGCCGTGCGGCAGCTCGGGCGGCCGTGTCTGCTCCGCCGCCTCCGGGTCCGGCTCCCGGGCGGACGAGGCCGACGGAGCGGCCGGCGGAGCGCCCGGAGGCCGCCCGGTCCCGCCGTCCTCCGGGCGCGGGCCCGGCGCGGTCCTGAACGGCAGGAGGGCGGAGGCGGCGTCGATCGCGCTGCCGAGCAGACTGCGCCCGGTGGACACGGCCCACAGGACGTCGTCCTGCAGCCGGGGCGACCTCCCGGGCCGGGCCCGCGGCCGCGGAACCCTGCGCTCCTCGGGCCCGCGCCGGGACGCCTCCGACCCGTACTCCGACCCGTGCGACTCCGGTCCGTGCGTCTCCGGTCCGTGCGTCTCCGCCGCGTACGACTCGGGTCCGTGCGACCCGGCTCCGGACGACTCGTGCCCGTACGACTCAGGCCGGTCCGGCCCGGACCGCTCCGGGCGGCGTCGTTCCGGCCCGCGTTCACGGGACCGGAGCTCCTCCGCCCGCCGTTCGTCGGCCTGCCGTTCCTCCGGCCGCCGTTCGTCCGGGCGGCGTTCCCCGGTGCGGCGCCGCTCGGACCTGAGCTCCTCGGCGCGGCGCTTCTCGCGGCGCCGTTCCTCGCGCCGCCGCGCCTCTTCCCGGCGTTCCTCCTCCCGCCGCCCTCCGGGCTCCTCGTACTCCCGCGATCCGGGGAACCACGAGCCCGTGCTCGCCCACAGCGCGACGAGCAGGGTCACCATGGGCAGCACCGTGAAGGTGAGGATCCAGGCCGGCGAGTCCACGGGATCACTCCGGTCCGGCGAGGTCATCGGTGCTCCGCAGCACGAATCCGAGGTCGTGGCACTCCCGCAGGAGCCGCACCGATCGGTCGAGCAGCGCGTCGAGGGTCGTGGCGAAGCCGGTGGCGGTCAGATGGCAGACCAGCGGCAGGGTGAGGACGGCGGACAGCAGCGGCTCGTCGCTCCGGGCGTCCCCGAGCACCGCCGTCGGGGTGACCTCGCGGGCGTTCCACGCGGTCGCGGCCGCCGCGGTCGGCGCGAGCCGGTCCGCCGGGACGAGTGTCCCGTCGGTCACGGCGACCACGAGCGAGCCGGCGGCCCGGCTGACGTCCACGGTGAGCCGGGGCCCGGACGGGCCGCCGGCCTTGGTCTCCAGGTACAGCGCGCCGTCCTCGGTGTGGACGGGTTCGCCGCGCCGGCGCGCCCACTCCCACATCAACGACTCCCAGCCGTCGTGGAGTTCGACCACGGGCTCATCGGGCATGCTGCAGAACCGCCTTCCGGATCAGCGGACGGGTGAGCCCCGACGCGAGCAGCCGGGCGGCGACCGGGCGCAGGGCGCAGCCCTCGCCGGCGGCCGGCGGCTCGGGCACATGGCAGTGGTGCGGGGGATCGGCCACGGGGACGGTGGGCTGGCGGGGCGGCCGGGCGGGCGGCCGTCCGGCGGCGGGCGGGGGCTTCAGGAGGGCGCCGAGATCCGCCATCAGCCGTTCGGGCAGCGGCCGTTCGGCCGGTGCGGGGGACAGGCAGGCCCGGATGACGGAGGCGAGCGCGGGCGGCACGCCGGTGAGCCGCGGCGGCACGCCCTGGTAGATCCGCAGGGTGGCGGGCAGTCCGTGGCCGAAGGGCAGCAGTCCGGTCGCGGCGAACGCCAGCACCACCCCGAGGGCGAACACGTCGACGGCGGGGGTCGGTTCGCCGCCGCGCAGGCTCTCCGCCGGGACGAAACCGTGGGTGCCGGGTGGCGACTGAGGGTCCGTCAGGCCCTTGGTGGCGCTGTCGGAGCGGACGATGCCGAAGTCGATGATCCGGGGCTCGCCGTCCTCCAGGATGATGTTGCTCGGCTTGAGGTCCCGGTGGATGAGTCCGTGGGCGTGCACGCCCGCCAGTGCCTCGGCGAGCATCGCGCCGAGCTCGGCCACCCTCCGCTCGCCCAACGGGCCTCTCTTACGGACGTGTTCGTCCAGGGTGGGGCCCTCCACGTAGCGGGAGGCGAGCCAGAAGGGCGGCGTGGCCGTCTGGGCGTCGTACAGCGGGAGCGTGTACGGGCTGCGCACGTCGCGCAGTGCCTCGACCTCGCGGTGGAACCGCACCCGCCCGGTGTGCGAGTGGGACAGCTCCGTGCTGATCACCTTGACGGCCAGCCGCAGTCCGGCGGGCGTGCGGCACAGGTAGACCTTGCCCATCCCGCCGTTGCCCAGCGTGCGTTCGACCGTGAAGCGCCCGATCCGGTGCGCACCGTCCAGCGAACCCATGTCTCCCCCCGAGGTCCCCGTACAACGTACTGGGACGCCGGAGACGGCGGGGCCGGTTTCACGACGAAGGCCGCGTCCCCCTTCCGGGGAGACGCGGCCTCCGGGGCGTGCGGCGGCGGGACGACTACCGCAGGCGGGCCATGAGGGCGTGCTCGACGAGGGTGATGAGCGCGCTCTTCGCGTCCGCGCGGTGGCGGGCGTCGGTGGTGATGATCGGGGTGTCGGGGCCGATCTGCAGGGCCTCGCGGACCTCGTCCGGGGTGTACGGCTGGTGTCCGTCGAAGCCGTTGAGGGCGATGACGAAGGGGAGGCCCGAGTTCTCGAAGTAGTCGACCGCGGGGAAGCAGTCGGCGAGGCGCCGGGTGTCCACGAGCACGACGGCGCCGATGGCGCCGCGGACCAGGTCGTCCCACATGAACCAGAAGCGGTCCTGACCGGGTGTACCGAACAGGTACAGGATCAGGTCCTGGTCCAGGGTGATGCGGCCGAAGTCCATGGCGACAGTCGTCGTCGTCTTGTCGCCCGTGTGGGTGAGGTCGTCGATGCCCGCGGACGCGGACGTCATCACGGCCTCGGTTCGCAGCGGGTTGATCTCCGAGACCGCGCCGACGAACGTGGTCTTGCCCACGCCGAAGCCACCCGCCACCACGATCTTCGCGCTGGTGGTTGAACGGGCCGCGCCGCCGCTAGAGCTTGCGAAGTCCACTGAGCACCCTTTCGAGCAGTGTCACGTCTGGCTGACCGCCGGCGGCCTCGTCGCCGCCGGGCTGGTGGATGGCGACGAGTCCGGCCTCGGCCAGGTCGGCGACGAGAATCCGGGCAACGCCGAGGGGGATGGAGAGAAGGGCCGAGATCTCCGCGACCGACTTGATCTCGAAGCACAGCCGGCAGATCCGCTGGTGCTCGGGCAGCTGGCCCTGCAGCCGGGCCGGATCGGCCGTCGTGCTGACCAGCGCCTCGATGGCGAGCTGGTAGCGCGGCCGGGTCCGGCCGCCGGTCATCGCGTACGGACGCACCAGCGGGTTGTTCCCGCCCGAGCCGCCCGCGCCGCCGGTACCGCCCCGGCGGGCGGCCGGAGCGGCGGGCGCGCCCGGTGCCCCGACGGGCGCGGGCTGGGACTGCGGCTGCTGGTAGGGCTGTGCCGTGCCCGGTCTGCTCGGCGTGGAGGGAAAGTTGTACCGGTTCTGCGCGGTGTCGCCGAGCGGCGCCTGATGCGCGTCAAAACCGTTGTAAGGGCTTGCGCCCGGGGGTGTACCCACGTCTCCTCCTCCGACTGCCTCGCGGCCCCATGTCCCTTGGAACCGCGCCACCGCACCCTACGGTGCGGTGACGAGAAACGCACTGTCTGTCTGTTAGTTGAGAAGACTTCCCTGCAGTTCCGCCCGAAGGTCGGGCGTCAGGACGCTTCCCGCGCGGTCGACGAGCAGTGCCATCTCGTAGCCCACGAGGCCGATGTCGGACTCCGGGTGGGCGAGCACGGCCAGCGAGGAGCCGTCCGAGATCGACATGATGAAGAGGAAGCCGCGCTCCATCTCCACGACCGTCTGGTTGACCGCGCCGCCCTCGAAGATCCGGGACGCGCCCGCGGTCAGCGAGGTCAGCCCGGACGCGACCGCCGCAAGCTGGTCGGCGCGGTCCCGGGGGAATCCCTCGGACATCGCCAGCAGGAGGCCGTCGGCGGAGACCACCACCGTGTGGGACACCCCGGGGGTGTTGTCCACGAAGTTGGTGATCAACCAGTTCAGATTCTGCGCCGCCTGGCTCATCGCGCTCACACTAACGCTCCTGGTTGTAGGTGTTGCCCGGGCCGAGGCCCGATCCGTTCGTGTCCGTTCCCACGCTGCGTCCCTGCTGGACACCGCGGCGCAGGTTGCTCAGCCTGCCCCGGACGTCCTCGGGTGCGCGGGAGACCTGGGGGCCGCCCTGCGGGGTCTGCTCCGCGGAGCCCTCGACCAGGTTGGCCTTGGGAACCCGTCGCGGAAGGCCGGAGGGGGTCACCCCGCCCGCCTTCGGGTCGCGGAGCTTCTCGGCCCGGGTCCAGCGCTCGTCGTTGGCGGAGCGCCATTCCCCGGAGCCGTCGGCTGCCGTGCCGGCCGGACCAGCGGTCTGGGCCGGCGGCGCGGGCTGCGCCGCCTGCGGGCTCTGCGGCGCCTGCGGGGCGACGCTGCCGCGGCGGGGCAGACCGGCGTCGGTCAGCGCGTGGCCGGCGTCCGGGCCGGTACCCGGCGTGGCACCCGGACGGTCGAAGCCTACGCGGTCGCGGGCCTGTTCGGGAGCGGCCGGAGCAGATTCCGGTTCCGTTCCGAACGCCTGCCCGAAGCCCTCGTCGTAGCCGGTCTGCTGCTGCCACTCACCCTGGTGGGTCTGGGGTTCGTAGCCGTTCTCGTATCCCTGGTGGGCGTTCGCGCCGCCGTCGTACGAGGCTTCCGCATACGCCTGGTCCCGGTAGGGCTCGGCGGGCTGCTGGTAGCCGTCGTAGCCCTGCTCGGCGTAGCCGAAGGCGTCCTGGCCGTGACCCTGCTGCGGGTCCTGCGGACCCTGCTGGGCGTAGTCCTGCGCGTAGCCCTGCTGGTACTCCTGCGCGTACTCGCCGGTGTACTCCGGCGCGTAGCCCTGCTCGTTCCCCTGGGGGACGTACGTCTGCTGCGCGGGCTCGGCGGGCTCGCCCGCGGCGTCCTGGTACGGCGCGTGGTCGGGGCCCTGGTGGTGCACCTGGGCCTCCAGGGCCGCCCGGCGCTCCTCGCGCATCAGGGAGCGGTTCACCGGGTCGAGCTGGCGGTCGTCGCCCTGCTGCTCGTAGCGCGAGTCGTCGAAGCCGAGCTCGGCGGCGGTGCGCATCGGCTGCGCCTGCGGCTCGAAGGCGGAGAGCGACTGCTGCGGGATCATCTGCGAGACGGTGAAGTCGTCCTGCAGCGGCGCCTCGCCACCGCCACCGTGCGTGATCGCGTCCGGCAGCATGACCAGCGACGTGGTGCCGGCCTGCTCGCCCGACGGGCGCAGCTGGACGCGGACGCCGTGCCGGTCCGCCAGCCGGCCGACCACGAACAGGCCCATGCGCTGCGAGACGGCGGCGTCCACGGTCGGCGGGTTGGCCAGCTTGTGGTTGATGTCCGCGAAGTCCTCGGCGGTCAGGCCGATGCCCTTGTCGTGGATCTCGACCATGACGCGGCCGTCGGGGAGACGGGTCGCGGTGACGCGGACCTTGGTCTGCGGGGAGGAGAACGTGGTGGCGTTCTCCAGGAGCTCGGCGAGCAGGTGCACGAGGTCGGTCACGGCCTGGCCGTGGATGTCGGCCTCCGGGACGCCCTCGATGTCGATGCGCTCGTACTGCTCCACCTCGGAGGCGGCGGCGCGCATGACGTCGACCAGCGGGACCGGCTGGTCCCAGCGGCGGCCGGGCTCCTGGCCGGCGAGGACCAGGAGGTTCTCGCCGTTGCGGCGCATACGGGTGGCCAGGTGGTCCAGGCGGAAGAGGTTCTCCAGCTGGTCCGGGTCGGCCTCGTTGTTCTCCAGGTCGGTGATGAGGGTCAGCTGGCCCTCGATGAGCGACTGGTTGCGCTGCGAGAGGTTGGTGAAGATCGCGTTGATGTTGCCGCGGAGCAGGGCCTGCTCGGCGGCGAGCCGGACGGCCTCGCGGTGCACCTGGTCGAAGGCGCGGGCGACCTCGCCGATCTCGTCCGTGGAGTCGATCGGGATGGGCTGCACGCGGGTGTCGACCCGGCCGGGCTCGGTCCGGGAGAGCTGGTCGACCAGCATCGGCAGACGCTGCTCGGCGATGCCGAAGGCGGCGGTGCGCAGCTCGCGCATCGAGCGGCTCATCTGGCGGGCCATCAGTCCGGCCAGGATGAAGGCGGCGAGCAGGGCGATGACGGTGATGCCACCGGTGACGTAGGCGTCCGTCTGGGCGTCCGAGGAGATCTCGGCGGCCTCGGTGGTGGCCTTGTCGACGAGCTCCTTCTCGACCTCGCTGTAGCCGTCGAACTTGGCGGTGGCGACGGCCATCCAGGTGTCGGCGGTGATGCCCTGCTTCTTCAGGTCCGCGATGGCGTCGGCGTCCTTGGCGGAGCCGATGGCCTGGGCGACGCCGGCGTAGACGGAGGTGTCCTTGCCGCTGCCCTTGGGCAGCTCGATGCCCAGCGCCGCCATCTTCTTGGAGCCCTCGGCGGCCTTGCCGGCCATGACCTCCTTGAGCCGCTCGACGTCGGCCTCGGTGCCGCCGGACTGGTACTCGCCGAGGGCGATCTGCTCCAGGTAGTTGTACGAGTTGAAGGCGACCGACTGCTGGGCGAAGACCTCGTCCTTCTGGCTGGGCCGGACGAGGAGCTGGGTGCCGATGGAGCGCTGGAGGGACTCGGCGGCCTTCGCCAGCTGGATCGCGTAGACGGTGCGGCCGTAGCTGGTGATGTTGCCGGTGCCCAGACCGAGCTCGTTGGAGAACTCCATCAGGTAGTGCTGGCACTCGGTGTAGCCGAGCTGGGTGTTCACCGGGTCGAGCGAGCGGGTGTAGGCGACCTTGCGTAGCTCCTGGAGGCGCGGCTCGGCGTCCCGGAAGAGCCGGAGGCGGCGCTCGAGGCCCTGGCCGCTCGGCATGTTCTTGACGGCCTCGTCGAACTTGACCTTGGCGGCGTCGGTGGCGGCGTAGGCCTGGGTGACCTCGTCGCTCTCGCGGTCCTCGGCGGTCTTGGCCTTGAGCAGCGGTGCGGCGGTGAGGTCACGCTCGTTGAGCAGCGCCTGGCCGTAGTCCGAGGCGGCGCGCACGATGAGCGCCGTCTTCTCGGCGTCCTGCGCCTCCTGCCAGGTGTCGATGGCTCCCTTCACCTGGAAGCCGCCCATGACGAGGCCGACGAGCACGGGTATGAGGAGGATCGCGTTCAGCCTGGTGGGCACGCGCCAGTTGCGCGGGGACAGCTTGCTGGTGCTGCCCTTGCGGCTCGGAGCCGGCGGCGCCACGGGCTCGTCCACGGGCGACATCGGCCCGCGGGACGGCGGCGTGAAGTTGCCCCGCGTCTGCTGCTCCGCGGAGCTTTCCTTGCTTCGCCTCACTCGACCAACAACCTCTCGGCGCCGGCACCTACGTTGTGCCGGGTTTTTCGTTCAGGGCCGTACTACTCGGGAGTTCATGAATTCCAGCACGTGAAGGGGGTCCCCTCCAAACAGTGCGAAGCAGCCGGTTTTCACGCCCTACGGCAGAGATAAAACGGGCATAAAGAGCGAGCCCCGCCAAAAGGCGGAGCTCATGTGAGCGCAGCGGCACCGAGTGGATGCGTCGGGTGTCCGAGGCGTCCCAATTCTCTGTCGAAACGTTATGAACCGGTGGAACCGTTGGGGGCGGTCGTGTCGAACGACACAGACCGCCCCCAAAACCTCTACGACAACTGACGTATATCGACTTCTACTTGAGGTGTACTACTTCAGCCGCGCCATGAGGGCGTGCTCGACGAGGGTGATGAGCGCGCTCTTCGCGTCCGCGCGGTGACGGGCGTCGGTGGTGATGATCGGGGTGTCCGGCCCGATCTGGAGCGCCTCGCGCACCTCGTCCGGGGTGTACGGCTGGTGCCCCTCGAAACCGTTGAGGGCGATGACGAAGGGGAGGCCCGAGTTCTCGAAGTAGTCCACGGCCGGGAAGCAGTCGGCGAGCCGACGGGTGTCCACGAGCACGACGGCGCCGATGGCGCCGCGGACCAGGTCGTCCCACATGAACCAGAAGCGGTCCTGACCGGGCGTACCGAACAGGTACAGGATCAGGTCCTGGTCCAGGGTGATGCGGCCGAAGTCCATCGCCACCGTGGTGGTCGTCTTCCCGCCGGTGTGCGTCAGGTCGTCGATGCCCGCGGACGCGGACGTCATCACGGCCTCGGTACGCAGCGGGTTGATCTCGGAGACGGCGCCGACGAACGTGGTCTTGCCCACGCCGAAGCCACCCGCCACCACGATCTTCGCGCTGGTGGTCGAGCGGCTCTGGGGAACGGAACCGCTAGAGCTTGCGAAGTCCACTGAGCACCCTTTCGAGCAGTGTCACGTCCGGCGTGCCGCCGGCCTCTCCGTTGCCCGGCTGGTGGATGGCCACCATGCCGGCCTCGGCCAGGTCGGCCACGAGGATGCGGGCCACACCGAGCGGCATCGACAGGAGCGCCGACACCTCGGCCACCGACTTCACCTCACGGCAGAGGTGGCAGATGCGCTGGTGCTCCGGAAGCAGCGTGGCCAGGTGCGCCGGGTCGGCCGTCGTGCTGACCAGCGCCTCGATGGCGAGCTGGTAACGAGGCCTGGTCCGGCCGCCGGTCATCGCGTACGGACGTACCAGCGGCTGGTCGCCCTCAGCTCCGTAGCCGTCGTCTATCGACGCGCCGTACGGATCGTGAGAGGCGGGGGGCGGGGTCATGAATCCTCCGGGCGTGACAGCAGAACCTTCTGCCGTCTGATGGGGCCGGTGGGGGGCCGGGTGGGGCGGCCGGACGGTGAACGGGTCCAGGGCGGTGCGGAGGGGCGCACCGCCCCGGGCATGTCGTTGACGGGTGTGGATACGAGGACGGACGGGGAGAGAGGGGACGGTCGGAAGGCTGCCGGACGGAAGCCCGGCGCGGCCCGGCGCGGCTAGCGGAGCAGGCTGCCCTGCAGCTCGGCACGCAGGTCCGGGGTGAGCACGCTGCCCGCACGGTCGACGAGCAGCGCCATCTCGTAGCCCACGAGGCCGATGTCGCACTCGGGGTGCGCGAGCACGGCCATCGAGGAACCGTCCGAGATCGACATGATGAAGAGGAAGCCGCGCTCCATCTCCACCACGGTCTGGGCGACGGGACCGCCCTCGAAGATCCGGGACGCCCCCGCGGTCAGCGAGGTCAGTCCGGACGCGACCGCCGCAAGCTGGTCGGCGCGGTCGCGGGGGAACCCTTCGGACATGGCAAGGAGCAGTCCGTCGGCGGAGACCACCACCGTGTGGGACACCCCTGGGGTGTTGTCCACGAAGTTGGTGATCAACCAGTTCAGATTCTGCGCCGCCTGGCTCATCGCGCTCAACTAACGCTCCTGCTGGTGGGTCGGACCGAGATTGAAGGAACCCGTGGTGGAGTTGCCCGCCTGACGGCCCTGCTGGATACCGCGGCGCAGATTCGTGAGCCGGCCGCGGACGTCGTCGGGTGCGCGGGAGACCTGGGGGCCGGCCGTCTGGGCCTGCTCCTGGGCGGTCCCGGGCACGAGGTTGGCCCGCGGCACGCGCCGCGGGAGCCCGGAGGTGGTGACACCGCCGGCGGCGGGCTTGCGCACCCGCTCGGCCTGGCGCACCAGCTCGTCGTTGGGCGAGGTCCGCCACGAGGCCTGGCCGTTGGGCCGGCCCGCCTCGGGACGCTGGTCGACCACGGGCGTCTGCATCGTCCGCTCGACGTCCGGCACGCCCTGGCCGGGGGCCTGGCGCTGCGCCTGCTGCTGCGGCGCGGCCGGAGCGGGTCCGTGGCCCTGGGCCGGCTGCTGCTGACCCGGGTACTGACCGGCGTACTGCCCCTGACCCTGAGCCTGGCCCTGGCCGCTCTGCTCCTGCTCCTGGCGGAACCAGTTGGTCTCCAGGGTGTCGTACAGCGGCGTACGGCCGTCCCCGGCGTGCGACGCCGGCGGCAGGGCCTCCGGCTGACGCGGCTGCTGGAGCTGCGGCTGGCGGGGCTGCTGCGACTGCTGCGGCTCGTTGCCGGTGCGCTGGCGCGGGGCGGGAGCCGGCGCCTGCGGGGCCTGCCGGGGCGCCTGGGCCTGCGGGACGAACGGCTGGTGGCCGAACTGCTGCTGCGGGGCCTGCTGGGGAGCCTGCTGCGGGGCGCCGAAGTCCGGACGCGGGAACTGCGCCGTGGACGCCGGGTCCTGGGCACCGCCCTGGTAGCCCTGCGGGCTCTGGTGCGGGGCCTGCTGGGGCTCCTCGTGACCGCGCGGCGCGTCCGGCGGCGTCATGTCCTGCTGCGGCCTGCGGACCGGCTGCGCCGGGTCGTTGCCCCAGCTCGTGGCCTGCGGCCGGGCGGGCTGCTGCGGGTTGCCGCCGGGCAGCTCGGCACGCGGGTAGCCGTTCTGGACCGGGCGGGGCTCCTGCGGGGCCTGAGGCTGAGGAGCCTGCGGGGCCTGCGGGCCGCGCGGGGCCTGGTTGTTCTGTCCGCCGCCCCACACGTCCGTACGGGACGGGATGGCGCTCTGCGCGCCGCCCACGAAACCGCCGGGCGCGCCGGCACCGGGACGCTGCTGGTCCTGCGGCACGGGCGGCATCTGCTCGGTCTGCGGGCCCTGCGCCTGCGCCTGGGCCGGCGCGGGAGCCTGGGCGCTGCGCTCCTGGAAGAAGTTCTGGCCGCTCGGGCCGTTCTGGCCCTGCGGGCCGCCGTCACGGCCGGGCAGCGCCGTACGGCTCGCGGCCGCACCGAGCCGGCCGCCGGGCGCGGACGGGGCACCGCCCGGACGCCCGCCGGGAGCGCCGGGGCCGCCGGCCGCGCCGGGACCGCCGGTGAGCCGGCCGCCCGGGGCGCCCTGGCCCTGCGGCACGGCGCCCTGGCCGCCCGCACCGGGCTTCGGCGCGGGCTTCTTGCCGCCGTGGGCGACGTCGACCGGGAGCATGACGAGCGCGGTGGTGCCGCCCGAGTCGGACGGACGCAGCTGGATCCGGATGCCGTGCCGCAGGGACAGGCGGCCGACCACGAACAGACCCATGCGGCGGGAGACCGAGACGTCCACGGTGGGCGGCGAGGCGAGCCGTTCGTTGATCGCGGCGAGGTCCTCGGGGGAGAGGCCGATGCCGGTGTCGTGGATCTCGACGAGCACACGGCCGTCGGGCAGGGCGTGACCGGTGACGCGGACCTTGGTCTGCGGCGAGGAGAACGAGGTGGCGTTCTCCAGCAGCTCGGCGAGCAGGTGCACGAGGTCGTTGACGACGCGGCCGGCGACCTCGGTCGCCGGGACCGCGGCCAGCTCGATGCGCTCGTACTGCTCCACCTCGGAGGCGGCGGCACGCAGGACGTCGACCAGGGGGACCGGGCGGGTCCAGCGACGGCCGGGCTCCTCACCCGCGAGGACGAGGAGGTTCTCACCGTTACGGCGCATGCGCGTCGCGAGGTGGTCGAGCTTGAAGAGCGAGGACAGCTGGTCCGGGTCGGCCTCGCGGGACTCCAGTTCGGAGATGAGCGAGAGCTGACGCTGGATGAGGCCCTGGGAACGGCGCGAGAGGTTGGTGAACATCGCGTTGACGTTGCCCCGGAGGAGGGCCTGCTCGGCGGCGAGGCGGACCGCCTCGCGGTGCACGTCGTCGAAGGCCGCGGCCACCTGGCCGATCTCGTCGCGGGAGTGCACACCGACGGACTCGACGGAGGTGTCGACGTCCTGCGGGTCGGACTCGGAGAGCTGCTTGACCAGCTCGGGCAGGCGTTCCTGGGCGACCTTGGTCGCGGTGTCCTGGAGGCGGCGCAGCGACCGGATCATGGACCGGGCCACGACGAAGGCACCGACCAGCGAGACGCCGAGGACGAGGAGGATCAGGGCACCGTTGATGATGGCGTCGCGCTGCGACTCCTGGCGCAGCTCACGGGCCTTGGTCTCCATCTCGCCCAGCAGCGTGGCCTCGATGGTGTTCATGGCCCGGATCTTGGTGCCGTACTCGTCGGTGAAGTTGAGGTGACCGCGCTTGACGTCGGGCAGGCCGCGGTCCGACTTCAGCATCCGCTGGGCGTAGTTGTCGGCGGCCTCGATCGACGGGTTGCCGTTGGTCAGCGAGGCGGTGAGCTCCTCGGCGTCGCCGCCGGTCGACTCGTAGATCGACTTGAAGGACTTGAGCTCGACGGCCTCACTGGTGAGGGCGGCGTCGCCGTAGAGGCGGTCGCCCTGCTCGATCTTGGCCGGCTTGCTGTCGTTCGGGGGCAGCGCGGAGGCGATGATCGCCTGCTGGATGGAGGCGTACTCCTTGGCGGACGAGAACGCGGCGAGCGCGCGGGTCCGCTTGATCATCTCAGGGTTGCTGGTCGCCTGCGCCATGTCCTGGGACAGGCTGAGCAGCGAGCGGATGAGCCGGCTGTAGGCCTCGACCGTCACCGAGTGGGCGACGCCGTCCTCGTACGCGGTGGTGCGGATCGAACCGAGCTGGCTGACCTGCGAGGCGATCTGGCTGACGTTCTGCCGGATGCTGCGCAGCGACTCGTCGTCCTCGGTCGCCGGGATGTCGTTGGTCGCCTCGAGGAAGGCCTTGTACGCGCGGTCGGTCGCCTTGCGCGGGTTGGAGACCTGGTAGTCGCTGGTCGACTTCTTGTTCGCGAGCGGACCGGCGGAGAGGTCACGCTCGGTCTGCAGCGCCTCGGCGAAGTTGGTGGCCTCCTTGGTCAGCTTGGTGAGCAGCTGCATGTGATCCAGCTGCTCCATGTCCTTCAAGGACTCGCTGATACGGATGCCGCCGAGGCTGGTCGCGGCGACCACGGGGAGGGTCAGCAGCGCGACGAGGCGGGTGGAGATGCGCCAGTTGCGCAGGGCTATTCGAGGCCCGACCTGGCTCTCGGACTGCAGCTTGGGCAGCGGGGCGTGCTCGGTCGCGGCGTCCGCGGCGGTACCGCGCGCGGCACCGTCACCGCCTTCGCCCTTCCTGGGGTTCTGGGGCTGCGGGGCCGGGGAACCGTGCTGGGTCCCGGCACGCGGCTCCTGCTCCGCCGAAGCTTCCCCTCGGCCCTTGCGGGCCTGGGAGGAGCCCGTGCCATCCCTCTTGAAACGTCCCTGCACTAGCGTCGCAACCTCTGGACCAGGCGTCCTTCCGGGTGAACGGAGAGGACGGTGTCGGCGTCTGGGGGCGCAGGTGCGCCCCAGTGGTGGTCGTCGGTGACCGGCGCAGATCCCCCTTTCCCGCCACTCGGCCGGCGCTGCGTTGCGCCCCCTGCGCGCCGGCCTCAAGCCCGCGGCGGTGCGTGGAATTCCAGCACAGTGGCGGATCTCCAACAAGGGCCGTGGGGCGCGCCCCGAGGGGCATGACAACGCGTGAACGGTACGTCACCCCATGTAGAAGATGATCACGGAGGAATCGGGCGTATCCGCGCGAAGTGACCGAGGGGTGGGGGTGTCCCAGTCGCCATGATCAGGAGCGGAATGGCGCATTCAGTGGAGGAATGTCCGTTTCGGTTACCTCGGATGGCGGTGTGTAATGCCCGGTATGTTCCGCTCCTGGTGAGCAAACTCACACGTAGTTCGTTGAATCCGCCAGGCAATCGAAGGGAATTGCATGTTTAGCCTGACGCTTTACAGAATGGGTGCTGCAGCCCAACCGCTCCCAGACAAGGGTCCGACACCGCGATGAAGACGTTCGTGCTCCGCACCACGGCCAACCCCCGCCGCTCCACCCTCGCCCACCTCGAGGACGCGGCGCAGCTCGGCCGCGGCGCCCAGCCCGAGTACGCCGCCGAGCTCCCGGGCGCCACGGCCAACCCGCGCCGCACGATCCTCATGACCGCCCCGGCGCCGTACCAGCCCGCGCGGTAAGTCGCCCGAGGCGCCCGCCCCTGCGCGTTAGCCTGGAGCGTCAGACTCCAGCCAGTAGCAAGTGAGGGGCGACAGCACTCGTGCGCATCGCCAGATTCTCCATCGACGGCAACGTCGCCTTCGGCGCGGTCGAGGGCGAGGGGACCGTCGAGTCCGGCGGCCTGGTCCTCGACATCATCAAGGGCATTCCGTACACCGACTTCGAGCTCAGCGGCACCAAGGTCCCGATGAGCAAGGTACGGCTCCTGCCGCCCGTGCTTCCCAACAAGGTCGTGGCCATCGGCCGCAACTACGCGGAGCACGCCAAGGAGCTCGGCAACGAGGTGCCCGAGGCGCCGGTGGCCTTCTTCAAGCCCACCACCTCGGTCATCGGCCCCGGCGACGCCATCGAGTACCCCTCCTTCTCCGACGAGCTGCACCACGAGGCCGAACTGGCCGTGGTCATCGGCCGTATGTGCCGCGAGGTGCCCCGCGAGCGCGTGAAGGACGTCGTCCTCGGCTACACCTGCGCCAACGACGTCACCGCCCGCGACGTCCAGAAGCGCGAGGCCCAGTGGGCCCGCGCCAAGGGCTTCGACACCTCCTGCCCGCTGGGCCCCTGGATCGAGACCGGCCTGAGCATCGCCGACGCGAGCGACCTGACCATCCAGGCGACGGTCAACGGCGAACAGCGACAGCTCGGTCGTACGAGCGACATGATCCGCTCCATCGAGGACCTGGTCGTCCACATCTCCGAGGCCATGACGCTGCTCCCGGGCGACGTCATCCTCACCGGCACCCCCGCCGGGGTCGGCCCCCTCAACGTCGGCGACGAGGTCGCCGTCACCATCGAAGGCATCGGCACTCTCACCAACAGGGTGATCAAGCGTGGCTAACGCGATCCGCGTCCGTTTCTGTCCGTCCCCGACCGGCAACCCCCACGTGGGCCTGGTCCGCACCGCCCTCTTCAACTGGGCCTTCGCCCGGCACAACCAGGGCACCATGGTCTTCCGCATCGAGGACACCGACGCGGCCCGCGACTCCGAGGAGTCGTACGAGCAGCTGCTCGACTCGCTGCGCTGGCTTGGCCTCGACTGGGACGAGGGCCCCGAGGTCGGCGGCCCCCACGCGCCGTACCGGCAGTCCCAGCGGATGGACATCTACAAGGACGTCGCCGACAAGCTGCTCGCCGGCGGCTACGCGTACCACTGCTACTGCACCCAGACCGAGCTGGACGACCGCCGCGAGGCCGCCCGCGCCGCGGGCCGGCCCTCCGGCTACGACGGCCACTGCCGCGAGCTCACCGCCGAGCAGACCGAGGTCTACAAGGCCGAGGGCCGCGAGGCCATCGTCCGCTTCCGGATGCCGGACGAGACGATCACCTTCACCGACCTCGTCCGCGGCGAGCTCACCTTCACCCCGGAGAACGTCCCGGACTACGGCATCGTGCGCGCCAACGGCGCCCCGCTGTACACCCTGGTCAACCCGGTCGACGACGCCCTGATGGAGATCACCCACGTCCTGCGCGGCGAGGACCTGCTCTCCTCCACCCCGCGCCAGATCGCGCTCTACAAGGCGCTGATCGAGCTGGGCGTCGCCAAGGAGATCCCCGCCTTCGGCCACCTGCCGTACGTCATGGGCGAGGGCAACAAGAAGCTCTCCAAGCGCGACCCGCAGGCCTCCCTCAACCTCTACCGGGAGCGCGGCTTCCTCCCCGAGGGCCTGCTGAACTACCTGTCCCTCCTGGGCTGGTCGTTCTCGGCCGACCAGGACCTCTTCACCATCCCCGAGATGGTCGAGAAGTTCGACATCGCGGACGTCAACGCCAACCCGGCCCGCTTCGACCTCAAGAAGGCCGAGTCCATCAACGCGGACCACATCCGCATGCTGGACGTGAAGGACTTCGCCGCGGCCTGCGAGCCGTGGCTGCGGGCCCCGCACGCCAACTGGGCCCCGGAGGACTTCGACCGGGCCGCCTGGGAGGCCATCGCGCCCTACGCCCAGACCCGCCTGACGGTCCTGTCGGACATCACGGCCAACGTCGACTTCCTGTTCCTCAAGGAGCCGGTCTTCGACCAGCCCTCGTGGGACAAGGCGATGAAGGGCGAGCCCGCCGCCCTCCTCACCACCGCCCGCGAGAAGCTCGTGGCCGCCGACTGGAACGACCCCGAGTCCCTGAAGAACGCCGTCCTCGCCGCCGGCGAGGCCCACGGCCTCAAGCTCGGCAAGGCCCAGGCCCCGGTCCGCGTCGCCGTCACCGGCCGCACGGTCGGCCTGCCGCTCTTCGAGTCGCTCCAGATCCTGGGCCAGGAGAAGACCCTGGCCCGCATCGACGCGGCCCTGGCGAAGCTCGCCGGCTGATCCCTTCGCGGTCACCCTCGGGGGCGGCACCCGGATCCTCTCCGGGCGCCGCCCCCGAGGCGTATCGCCGCAGGCCCCCCGCAAACGGTATTCATCGGTATTCTCTCGGTATGGCTGACACGACGCTCAAGATCAGTGACGAGATCAGGGACCGCCTGCGCACGCTGGCCGAGGAGCGTGGTCTGAGCACCCGGGCCTACGTCGAGCGCATGGTCGCCGCCATCCCCACCGAGGCCGAGCGGGCCGAGCGGACGGCGAAGGCGATCGCGTACGTCCGCGAGCAGTTCGGGGCCGAGCTCGACGACGACGTGCTGCACGAGGGGCAGGCCTGGCGCCGGGCCATCGCCGCACGGCAGGTGGGGAGCCGCAGGTGATCATCCTCGATCACACGGCCATGGTGGCGCTCGGCCGCGGCCACCGGCTGCTGTCCTCGGTCGTCGTGGTCGAGGTGGACGACCCGGCCCGGCGCGCTCACGTACCGGCGCTCTGCCTGTTCGCGGCGAGCCTGGAACTGCCGGGGATCGTCGCGCACGCCGGTGCGCTTCCCGGGCTCGAGTTCCTGCCCCTCGATGTCGCCGCCACGGCCGCCGTCGAGCAGACGGTCGCCGCCGGCGTCGACTGGCGCCACGCGCACGCCGTTTACGCGGCCGCCTCGGGGGTCCCCGACGGCCAGGTCCTCACCGCCGTGCCCGAGGCCTACGACGGCACCGGGGTGTGGGCCGTGGACATCGGGAAGCCCTGACCGGCAGGGGTGACGGGCGGTACCGTCGTTTCCATGACCATCCGCGCGGTGCTCTGGGACATCGACGACACGATCTTCGACTATGCGAGCGCCGACCGGGCCGGGATGCGGGCGCATCTGGCCGCCGAGGGGATGGGCGCGTACGGCACCGTCGAGGAGGCCCTCCGGCGCTGGAAGGAGCTCACGGAGCTGCACTGGCGCCGGTACGAGACCGAGGGCGGGGACTTCCAGGAGCAGCGGCGCGGCCGGGTGCGCGACTTCCTCGGGCGGCCCGAGCTCACCGTCGTCGAGGCCGACGCCTGGTTCGACCGGTACGTGGCCCATTACGAGGCCGCCTGGGAGCTGTTCCCCGACACCCTGCCCGTCCTCGACCTGCTGGCCCGTGACTACCGTCACGGGGTGCTGTCCAACTCCAGCATCCACAACCAGGACCACAAGCTCCGCGCCCTCGGCGTACGGGACCGCTTCGAGGCCGTCGTGTGCGCCGCCGAGCTCGGCGTGGCCAAGCCGGCGGCCGAGGCGTTCCACGCGGCCTGCGCGGCACTGGGGCTCGCGCCCGAGCAGGTGGCGTACGTCGGCGACCAGCCCGACACCGACGCGCGCGGCGCGGTCGAGGCGGGGCTCCTCGGGGTGTGGCTGGACCGCTCCGACAGCGGCGGCAGGCCCGAGCTGACCCGGATCACCGACCTCCGTCAGCTGCCCGGGGTGCTGCGTGGGGATACGCGTTTTGGAGCACCGTCCACCTTCGGGTAATGTTCTTCCTGCGCCGAGGGGAACGGGCCGAAAGGCCGGAAAGACCCGAAAGCGCAAGCCAGAGCAAGATCCTCTCCTCGGAGGGATCGCGCCCCGGTGGCCTATGGTGTAATTGGCAGCACGACTGATTCTGGTTCAGTTAGTCTTGGTTCGAGTCCAGGTAGGCCAGCTCGCAGAGCTCATCTGCAAACCGTGGATGGCATCCACAAAGCCCCCGTTGTGTAGCGGCCTAGCACGCCGCCCTCTCAAGGCGGTAGCGCCGGTTCGAATCCGGTCGGGGGTACAGATCCTTCCCGCGGGATCACTTGGGTAGCTCCCAGGTGAACCCGATGCAGGATCGCTAGGGCCCCCGTTGTGTAGCGGCCTAGCACGCCGCCCTCTCAAGGCGGTAGCGCCGGTTCGAATCCGGTCGGGGGTACCAACTGGTCTAAACCACCAGTGGCCTATGGTGTAATTGGCAGCACGACTGATTCTGGTTCAGTTAGTCTTGGTTCGAGTCCAGGTAGGCCAGCGCAGTGACATCATGCGACTAGCGTCGCGTGGTCCAGAGATCTTGCCCCCGTTGTGTAGCGGCCTAGCACGCCGCCCTCTCAAGGCGGTAGCGCCGGTTCGAATCCGGTCGGGGGTACCAAACGAAGAAGCCCTTCCCTTCGGGGGAGGGCTTCTTCGCTGTTCCCGGCAGACCATGATCGTGACGTGGTCGCTGACGTGATCACGAACACAACTCCGGCCCACCGCTGCGGCGTTGGAGCGGTGGGCCGGGAAACCTACAGGAGAAGAAGGAAGAGAAGGATCAGCCGTTGCGGCGCAGGGCCTCGGTCAGGCGCGCGGCCGCGTCGATGACCGCCTGGGCGTGCATACGGCCCGGGTGGCGGGTCAGGCGCTCGATCGGACCCGAGACCGACACGGCGGCCACCACGCGGTTGGAGGGGCCGCGTACGGGCGCGGAGACGGACGCGACGCCCGGCTCCCGCTCGCCGATCGACTGGGCCCAGCCGCGGCGCCGTACGCCCGACAGGGCCGTCGCCGTGAAGCGGGCGCCCTGAAGACCGCGGTGCAGCCGCTCGGGCTCCTCCCAGGCCATGAGGATCTGCGCGGACGAGCCGGCCTTCATGGTCAGCGTGGAGCCGACCGGGACGGTGTCCCGGAGTCCGGACAGCCGCTCGGCCGCAGCCACGCAGATGCGCATGTCGCCCTGGCGCCGGTAGAGCTGGGCGCTCTCGCCCGTCACGTCGCGCAGATGCGTCAGCACCGGCCCGGCGGTCGCGAGCAGACGGTCCTCGCCGGCCGCGGCGGCGAGCTCCGCCAGCCGCGGTCCGAGGATGAACCGGCCCTGCATGTCGCGGGCCACCATCCGGTGGTGTTCCAAGGCCACGGCCAGTCGGTGGGCCGTGGGTCGTGCGAGTCCCGTCGCCGCGACCAGTCCTGCGAGGGTGGCCGGACCGGACTCCAGGGCGCTCAGGACAAGGGCTGCCTTGTCGAGAACGCCTACGCCGCTAGAGTTGTCCATGCAACGATATTCGCGTCTCACTCTGTGAAACGCAAGTTCAATTTTTCTCGGAACCTGTGACTCTGGTGAGGCGGCCGCACAACGGCCCGCGAAACGGGTCTCTAGTGGTGCCGGCGCAGCCGCCGGCCGGAGGGAAAGCGATGGGTAGGACACTCGCGGAGAAGGTCTGGGACGACCACGTCGTCCGGCGCGCCGAGGGCGAGCCCGACCTCCTCTTCATCGATCTGCACCTGCTGCACGAGGTGACCAGCCCCCAGGCCTTCGACGGCCTCCGCCAGAACGGCCGGCAGGTGCGGCGCCTCGACCTCACCATCGCCACCGAGGACCACAACACCCCGACCCTCGACATCGACAAGCCGATCGCCGACCCGGTCTCCCGCGCACAGCTGGAGACCCTGCGGAAGAACTGCGCCGAGTTCGGCGTGCGGCTGCACCCGCTGGGCGACGTCGAGCAGGGCGTCGTCCACGTCGTGGGACCGCAGCTGGGACTGACCCAGCCCGGCATGACCGTGGTCTGTGGTGACTCGCACACCTCCACGCACGGCGCCTTCGGCGGTCTGGCGTTCGGCATCGGCACCAGCCAGGTCGAGCACGTCCTGGCCACCCAGACGCTGCCCATGGCCCGTCCGAAGACCATGGCCATCACGGTGAACGGCGAGCTGCCCGAGGACGTCACCGCCAAGGACCTGATCCTGGCGATCATCGCGAAGATCGGCACCGGCGGCGGCCAGGGCTACGTCCTGGAGTACCGCGGCTCCGCCATCGAGAAGCTCTCGATGGAGGCCCGGATGACCATCTGCAACATGTCGATCGAGGCCGGCGCCCGCGCGGGCATGATCGCCCCCGACGAGACCACCTTCGCCTACCTCAAGGGCCGTGCCCACGCCCCCGAGGGCGAGGACTGGGACGCCGCCGTCGCGTACTGGAAGACGCTGAAGTCGGACGAGGACGCCGTCTTCGACGCCGAGGTCGTCATCGAGGCCGCCGAGCTGGCCCCGTTCGTCACCTGGGGCACCAACCCCGGTCAGGGCGCGCCGCTTTCGGCGAACGTCCCCGACCCGGCTTCGTACGAAGACGCTTCGGAGCGCCTGGCGGCCGAAAAGGCCCTGGAGTACATGGGGTTGACCGCCGGGCAGCCGCTGCGCGACATCAGGGTCGACACCGTCTTCGTAGGTTCCTGCACCAACGGCCGCATCGAGGACCTGCGCAACGCGGCGGCCCTGCTGGAGGGTCGCAAGGTCGCCGACGGCGTCCGCATGCTGGTCGTCCCCGGCTCCGTCCGGGTCGCCCTGCAGGCCGTCGAGGAGGGCCTGGACAAGGTCTTCAAGGAGGCCGGCGCCGAATGGCGGCACGCGGGCTGCTCGATGTGCCTGGGCATGAACCCCGACCAACTGGCCCCCGGTGAGCGTTCCGCGTCCACCTCGAACCGCAACTTCGAGGGCCGGCAGGGCAAGGGCGGCCGCACCCACCTGGTCTCCCCCCAGGTCGCCGCCGCCACCGCCGTCCTGGGCCACCTGGCCTCCCCGGCCGATCTGTCCGACGTCGCCACCACCGCGGGGGTCTGAGGAACCATGGAAGCTTTCACCACGCACACCGGCCGCGCCGTCCCGCTGCGCCGCAGCAACGTCGACACCGACCAGATCATCCCGGCGCACTGGCTCAAGAAGGTCACCCGCGACGGCTTCGAGGACGGCCTGTTCGAGGCCTGGCGCAAGGACGAGCAGTTCGTCCTCAACCGCCCCGAGCGGCAGGGCGCCACGGTCCTGGTCGCGGGTCCGGACTTCGGCACCGGCTCCTCCCGTGAGCACGCCGTCTGGGCGCTGCAGAACTACGGCTTCAAGACCGTGATCTCCTCCCGCTTCGCCGACATCTTCCGCGGCAACTCGCTGAAGAACGGCCTGCTGACCGTCGTCCTGCCGCAGGAGACCGTCGACGCGCTGTGGGAGCTGACCGAGGCCGACCCGGCCGTCGAGGTCACCGTGGACCTGGAGGCCCGCAAGGTCCTCGCGCCCGGGATCGACGCCGACTTCGAGCTCGACGAGAACGCCCGCTGGCGACTGCTGAACGGTCTGGACGACATCAGCCTCACCCTTCAGAACGAAGCGGACATCGCGGCCTACGAGGCGGCGAGGCCCTCCTTCAAGCCCCGTACAATTGCCGTCTGAGCAGCGCTTTTCCAGTACTGCGCCCCCCACCGTCCGGTGGGGGGCGCAGTCGCTTGTTGAGACCCCGTCGGGCGACAACTCGCCCTAGATGGCACAATCGGTGCATGGAACGCGACAGCCAACTCGAGCTCTACGAGGCAGTCGCCGCCCGATTGAAGGAAGCGCACACAAGGGTGCGCGAACTGCAAGTCCCGGAGGGCGTAAGGATGGCGCTGTCCCGGAAGCTGCTGGTCGTCACGGCCGCGGCGAAGCACGATCTCGCGGACGCGGCAACGCGTCTGGACCGGTTGATGAAGGACCTCGACGAGGGCCGATTCCCTGAAGACGACTGACACCAGGAACTCCGCAACGGCACTTCCGCGTTGCGGCACTAGGGTGATTAGCCCGTTTCGTGTTTGATTTGCGGTATATACATGCCTAACGTGCGAAAAAGCTTGAACACTTTCGTTCCGGCAATGTCTCCGAAGGGGAAGACGTGAACAAGGCGCAGCTCGTAGAAGCGATTGCCGACAAGATGGGCGGTCGCCAGCAGGCGGCCGACGCCGTCGACCACGTGCTCGACGCCATCGTGCGCGCCGTGGTCGGCGGGGACCGGGTCTCGGTCACCGGCTTCGGCTCGTTCGAGAAGGTCGACCGTCCGGCCCGCTACGCCCGCAACCCGCAGACGGGTGAGCGGGTCCGGGTCAAGAAGACCTCGGTTCCGCGCTTCCGTGCGGGTCAGGGCTTCAAGGACCTGGTCAGCGGCTCGAAGAAGCTCCCCAAGGGAGGCGAGGTCTCCGTCAAGAAGGCCCCCAAGGGCAGCCTCACCGGTGGCGCCTCCGCCACCGTGAAGAAGGCGGCCGCCAAGAAGGCCACCACCGCCAAGAAGGCCGCCGCGAAGAAGGCCACCCCGGCGAAGAAGACCACCACGGCCGCCGCGAAGAAGACCACCACGGCCGCGAAGAAGACCACCACGGCCGCCAAGAAGACCACCCCGGCGGCGAAGAAGACCACCGCGGCCGCGAAGAAGGCGACCCCGGCGAAGAAGACCACGGCCGCGGCCAAGAAGACCGCCGCCAAGAAGACCGCGCCGGCGAAGAAGGCCACCGCGAAGAAGGCGCCCGCCAAGAAGACGACGGCGCGCAAGACCACCGCGAAGAAGACCGCCGCGAAGAAGTAACACGGCAGGTGCTCACACGCCGGGCCGGGCTCCCCCCTGGGGGAGCCCGGCCCGCGGCGCGTTCCGCCCCGGAAGGCGCTGCCAGGCCGTTCCTTCCGGCCCTGATCAGAAGGTCTGCAGCGTCACCAGCGTGATCCGCAGGGACGCGCCCTCGCCCTCCGTCTCGATCCGCACCCGCTGCCCCGGACGCAGCAGCCGCAGCCCGCCCGCGTCGAAGGCCTCGGTCCCGAACTCCACCGGGGTGCCGTCGTCGAGCAGCACACTGCCGCTGCGGGTCTCGGAGTCGTACGTGTACGCGGTCGCCTGCATGGCCGCAGCCTATCCGGCCGCGCGCACCCAGCGGGCCGCCGTCCGCGGCCCCACGCCCAGCGCCACCGCGGCCGCCAGGTCCTCCCCGGTGTCCACGTCCCGGCGCACGGAATCCACCCCCGCCAGCCGGATTTCCACCGCGCCCGAGGACAAATGCCGACGGCGCGAAGCCCCTCCGAAAGCCGGTTCCAATTCCACCCCGGGACCAGCCGAGAGGAATGTCGTACCTATTTCGGCGGCATCCGCGAGAAAAGCCCGCCGGAATTGCCCCGCCACCGCCAGGACCCGGGCCAGCTCGGCCGGCCGCAGCGCCGGAAGGTCCGCGTTCAGGGCCGCCACCCGCGCCCCGGGCCGTACCGCCCGCACCGCGCGGGCCCCGTGCGCCAGCGCCCCGTTGAGCCCCGTGCCCGGCACGTCGGCCACGATCCTGGCGCCCAGGGCGCCGAGCGCGGCACCCGCCGCCGGATCGTCCGTGACGACCGCCACATCCCGCACCGCCGGGCAGGTCAGCGCCGCCGCCACGGTGTCCTCGGCGAAGGCCAGCGCGAGCCGGGGCCGCAGCCCCGCGCCCACCGCCGCACCCAGCCTGCTCTTGGCCAGGGCCAGCGGTTTCAGGGGCACCACCAGGGACCAGCCGTCGGCAGCGTTGTCACCGGCGTCGCCGGCGGCGTAGGTCTTCATCGCGGACCATTCTGTCCCGCCCACGCGAAGCCCCGGAGCCCCGGGGCGTACGGTGTCCTCGACAGGCCAGGAGCATGGGGCGACACTTGACCCCTTGCGCAGTCCGGAGAAAGGTGCACGAGTGTCCCGCCGCAGAATCGGCTTCTGGTACCGCCTGGCGGCGGTCATCGCCAAACCCCCGCTGGTGGTGCTGTTCAAGCGGGACTGGCGCGGAACGGAGCACATCCCGGCCGAGGGCGGCTTCATCACCGCGGTGAACCACAACTCGTACCTGGACCCGCTGTCCTACGCGCACTACCAGTACAACACCGGGCGCGTGCCCCGCTTCCTCGCCAAGGCCGGCCTCTTCAAGGGCTCGTTCGTCGGCATGATGCTGCGCAACACGGGCCAGATCCCGGTCTACCGCGAGACCACCAACGCCCTCGACGCCTTCCGGGCCGCCGTCGACGCCATCGAGCGCGGCGAGTGCGTCGCCTTCTACCCCGAGGGCACCCTCACCCGCGACCCCGAGATGTGGCCCATGGCCGGCAAGACCGGCGCCGCCCGCGTCGCCCTGCTGACCAAGGTCCCGGTCATCCCGGTCGCCCAGTGGGGCGCCAACCTCGCGATGCCGCCGTACGCCAAGGAGAACAAGCTCCGGCTGCTGCCCCGCAAGACGCTCGTCGTACAGGCCGGTCCGCCGGTCGACCTCTCCCGCTTCTACGACCTCGAGCCCACGCCCGACGTGCTGCGCGAGGCCACCGAGGAGATCATGGCGGCCATCACCCGGATCCTGGAGGAGATCCGCGGCGAGCAGGCCCCCGCCGAGCCGTACGACCACAGGAAGGCCCGGCTGCAGCAGCGCCGCAAGGCCGCGGAGGAAGGCAAGAAGTGACCAAGGCAGCCGTCTTCGGCAACGGATCCTGGGGCACCGCCTTCGCCATGGTGCTCGCCGACGCGGGCTGCGAGGTGAGCCTCTGGGGCCGCCGCGCCGAACTCGCCGAGGCCATCAACAGCACCGGCACCAACCCCGACTACCTCCCCGGCGTCGAACTCCCCAAGGGCATCACGGCCACCGCGGACCCGGCCGAGGCCGCCCGCGGCGCCGACTTCACCGTCCTCGTCGTGCCCTCCCAGACCCTGCGCGCCAACCTCGCCGCGTGGGCCCCGGACCTGGCGCCCGGCACCGTCCTCGTCTCGCTGATGAAGGGCATCGAACTCGGCACCGCCAAGCGGATGAGCGAGGTCGTCCAGGAGGTCGCCCAGGTGCCGGCCGAGCGCGTCGCCGTGCTCACCGGACCGAACCTGGCCAAGGAGATCGCCGCCCGGCAGCCTGCCGCCGCCGTCGTCGCCTGCGCCGACGAGACGGTCGCCAAGCGGCTCCAGACCGCCTGCCTGACCCCGTACTTCCGCCCGTACACCAACACCGACGTCGTCGGCTGCGAACTCGGCGGAGCGGTCAAGAACGTCATCGGCCTCGCCGTAGGCATCGCCGACGGCATGGGCCTCGGCGACAACTCCAAGGCCACGCTCATCACCCGCGGCCTCGCCGAGACCACCCGGCTCGGCCTCGCCATGGGCGCCGACCCGCTCACCTTCTCCGGCCTCGCGGGCCTCGGCGACCTGGTCGCCACCTGCTCCTCGCCGCTCTCCCGGAACCACACCTTCGGCACCAACCTGGGCCGCGGGATGACCCTCCAGGAGACCATCGCGGCGACCAAGCAGACCGCCGAAGGCGTCAAGTCCTGCGAGTCCGTGCTCGATCTGGCCCGCCGCCACGGCGTCGACATGCCCATCACCGAGACCGTCGTCTCGATCGTCCACGAGGGCAAGCCGCCGGTCGTCGCGCTCAAGGAGCTGATGTCGCGCAGCGCCAAGGCGGAGCGCCGCTAGGGCCTGTCCGGCGGATCATGGCCGGGTCCGCGACGCCTGGCACGGCACCTCGCCGCGTTGCCGAAACGCCCCGATAGCTCCTTCCCCAAGCTCTCGGCTTCGCTCGAGCAGGGGAGACCCCATTCGCGACGCTGCGGCGCCTCGCGATGCTTCCCCTCGGCCCTGGCGGGCCTGGGGAGACCCCATGCACCAGACGCCGCGGCCTGTCCGACCCTGATCCGCCGGACGGGCCCTAGGCGCCGCTGAGCCGGACGCGCGAAGCGGAAGCGGGGCGCTCAGGAGTTCGGACGCCGCAGGGTACGCTCAACGCGATATGAGCGAGAACACCCAGAGCCCCCGCAAGCCGCGCGTGGCCGTCGTCTTCGGCGGACGCAGCTCCGAGCACGCCATCTCCGTCGTCACCGCCGGTGCCGTCCTGCGCGCCATCGACCGGGACAAGTACGACGTGCTGCCCATCGGCATCACCCGGGAGGGGCGCTGGGCGCTGACCGCCGACGCCCCCGAGCGGATGGCGATCACCGAGCGCGCCCTCCCGGACGTCGCCGAGCTCGCCGAGTCCGAGACCGGCGGCGTCGTCCTGCCCGTCGACCCGGCCAGCCGCGAGGTCGTCCTCAGCGAGCCCGGCTCCCTGCCGCGGGCCCTCGGCGAGGTCGACGTCGTCTTCCCGATGCTGCACGGCCCGTACGGCGAGGACGGCACCCTCCAGGGCCTCCTGGAGCTCTCCGGCATCCCGTACGTCGGCGCGGGCGTCCTCGCGTCCGCCGTCGGCCAGGACAAGGAGTACATGAAGCGGGTCTTCGTCTCCTTCGGCCTGCCGGTCGGCCCGTACGAGGTCATCCGGCCGCGCGAGTGGGACCAGAACCCGGCCGCCGCCCGCAAGAAGATCGTGGAGTTCGCCGCCGACCACGGCTGGCCGCTCTTCGTGAAGCCCGCCCGCGGCGGCTCCTCCGTCGGCATCACCAAGGTCGACGACCTCTCCGGCCTCGACGAGGCGATCGAGGAGGCCCGCCGCTACGACCCGAAGATCATCGTGGAGGCGCTGGTGCGCGGCCGCGAGATCGAGTGCGGCGTCCTGGAGTTCGAGGACGGCCCGCGCGCCAGCGTGCCCGCCGAGATCCCGCCGGTCACCGACCACGACTTCTACGACTTCGAGGCGAAGTACATCGACTCCGCCTCCGGCCTGGTGCCCGCGCCGATCGGCGACGAGGCCACCGCCGAGGTCCAGCGGCTCGCCGTCGCCGCCTACGAAGCGGTCTCCTGCGAGGGCCTGGTGCGCGCCGACTTCTTCCTCACCGAGGACGGCGACTTCGTCATCAACGAGATCAACACCATGCCCGGCTTCACGCCCATCTCCATGTACCCGCGGATGTGGCAGGAGAGCGGCGTCAGCTACCCGGAGCTCGTCGACCGGCTCATCCAGGCCGCGCTGAACCGCTCCACGGGCCTGCGCTGACACGGACCCCCGGGTCACAGACTCGGGGGGACGGCCTTCTTCACAGGGGCGGCGAGATCCACGAGCGGGCCCATGTCGTGCGCGTACCGCTCGTCCAGCGACACCTCCACGTACGTCCTGCGGTACGTGGTGGTGAAGCGGGGTCCGTCGCCCTCGCGCTGCTCGACCAGCCAGCCGACGCCGTCGGCCTCGACGCCCTGCGCCTGCGGATCGTTCATCTTTTCGGGCCGGGGCACTCCGCAGCGCAGTACGATCGCCGCATCCCCCCACGCGGCGGTCAGTTCGGACTCCGGCTCGGTGCCGGTCCGCTCCAGACCCGCCACGGTGCCGGGCAGCTCCTTCGCGAGGGCACGGCAGAGGGCGGCCTCGGCCGCCGGAGGGCTGGGAACCGGCACCGGCGTCTCCGAGGCGGAACAGCCGGTGGCGGCCAGCAGCAGCACGGCCGCGGCGGCGGAAGCGGGCAGGCCGAAGGGCCGGTGGGAAGACGTCACCGGCCAAGGGTAGACGGGGGCTAGATATGCACGACCGGGCAGGTGAGGGTGCGCGTGATTCCTTCCACTTGCTGGACCTTGGCGACCACCATGCGGCCCAGCGCGTCGACGGTGTCGGCCTCCGCGCGCACGATGACGTCGTACGGACCCGTCACGTCCTCCGCCTGGATCACCCCCGCGATCTTTGCGATGGTCTCGGCGACGGTCGACGCCTTGCCCACCTCGGTCTGAATAAGGATGTACGCCTGTACCACGGAACCTCCAGGGCGGCCACGAGGATCTTGTGGGAGAAAGAGACGCCACGGTACCGCGTCGCCGCGGGCCGCGGGGAGACCTCCGGGTTCGGAGGCGCACGCGGGGTGGCGTACGCACATGAGAAGTTGACGGTCTACTTGACGGTATCCGGCACGGTGACGGCCCGCGACCCGCACGGCGAGGAGCGGCGGAGCGGCGCGGCGGCCGGCACGACGACACGAGGTGAATCGCGGTGAAGGGCACAGTCGGAGAGCTCGGCGAGTTCGGGCTCATCAGGGAGCTCACCTCCCGGCTCACCTCCACGCCCGCGGTGCGGATCGGGCCCGGCGACGACGCCGCGGTCGTCTCCGCCCCCGACCGGCGCGTGGTGGCCAGCACGGACATCCTGCTCGAAGGACGCCACTTCCGCCGCGACTGGTCGACGGCCTACGACGTCGGCCGCAAGGCCGCCGCCCAGAACCTCGCCGACATCGCCGCCATGGGCGCCGTGCCCACCGCGCTCCTGCTCGGCCTCGTGGTACCCGCCGAGCTCCCCGTCACCTGGCCCACCGAACTCATGGACGGACTGCGCGACGAATGTCAGGTCGCCGGCGCCGCGGTCGTCGGCGGCGACGTGGTCCGCGGCGACACGATCACCGTCTCCATCACCGCCCTCGGCGACCTGCGCAACCACGACCCCGTCACCCGCGGCGGAGCCCAGCCCGGCGACGTCGTCGCCTACACCGGCTGGCTCGGCTGGTCCGCCGCCGGCTACGCGGTGCTCTCCCGCGGCTTCCGCTCCCCGCGCGCCTTCGTCGAGGCCCACCGCCGCCCCGAGCCGCCGTACCACGCGGGCCCCGCGGCGGCCGGCCTCGGCGCCACCGCCATGTGCGACGTCAGCGACGGCCTGATCGCCGACCTCGGCCACATCGCCGAGGCCAGCAAGGTCCGCATCGACCTGCGCTCCGGCCTCATCGACATCCCCAGCCAGATGAACGACATCGGCCAGGCCGTCGGCGTCGACCCGCTCCAGTGGGTGCTCACCGGGGGAGAGGACCACGCGATCGTCGCCACCTTCCCGCCGGACGTGAAGCTCCCCGCCCGCTGGAAGGTCATCGGCGAGGTCCTCAACCCCTCCGCACTGCCCCAGGTGACCGTCGACGGCGCGCCCTGGCACAGCAAGGGCGGCTGGGACCACTTCGGCGGCGCCGAATGACCTCCCGGCCGCCCCTGGTCCTCACCGTCGCCGGATCCGACTCCGGCGGCGGCGCCGGCATCCAGGCCGACCTCAAGACCATGCTCGCGCTCGGCGTCCACGGCATGAGCGTGATCACCGCCGTCACCGCCCAGAACTCGCTGGGCGTCCAGGGCGCCTGGGAGCTGCCCGAGGAGGCCGTACGGGCCCAGTACCGGGCCGTCGTCGACGACATCGGCGTCCAGGCGGTCAAGACCGGCATGCTGGCCTCCGCCGTGCTCGTGGAGACGGTCGCCGAACTCCTCGCCGGGACGGCCACGGCCACGGGCGTGCCCGTCGTGGTGGACCCGGTGGGCGTCTCCAAGCACGGGGACCCGCTGCTCGCGGCCTCCGCACTCGACGCCGTCCGCACCAGGCTGCTCCCCGTCGCGACCGTCGCCACCCCGAACCTGGACGAGGTGACGCAGCTCACCGGCGTCGCCGTCGAGGACGAGGCCGGGATGCGGCGGGCGGCCGAGGCGATCCTGTCGTACGGGCCGCGCTGGGCGCTGATCAAGGGCGGACACCTCGCGGCCTCGGCCGAGGAGGCCGTGGACCTGCTGACGGACGGCTCGGAGGAGCTGTGGCTGCGCGCCCCGCGCCACGACAACCGGCACACCCACGGGACGGGCTGCACGCTCGCCTCGGCGGTGGCGTCGGGGCTCGCCAGGGGGCTGACGGTGCCGGAGGCCGTACGGCAGGCGAAGACCTACGTGACGGGAGCGATCGCCGCCGGCTTCGCGCTCGGCGGGGGCATCGGCCCGGTGGACCACGCCTGGCGCCTGCGCTGAGGCATCCCCGGGCCATGGCCCCGGGCGTCTCCCCGGGCATGGCAAAAGGCCGGTTCACCGAGGTGAACCGGCCTTTCAAGGCAACCGCAGGGCTGCGCTACGACGAGACGTCGGCGGGGCTGTCCCCGCTTGACGCGGGGGAGCACCAATTAGCGCGAGACCTTGCCGGCCTTGATGCACGAGGTGCAGACGTTGAGCCGCTTCGGCGTCCGACCGACCACGGCACGCACACGCTGGATGTTCGGGTTCCAGCGACGAGACGTACGGCGGTGCGAGTGCGAAATGTTGTTGCCGAAGCCCGGCCCCTTGCCGCAGACGTCGCAGTTGGCAGCCACGGGTCACTCCAAAGACTTCAGATTTACAGTGAAATCCGGCGCACCGGATCGGATCAGGGATCTGAAGTGGCTTGCCGGGGGAATGGCCCGACTGTGCCGGGCAACCGAAGCAGCATACAACGACTGCTTCCGTGGAACGAAACTACCACGGTCCGCCGGGCCCCCGCCCCGGGCTCCGGACGGACGCGGGTCTACCCTGCGGTGAACCCACCGCGAAGCACAGGAGGACCACCCGTTGCCGCGAGCACCGCAGACCCTCGACGCCGAAGCGGTCCGATCCTGGTGCGCAGGGGCGCTGGCGGCGCTCGGCAGGGAGCGCGACGAGATCGACGCCATCAACGTCTATCCCGTCGCGGACGGCGACACCGGGACCAACCTGTACCTGACCGTCGAATCCGCGGCCCGGGCCGCCGACGAGGCCTTCGCCAAGGGAGCCGCGGAGGCCCCCGACGTGGCGGAGATCATACGGGCGATGGCCCACGGCGCGCTGATCGGCGCCCGCGGCAACTCCGGCACCATCCTCTCCCAGCTGCTCCGCGGCATGTCCGCGGTCCTCGCCGAGGGCGGCGACGGCGACCACCTCGCCCGCGCCCTCGCGAGCGCCGCCGAAGCGGCCCGCCGGGCCGTCGCCCACCCGGTCGAGGGCACCCTCCTCACCGTCGCCGACGCGGCCGCCGGCGCCTGCGCGGCCGGCGGGGAACTCGTGACGGTGGCCAGGAGCGCCTACGAGGGGGCAAGGACGGCCCTGGAGCAGACCCCCGGCCAACTGGACGTACTGCGCCGCGCGGGCGTCGTGGACGCCGGAGGACGCGGTCTGGTCGCGGTGCTCGGCGCGCTCGTGGAGGCCCTGACCGGCGAGGCGCCGACGCCCTTCGCCGAACCCGCGCACGGGCCGGTCGTCCTGGGCGACTGCCTCTCCGGCGCCGGGCCCGCCTACGAGGTCATCTACCTCCTGGAGGCCGAGGACGCCGCCGTGGACACCCTGAAGCGGCGCCTCGACGAACTGGGGGACTCCCTGGTCGTCGTCGGCGGCGACGGGCTGTGGAACGTCCACGTCCACGTCGACGACGCCGGCGCGGCGGTCGAGGCCGGCGTCGAGGCGGGACGCCCGTACCGCATCCGCGTCACCCACTTCGAGGCACGCCCGGAACCCGCCGGGCGGGCGGTCGTCGCCGTCCTGCCCGGCGACGGCCTCGCCGGACTGTGCGCCCAGGCCGGCGCGACCACCCTGGTCGCCCGCCCCGGCGAGACGCCGACCGGCACCGACCTCGCCGAGGCGATCCGCCGGGCCCACGCCCGCGAGGTCGTCCTGCTGCCCAACGACACCGAGCTGCGGCAGATCGCCGCCGCGGCCGCCGAACAGGTCAGGGCCGAGGGCATCCGGGTCGCCCTCATCCCCACCCGCGCCGCCGTCCAGGGCATCGCCGCCCTCGCCGTCCACGAACCCGACCGCCGCTTCGACGAGGACGTCGTCGCCATGACGGCCGCGGCCGGCGCCACCCGCTACGCCGAACTCGCCGTCGCCGAACGCCAGTCCTTCACCTCGGCCGGCGTCTGCCAGGCCGGCGACGTCCTCGGCCTCATCGAGGGCGACGTCGCCGTCATCGGCCAGGACCTCACCGCCACCGCCGTCACGGTCCTCGACCGCATGCTCTCCGCGGGCGGCGAGCTGGTCACCCTCGTCGTCGCCGACGACACGCCCGCCGGCCTCGCCGCCACCCTCGAACAGCACGTCCGCACCACGTACTTGGCCGTCGACACCACTGTCTACCACGCGGGCGAGGGCGCGCCGCCGCTGCTCGTCGGCGTCGAGTAGCCCCGCGCGGCCGCGAGGATCGCCGTCGCGGCTGCGCGACGGGTGTCAGTCCGGTGGTGTCCAATGGAACGCGTGCCCGCCCTCGACGAACCCCTCAAGAAGCTGCTCGGCGCCGCAACCGCCAAGGTGATGGCCGAGCACATGGACCTGCACACGGTCGGCGACCTGCTCCACCACTACCCGCGTCGGTACGCCGAGCGAGGCGAGCTGACCGCGCTGGCCGACCTGCCGCTGGACGAGCACGTCACCGTCGTCGCCCAGGTCGCCGACGCGCGCGTGCACACCTTCAACAAGGGCGGGCGCGGCAAGGGCCAGCGCCTTGAGGTCACCATCACCGACGGCAGCGGCCGGATGCAGCTGGTGTTCTTCGGCCGCACCGTCCACTTCCACCAGAAGGAACTGCTGCCCGGCCGGCGCGCCATGTTCGCCGGCAAGGTCGGCGTCTTCAACCGCCGCCTCCAGCTCGCCCACCCCGAGTACAAGCTGCTCGACGCCGACAGCGGCACCGAGACCGTCAAGGCCTTCGCGAGCGAGCTGCTGCCCATCTACCCGGCGTGCAAGCAGCTGGAGTCCTGGACCATCGAGCAGTCCGTCGGCATCGCCCTCGACTCCATGGCCGCCACCGGCTGGGAGGGCCTCGTCGACCCGCTGCCGCCCGCCCTGCGCGACGGCCGCGGCCTCACCGACCTGCCCGACGCCCTCACCCGCATCCACCGGCCCCGTACCAAGGCCGACATCGCCGCCGCCCGCGACCGCCTCAAGTGGGACGAGGCCTTCGTCCTCCAGGTCGCGCTCGCGCGCCGCCGTCACGCCGAGACGCAGCTCCCGGCCGTCGCCCGCCGCCCGGCCCCCGACGGCCTGCTCACCGCCTTCGACGCCAAGCTCCCCTTCACCCTCACCGAGGGCCAGCGCAAGGTCTCCCAGGAGATCTTCGACGACCTCGCCACCGAACACCCCATGCACCGCCTCCTCCAGGGGGAGGTCGGAAGCGGGAAGACCATGGTGGCCCTGCGCGCCATGCTCGCCGTCGTCGATGCCGGAGGGCAGGCCGCGATGCTGGCGCCCACCGAGGTCCTCGCGCAGCAGCACCACCGCTCGGTGACCGAGATGATGGGGGAGCTCGCCGAGGGGGGAATGCTCGGCGGGGCCGAGCACGCGACCAAGGTCGTGCTGCTCACCGGTTCCATGGGCGCCGCGGCCCGGCGGCAGGCGCTGCTCGACCTGGTCACCGGTGAGGCCGGCATCGTCATCGGCACGCACGCGCTCATCGAGGACAAGGTGCAGTTCCACGACCTCGGTCTGGTCGTGGTCGACGAGCAGCACCGCTTCGGCGTGGAGCAGCGCGACGCCCTCCGCGGCAAGGGGAAGCAGCCGCCGCACCTGCTCGTCATGACGGCCACGCCCATTCCCCGCACCGTCGCGATGACCGTCTTCGGCGACCTGGAGACCTCCGTCCTGGACCAGCTGCCCGCCGGCCGGTCCCCGATCGCCAGCCATGTCGTGCCCGCCGCCGACAAGCCGCACTTCCTGGCCCGGGCCTGGGAGCGGGTCCGCGAGGAGGTCGAGGCCGGGCACCAGGCGTACGTGGTGTGCCCGCGCATCGGCGACGAGGAGGACCAGAAGTCCGGGAAGAAGGCGGGTCCCGAGGACGAGGCCGAGAAGCGTCCGCCGCTCGCCGTCCTCGACGTCGCCGAGCAGCTGCGGGCCGGTCCGCTCGCCGGGCTCCGCGTCGAGGTGCTGCACGGCCGGATGCACCCGGACGACAAGGACGACGTGATGCGCCGCTTCGCCGCCGGCGAGGCGGACGTCCTGGTCGCCACGACCGTCATCGAGGTCGGCGTGAACGTCCCCAATGCCACCGCCATGGTGATCATGGACGCCGACCGCTTCGGCGTCTCCCAGCTGCACCAGCTGCGCGGCCGCGTCGGCCGGGGCTCCGCCCCCGGTCTCTGCCTGCTCGTCTCCGAGATGCCCGAGGCCAGCTCCGCGCGGCAGCGGCTGAACGCCGTCGCGTCCACCCTCGACGGCTTCGAACTCTCCCGGATCGACCTCGAACAGCGCCGGGAGGGCGACGTCCTCGGCCAGGCCCAGTCCGGCGTCCGCTCCTCGCTGCGGGTGCTCGCCGTCATCGAGGACGAGGAGGTCATCGCCGCCGCCCGCGAGGAGGCCACCGCCCTCGTCGTCGCCGACCCCGGCCTCACCGGCCACCCCGCGCTGCGCACCGCGCTCGACGCGCTTCTCGACAAGGACCGGGAGGAGTACCTGGAGAAGGGCTGACCGCCGCACGGCCGTCTCCCTCCCGGCCCCGCCGCCCTAAGCTATTGCCTACGCAACGGCTTATGGATGACGAGGACCCCAGATGACCCGCGTGATCGCCGGCACCGCCGGCGGACGCCGACTCGCGGTGCCCCCGGGCACCGGTACCCGGCCCACCTCCGACCGGGCGAGGGAAGGTCTCTTCTCCACCTGGGAGTCCTTCCACGGTCTCGCCGGCGCCCGCGTCGCCGACCTCTACGCGGGCTCCGGAGCCGTCGGTCTGGAGGCGCTGTCCCGCGGCGCCTCCCACGCCCTGCTCGTCGAGGCCGACCAGCGCGCCGCGCGCACCGTGCGCGAGAACATCCGCTCGCTCGGGCTCGCGGGCGCCGAGTTCCGTACGGGCAAAGCGGAACAGATCGTGTCGGGACCGGCGCCGGCCGAGCCGTACGACCTGGTCTTCCTCGACCCGCCGTACGCCGTCGCGGACGACGATCTTCGAGAGATCCTCCTCACAATGCGCTCGGGGGGCTGGATCGCCGAGGATGCCCTCGTCACCGTGGAGCGCAGCACCCGCGGCGGCGAGTTCGGCTGGCCGGACGGCTTCGCACCCCTGCGGGCCCGTCGCTACGGCGAAGGCACGTTTTGGTACGGTCGCGCCGCCTCTACGTGCGAAGACGCACGATGACCGGACCGGAGAGCGAGGGAACCAAGTTGCGCCGCGCCGTCTGTCCCGGGTCGTTCGACCCGATCACCAATGGACACCTCGACATCATCGCCCGCGCCTCCAAGCTGTACGACGTCGTGCACGTCGCGGTGATGATCAACCAGTCGAAGAAGGGCCTGTTCACGGTCGACGAGCGGATCGAGCTGATCCGCGAGGTCACCGCCGACTTCGGGAACGTCGAGGTCGAGTCCTTCCACGGCCTGCTCGTCGACTTCTGCAAGCAGCGCGACATCCCCGCCATCGTCAAGGGACTGCGGGCCGTCAGCGACTTCGACTACGAGCTGCAGATGGCCCAGATGAACAACGGCCTCTCCGGCGTGGAGACGCTGTTCGTGCCCACCAACCCGACGTACAGCTTCCTGTCGTCCTCCCTGGTCAAGGAGGTCGCGGCCTGGGGCGGCGACGTCTCCCACCTGGTGCCGCCCGCGGTGCTCTCCCGGCTCACCGAGCGGCTCGCCGAGAACCGCTCGGGACAGTGACCGCCGGCCACCGCCGCTGACGCTCCGTCACCCAGGGCCTGTCCGGCGGATCATGGCCGGGGCCGCGGCGTCTGGCACGGCACCTCGCCGCGTTGCCGAAGCGCCCCGATAGCTCCGCTATCGCGACGCTCCGGCGCCTTGCGATGCACCGCACCAGACGCCGCGGCCTATCCGACCCTGATCCGCCGGACAGGCCCTGGTCCCGGCCAGGGGCCGACTGGCCTTACAGTCGTCCCGTCCGTCTCCATCCAGCTGTAGAGAGTGGCGAGCACCGGTGGACGTGCAGAAGAAGCTCGACGAGATCGTCGCGACGGTCCGGAGCGCCCGCTCCATGCCCATGTCGGCGTCCTGCGTGGTCAACCGTGCCGAGCTGCTCGCGCTGCTCGAAGAGGTCCGCGAGGCCCTGCCGGGCTCCCTCGCCCAGGCGCAGGAGCTGCTCGGCGGGCGTGAGCAGATGGTCGAGCAGGCCCGCAGGGAGGCCGAGCGGATCATCGAGGCCGCCCACGCCGAGCGCGGTTCGCTGATCTCCGACACCCAGGTGGCCCGCCAGTCGCAGGACGAGGCCGAGCGGATCCTGGGCGAGGCCCGCCGCGAGGCCGAGGAGATCCGGGCCGAGGCCGACGACTACGTCGACTCCAAGCTCGCCAACTTCGAGGTCGTCCTCAACAAGACCATCGCCTCCGTCGACCGCGGCCGCGAGAAGCTCCTCGGCCGGGGCCCGGGCGTCGACGCGGACGGCTACGCCGACGAGGACGCCCCCGAGTACAGCGCGGACCCGCAGACCCTGATCCAGCGGGCCGACTCCTACGTGGACGCCAAGCTGGGCGCCTTCGAGGCCGTCCTCAGCAAGACGCTGGAGGCGGTCGGCCGCGGCCGGCAGAAGCTGCACGGCCGGATCGCCAGCGACGCCCTCGGCGAGCACATGGCCGCACAGGACGCGGCGGGCAACCCGCTGCACACCAGCGACGCCGACTACCTGGCCGGCCTCGCGGAACTGGCCGACCCGGAGCCGGCCGCCGAGCCCCAGCCGGTGCAGATCCCGGCGCAGCAGGTCCAGCCCGACCCGTACGGGTACCCGCAGCAGCCCGTCCAGGACCCGTACGGCTACCAGCAGCCGGTCCAGGACCCCTATGGCTACCAGCAGCCGCAGGCCGACCCCTACGCGTACCAGCAGCAGTACGGCTACGAGCAGCCGCAGGCGCAGCCCCACGTCCAGCAGCAGCCGCCGTCCGCCGCGCTGGACGAGACCAGCTTCTTCGACACGAGCATGATCGACCTGGAGCAGCTGCGCCGTTACGAGCAGGGTCACTGACCCGGATTGGGCCCTGAGCGAAGCGTCCAGTATTCTGGCTGTTCGGTCGCGCGTATGTCCGCGATCAGTGCTGCCCGCGCAAGGCAGCCCCTCACGTTGTGAACGATCCGAAAGCAGGAAGAACCCTGAGCACGCGCCTCGACCATCGCAACCCCCTCGTGTTCGACACGCACGAGCTGGGGCGGCGTCCTGGTGCCATGCAGCGGCTCTCCCGCACGGTCGACGCCCCCGGTGAGCTGGGGATCGCGGGGGTCATCGAGGTGCCCGAGGGCGCCCCGGTGGAGATCGAGCTCCGCCTTGAGTCGGTCATGGAAGGGGTGCTTGTCACAGGCACCGCCCGTGCATCGGCAGAGGGGGAGTGCGTAAGGTGTCTGGAGCCCGTCGAGCTGGAGCTCGACGCGGACTTCCAGGAGATGTTCTCGTACCCCGACTCCGACGACCGGGGCCGCGTCAAGGCGGCCGCGGACGACGAAGCCGAGGACGACGAGGACATGATCCCCCTCGAGGACGGCATGTTCGACCTCGAGCCCGTGCTGCGCGATGCGGTGGTGCTCGCACTGCCCATGCAGCCGGTGTGCCGGGAGGACTGTGCAGGTCTGTGTTCCGAGTGCGGAATCAACCTGAACGACAACCCGGACCACCACCATGACGCCGTCGACATGCGTTGGGCGGCACTGCAGGGACTCGCCGGTTCACTGGGAGCCGACGAGAAGGACAACATGAGCGATGCCGCATCCGGTGTCGACGAGAAGCAGGAGAAGTAGCCGTGGCTGTTCCGAAGCGGAAGATGTCGCGCAGCAACACGCGCCACCGCCGGTCGCAGTGGAAGGCTGCGGTCACCCCCCTGGTTTCGTGTGAGCGGTGCCAGGAGCCGAAGCAGCAGCACATCGCGTGCCCGAGCTGCGGCACCTACAACAAGCGCCAGGTCCTCTCCGTCTGAGGGGCCGGTGAGAGGCACGATGTCTGACCACGTCAATTCGGCCTCGTCCCACACGCTTCTGGAAGGGCGGCTCGGGTATCAGCTCGAGTCCGCCCTTCTGGTGCGTGCGCTCACCCACCGTTCGTACGCGTACGAGAACGGCGGTCTGCCCACCAACGAGCGGCTGGAGTTCCTCGGGGACTCGGTGCTCGGCCTGGTGGTCACGGACACGCTGTACCGCACCCACCCCGACCTGCCCGAAGGCCAGCTGGCCAAGCTGCGGGCCGCGGTGGTCAACTCGCGTGCGCTGGCGGACGTGGGCCGCGGCCTCGACCTTGGCTCGTTCATCCGGCTCGGCCGGGGCGAGGAAGGCACGGGCGGCCGGGACAAGGCGTCCATCCTCGCCGACACCCTCGAAGCGGTGATCGGCGCGGTCTATCTCGACAAGGGCCTCGACGCGGCGTCCGAGCTGGTGCACCGGCTCTTCGACCCGCTGATCGAGAAGTCCTCGAACCTCGGCGCCGGCCTGGACTGGAAGACCAGTCTCCAGGAGCTGACCGCGGCCGAGGGGCTCGGCGTTCCGGAGTACCTCGTCAGCGAGGAGGGGCCGGACCACGAGAAGACCTTCACTGCTGCTGCCCGCGTCGGTGGTGTCTCGTACGGCACCGGCACCGGCCGCAGCAAGAAGGAGGCGGAGCAGCAGGCGGCGGAGTCCGCGTGGCGCGAGATCCGCGCCGCCGCGGACGAGCGTGCGGCGGCGGCGGCGAAGGCCGCGGCCGAGAACGCCTCCGACGAGCAGGCCACGGCCTGACCCTCCGCTCCATCCTTCGCTTTCCGACGCTGCCCCCGTCCCCTGCCCAGGGGACGGGGGCAGCGCCGTGTCAGGGCGGTTGTAGGCTGCGGGCATCAGCCGAAGAGAGCCGTCCGGAGGAGTCCCGTGCCCGAGTTGCCCGAGGTCGAGGTCGTACGACGCGGTCTTGAGCGGTGGGTCGCCGGCCGGACCGTCACGGAGGTGGAGGTCCTGCACCCGCGGGCCGTGCGGCGCCACCCGGAGGGTGCCACGGACTTCGCCGCACGGCTGAAGGGACAGCGCTTCGGGATCGCCCGGCGGCGCGGCAAGTACCTGTGGCTGCCGCTCGAGGGCGGCGAGGCGTCCGTGCTCGGCCACCTCGGGATGAGCGGCCAGCTGCTCGTGCAGCCCGAGGAGGCGGCGGACGAGAAGCACCTGCGGATCCGGATCCGCTTCGCCCCGTCCGGCGGCGACTCCGCCGCCGGCGTGGCCGGGACCGAGCTGCGCTTCGTCGACCAGCGGACCTTCGGCGGTCTCTCGCTGCACGACACCGCCCCGGACAGCGCCGACGGGCTCCCGGACGTCATCGCGCACATCGCGCGCGACCCGTTGGACCCCGCCTTCGACGACGCGGCCTTCGCCACCGCGCTGCGGCTGCGGCGCACCACGATCAAGCGGGCGCTGCTCGACCAGTCGCTGATCAGCGGGGTCGGCAACATCTACGCGGACGAGGCGCTGTGGCGGTCGAGGCTGCACTACGAGCGGCCGACGGCGACGATCACCCGGCCGCGGGCGGCCGAGCTCCTCGGGCACGTCCGGGACGTGATGAACGCGGCACTCGCGGCCGGCGGCACGAGTTTCGACAGCCTGTACGTGAACGTGAACGGCGAGTCGGGCTACTTCGACCGGTCCCTGGACGCGTACGGGCGGGAGGGCGAGCCGTGCCGGCGGTGCGGCACACCGATGCGCCGGCGCCCGTGGATGAACCGCTCCAGCTACTTCTGCCCGCGCTGCCAGCGCCCGCCGCGCGTCACGCTCTGACGTACGCGGGGGCGACCGGCGCTACGGCGACAGGGGCGGCGCCGCGGTCCGACCGGCGACGCCACGCGTGACCGGCGCTACGGCGCGACCGTCGCCGGCTGCCCGTCGTCGTAGCTCTCGCGGGCGGCGAGCACCTCGTCCATCCGGCCTTCGACCAGCCGGATCAGGCCGAGCAGCTGCTCGGCCACCTCGCGGCCGAGCGGCGTGAGGCAGTAGTCGACCCGCGGGGGATTGGTGGGCTGGGCGTCGCGGTGGACGAGGCCGTCGCGTTCGAGCGCGTGCAGTGTCTGGGACAGCATCTTCTCGCTCACGCCGTCGACCCTGCGCCGCAGCTCGTTGAAGCGGAACGTGCCGTCGTGGAGCGCGCCCAGGATCAGGCTGCCCCAGCGGCCGGTCACGTGCTCCAGGGTGCCGCGCGAAGGGCAGGACTTCGCGAACACGTCGTAGGCGAGGTCGTCAGTCATGCCCCTACCATACGCGCGCGCAGCGCTGTGCGCCAGGAAGCGCTAACTGATCTGTTGCGCTTTCCAAAAGTTAGTGCTCTACTTCTTGGCGTTCCCCCTGCCGTCCTTCACCCTTTCGCCGAGGAGTCCTTCCATGACCACCCCCGTCGTCGCCATCGCCTACCACTCCGGCTTCGGCCACACCGCCGTCCTCGCCGAGGCGGTCCGTGACGGTGCCGCCGAGGCCGGCGCCACCGTCCACCTGATCAGGGTCGACCAGATCACCGACGCCCAGTGGGAGCTCCTCGACGGCTCCGACGCGATCGTCTTCGGCTCGCCGACCTACATGGGCACCGCGTCCGGCGCGTTCCACCAGTTCGCCGAGGCCTCCTCCAAGCGCTGGTTCGCCGACGCCTGGCAGGACAAGCTGGCCGCCGGATTCACCAACTCCGCCTCGAAGAGCGGCGACAAGCTGCACACCCTGCAGTTCTTCCAGACCCTCGCCGGCCAGCACGGCATGACCTGGGTCAACCTCGGTCTGAAGCCCGGCTGGAACACCAGCGAGGCCTCCGAGAACGACATCAACCGCCTCGGCTTCTTCTCCGGCGCCGCCGCCCAGACCCACAACGACCTGGGCCCCGAGGGCGTCCACAAGGCCGACATCGCCACCGCCGAGCACCTCGGCCGCCGTGTCGCCACCACGGCCCGCACCTTCGTCCTCGGCAAGGCCGCGGCCTGACCGGCCCGACCGGGGACCACGCGGAAGGGCCCCGTCACCGTTCCGGTGACGGGGCCCTTCCGTACGCGTGCGAGGCCGGGGAGGCGCAGGCTCAGAAGCCGAAGTCCTGGGTCCACCACGGACCGCCGTCCGCGAAGTGGACGCCCACGCCCAGCGTCTTGTAGTCGCAGTTCAGGATGTTGGCGCGGTGGCCGTCGCTGGCCATCCAGGACTTCATCACCGCGGCGGCGTCGACCTGGCCGCGGGCGATGTTCTCGCCGCCGAGGTTCATGACGCCCGCCCTCTCGGCGCGGGTCCAGGGCGAGTCGCCGTCGGGATCGGTGTGGTCGAAGAAGTTCCGTGCGGCCATGTCCGCGCTGAAGGCGCCGGCCAGGGCGGCGAGCTCGGCGTCCGAGCGGACCGCGACGCAGCCGACCTTGGCGCGCTCCAGGTTCACCAGCCGCACGACCTCGGCCTCCGCGGCCTGCTCGCGCTCGGTCACGGAGCGGACGGTGGCCGACGGGGAGGACGGGACCACGGTGACCGGGGCCTGGGTCGGCCGGACCGTCCTCGTGGGCGCCGGCGCGGGCGTGGGCGTGGCCCTGGGCTTCGAGGGCTTCGGGCTCGGGGTCGCGGTCTTCGTCGGAGTGGGCTTCGGCTTCGGGGTCGCCGAGGGCGAGGCCGCCTTGCCCTTCGCCGTCCCCGTGCCCGTACCGCCGTCCGGGCTCGCCGACCGCGCCGGGGAGACCGAGGAGCCGCCCTGCGTGGTCAGGCGCGGGGCCTGCCGTTCGGCCTCCACCCGCGGCGTCTCCTTGCCGGAGTTGCCGACCGAGAACGTCTCGCCGCCGGGCAGCAGGCCCGAGGCGACACCGATCGCGCCCACCGCGACCGCCGCGGAGATGCCGAGCAGCCCGGTGCGTACGGGCGCGCCGCGCCGTTCGCCGCGATGCCTTCCCATCCGCTCGCCTCCTGACCTCTGGACCTCTGAACCGGACCTGTGAACTGTGGTGTTTGCCGATCTTTGCTTTCGCGGGGCTCCCGGAGGAGCGGTCTCACCGGGCTCCGCCGATCGGGTGAGCCCCGTTCCGCACGGACTGTACGCCATGACATGCCGGGCTGACGTGCTCCTTCCGTAATCCGCCCGTTAGCGTGCAGGCATGACTGACGACGTACGGATGACCGCCTGGGTGCGCGGCCGGGTACAGGGAGTGGGCTTCCGCTGGTTCACCAGGGCAAACGCGCTGGAGATCGGAGGGCTCGTCGGCTTCGCCCTGAACCTCGACGACGGCCGGGTCCAGGTCGTGGCCGAGGGGCCGAGTGAGAATTGCCACCGTCTGCTCGACTGGCTCCGCTCCGGCGACACGCCCGGGCGCGTGGACGGAGTCACTGAGATCTGGGCCACCCCGCGCGGCGGCTACGAGACCTTCGCCATCCGCTGACACCTCGCCCCGGCGACCCCTCGCGCACCCCCTTCCGACGGCTCCGAACGGTCTCGGACGGGGGTGCGGTGAACGGTCGCGGAAGCGAAAACGGCCTGGTGGTTGCCAAGAAGCGCTTGCCGTGCCAGGCTGCGCGAGTAAGGATGATCTCCACGCCCCTCGGGCACCGAGTTGCGAGGCGCCGCCGCCCTTCCCGCGGCCGCATGCCCCCCGGTGACCCTTCGATGCAGGGCGTGATCGTGTTGACCGTCAAACTTTTTGGTGAGACTCTGGAAGCCCCCGCGCACCTCAGTTGTTCGACCGTGAGAACGGGCACGACAAAGAGCACGGTCGAGCACCGCGGGTGCGAATCCCTCACGACCCACACCGCTTCGGTCGGTCACTCAGTGTGGAGGACCATCCATCATGGCAAAGGCGCTTCTCGGTTACGTCGGCGGCTCCGACCCGCGACTCCTCGCCGAGATGCGACGGCTTCAGCAGCGCGTTCAGGACCTGGAGTCCGAGCTGGTAAGGATCCAGTCGGAGAACGACGCGCTCACCGCTGCCGCCGCTCAGCACACGGGAGAGTCGCTGCTGGACAGCATCGATCTCGACGTCACCAAGGCGGAGCCTGCGCTCACCTGAGGTCTCAGCCCCGAGGGGCCAGGTGAGAAACACTCTCGCCAGCACAGCTGGATATGCAAGGGGCGCTTCGGCGTCCCTTCTTTCTTGCGCACCTTTTTCTCGCGCAACCCCCTGCCCCCATGTCCCACCCTCCTTGGCTGAGGGTGTGCCCTGCACCTTCATGGGTGAAACCCGAGACCCCGGGTAGAGTCCGCAGGCGTGCACCTCAAGGCCCTGACGCTCCGCGGTTTCAAGTCGTTCGCCTCCGCCACCACGCTGCGGTTCGAACCGGGAATCACCTGCGTCGTCGGGCCCAACGGCTCGGGCAAGTCCAACGTCGTGGACGCGCTGTCCTGGGTCATGGGGGAGCAGGGAGCCAAGTCGCTGCGCGGCGGCAAGATGGAGGACGTCATCTTCGCCGGCACGACCGGGCGGCCGCCGCTCGGCCGCGCCGAGGTCTCCCTGACCATCGACAACTCCGACGGCGCGCTGCCCATCGACTACGCCGAAGTCACCATCACCCGGATCATGTTCCGCGGCGGCAGCAGCGAGTACCAGATCAACGGCGACACGTGCCGGCTGCTCGACATCCAGGACCTGCTCTCCGACTCCGGCATCGGCCGCGAGATGCACGTCATCGTCGGCCAGGGCCAGCTCGACTCCGTGTTGCACGCCGACCCGACGGGCCGCCGCGCCTTCATCGAGGAGGCCGCGGGCGTCCTCAAGCACCGCAAGCGCAAGGAGAAGGCGCTGCGGAAGCTCGACGCGATGCAGGCCAACCTGGCCCGCGTCCAGGACCTCACCGACGAACTGCGCCGCCAGCTGAAACCGCTCGGCCGGCAGGCCGCCGTCGCCCGGCGCGCCGCCGTCATCCAGGCCGACCTGCGCGACGCGCGCCTGCGACTGCTCTCCGACGACCTCGTACGCCTCCGGGAGGCACTGAAGGCGGAGGTCGCCGACGAGGCCGCGCTGCTGGCCCGCAAGGAGGCCGCCGAGGCCGAACTGAAGGCGGCGCTCGCCAAGGAGGCCGAGCTGGAGGAGGAGGCGCGCCGTCTCGCGCCGCGGCTCCAGCGCGCCCAGCAGACCTGGTACGAGCTGTCGCAGCTCGCCGAGCGGGTGCGCGGCACGGTCTCGCTCGCCGACGCCCGCGTGAAGAGCGCCACGACGCAGCCGCCGGAGGAGCGGCGGGGCCGCGAGCCGGAGGACATGGAGCGCGAGGCCGCCCGGATCCGCGAGCAGGAGGCCGAGCTGGAGGCCGCCCTGGAGGCCGCCGAGCGGGCCCTGGAGGACACCGTCGCCCACCGCGCCGAGCTCGAACGCGCCCTCGCCGTCGAGGAGCGCCGTCTCAAGGACGTCGCCCGCGCCATCGCCGACCGCAGGGAGGGCCTGGCCCGGCTGCACGGCCAGGTCAACGCGGCCCGCTCGCGCGCCGCGTCCGCCCAGGCCGAGATCGACCGGCTCGCCGCCGCGCGCGACGAGGCACAGGAACGCGCGGTGGCCGCCCAGGAGGAGTACGAGCAGCTGAAGGCCGAGGTCGACGGCCTCGACGCGGACGACACCGAGCTGGCCGAGCGCCACGAGGCCGCCCGCCGCGAGCTCGCCGACGCGGAGGCCGCGCTCACCGCGGCCCGGGAGGCCGCCGCCGACGCCGACCGCGCCCGCGCCGCGACCCGCGCCCGCCACGACGCCCTCGCCCTCGGCCTGCGCCGCAAGGACGGCACCGGCGCCCTGATCGCCGCCGGCCTCACCGGCCTCCTCGGGCCGGCGGCGGAGCTGCTGACCGTCACCCCCGGCTACGAGATCCCCGTCGCCGCGGCCCTCGGCGCCGCCGCCGACGCCCTCGCCGTCACGGACCCGGCCACGGCGGCCGAGGCTCTGCGCCTCCTCCGCAAGCAGGACGCCGGCCGTGCGTCGCTGCTGCTCGCCGGGGCCGACGAGCCGGCCGGGCCGCCCGCCGTCGACGGCACCGCGCCGGCGGCCCGGCTGGTCGGCGGACCGGCCGAACTCATGGGCGCCGTACGGCGCTTGCTGAGGGACGTGGTCGTCGTCGACGGGCTCGACCAGGCCGTGGACGTGGTGCGGGCGCACCCGGGGCTCGTCGCGGTCACCGCCGAAGGCGATCTGCTGGGGGCGCACCTCGCGCAGGGCGGGTCCGCCGGGGCGCCGAGCCTGCTGGAGGTGCAGGCGTCCGTGGACGAGGCGGCGGCCGAGCTCGCCGGGCTCGACGTGCGGTGCGGAGAGCTGGAGGCGGCGAAGGAGGCCGCCGTCGAGCGGCGGCGTGCCGCGGCCGCCCTCGTCGAGGAGCTGGGCGAGCGGCGGCGGGCCGCGGACCGGGAGAAGTCGGCCGTGGCGCAGCAGCTCGGGCGGCTCGCCGGACAGGCCAGGGGAGCGGCGGGGGAGGCCGAGCGCACCGCCGCCGCGGCAGCGCGCGCCGCGGAGGCCCTGGACCGGGCGCTGGCCGAGGCGGAGGAGCTGACCGAGCGGCTGCTGGTGGCCGAGGAGAACGCCTCCTCGGGGGACGGAGGGGAGGACGAGCCCGACACGTCCGTGCGCGACCGGCTCGCGATCGACGGTTCCAACGCGCGCCAGACCGAGATGGAGGCCCGGCTCCAGGTCCGTACCCACGAGGAGCGGGTCAAGGGCCTCGCCGGCCGGGCCGACTCCCTGGACCGGGCGGCCCGCGCGGAGCGCGAGGCGCGGGCGCGCGCCGAGCAGCGCCGGGCCCGGCTGCGCCACGAGGCGGAGGTCGCCACGGCGGTGGCGTCGGGCGCCCGTCAGCTGCTCGCCCACGTCGAGGTCTCGCTGACCCGCGCCGAGCGGGAGCGGGAGCTCGCCGACGCGGCGAAGCGCGCCCGCGAGCAGGACGTCGCCGCCGCCCGCGGCCGGGGCCGTGACCTCAAGGCGGAGCTGGACAAGCTCACCGACTCGGTGCACCGGGGCGAGGTCCTGGGTGCCGAGAAGCGGTTGCGGATCGAGCAGCTGGAGGCCCGCTCACTGGAGGAGCTGGGCGTGGAGCCGGCCGTGCTCGTCGAGGAGTACGGCCCCCACCAGCCCGTACCGCCGTCGCCGCCCGCCGAGGGCGAGGACCTTCCGGACGACCCGGAACACCCGCGCAACCAGCCGCGGCCCTTCGTCCGCGCGGAGCAGGAGAAGCGGCTCAAGGCCGCCGAACGGGCGTACCAGCAGCTCGGCAAGGTGAATCCGCTCGCCCTCGAGGAGTTCGCCGCTCTCGAGGAGCGCCACCAGTTCCTTTCCGAGCAGCTGGAGGACCTGAAGAAGACCCGGGCGGACCTCCTTCAGGTCGTGAAGGAGGTGGACCTGCGGGTCGAGCAGGTCTTCACCGAGGCGTACCGGGACACGGCGCGCGAGTTCGAGGGCGTCTTCAGCAGGCTCTTCCCGGGCGGCGAGGGCCGGCTGGTCCTCACCGATCCCGACGACATGCTCACCACCGGCGTCGACGTCGAGGCCCGTCCGCCGGGCAAGAAGGTCAAGCGGCTCTCGCTGCTGTCCGGCGGCGAGCGCTCGCTGACGGCCGTGGCGCTGCTGGTCTCCATCTTCAAGGCGCGGCCCAGCCCGTTCTACGTGATGGACGAGGTCGAGGCGGCACTGGACGACACCAACCTCCAGCGGCTGATCCGGATCATGCAGGAGCTCCAGGAGTCCTCGCAGCTGATCGTCATCACGCACCAGAAGCGGACGATGGAGGTCGCCGACGCGCTGTACGGCGTGTCGATGCAGGGAGACGGCGTCTCGAAGGTCATCAGCCAGCGGCTGCGCTGACCCGGTCGGCCAGGGCTCTCCTTCAAGATCAATTCAACTTGTGAACGCAATGAGCCTCGCCGTGCGTTTCAAGTCATACGACATCAGGTATTGACTTCGAAACCTGAAGGCATAGTCTCTGCAACGTTGCTTTTACCTTCAAGTGGTGCGCGGCGTGAAGTTGTGCCCCACTGGAAGGGCTCGCCCCCCACCGCACCGGCGACGCTGCCGGAGCCCCGAGGAGTCCCCCGTGACCAGCACCGCGCAGGCGCCCACACCGCCTTCGTCCGAAGGCCGAGCGGCCCATCCGGACCACATCGGACACGTCATCTTCATCACGGCCTCGGCCGCGATGGGCGGCTTCCTCTTCGGCTACGACAGCTCCGTCATCAACGGCGCCGTCGAGGCCATCCGCGACCGCTACGACATCGGCTCCGCGGCCCTCGCCCAGGTCATCGCCATCGCCCTGATCGGCTGCGCCATCGGCGCCGCCACCGCCGGCCGGATCGCGGACCGCATCGGCCGCATCCGCTGCATGCAGATCTCCGCCGCGCTCTTCGCGGTCAGCGCCGTGGGCTCCGCCCTGCCCTTCGCCCTCTGGGACCTGGCCTTCTGGCGGATCGTCGGCGGCTTCGCCATCGGCATGGCCTCCGTGATCGGCCCCGCCTACATCGCCGAGGTCGCCCCCGCCGCGTACCGCGGCCGCCTCGGCTCCTTCCAGCAGGCCGCCATCGTCATCGGCATCGCCATCTCCCAGCTGGTCAACTGGGGCATCCTCAACCTCGCCGACGGCGACCAGCGCGGCGAGATCGGCGGCCTCGAGGCCTGGCAGTGGATGCTCGGCGTGATGGTCGTCCCCGCCGTCCTCTACGGCCTGCTCTCCTTCGCGATCCCCGAGTCCCCGCGCTTCCTCATCTCCGTCGGCCGCGTCGACCGGGCCAAGGAGGTGCTCGCCGAGGTCGAGGGCCACGGCGTCGACCTGGACCGCCGGGTCGCCGAGATCGACCTGGCCATGCGCAGCGAGCACAAGTCCACCTTCAGGGACCTGCTGGTCGCCGGCACCCGGTCGAAGCTGCTGCCCATCGTCTGGGTCGGCATCGGACTCTCCGTCTTCCAGCAGCTCGTCGGCATCAACGTCGCCTTCTACTACTCCGCGACGCTCTGGCAGTCCGTCGGCGTCGACCCGTCGAGCTCGTTCCTCTACTCGTTCACCACGTCGATCATCAACATCGTCGGCACCGTGATCGCGATGGTCCTGGTCGACCGGGTCGGCCGCAGGCCGCTCGCCCTCGTCGGCTCCGTCGGCATGGCGATCGCCCTCGCCTTCGAGGCCTGGGCCTTCTCCGCCGACCTCGTCGACGGCAAGCTGCCCACCGCGCAGGGCGTCGTGGCGCTCGTCGCCGCCCACGTCTTCGTGCTCTTCTTCGCCCTCTCGTGGGGCGTGGTCGTCTGGGTCTTCCTCGGCGAGATGTTCCCCAACCGCATCCGCGCCGCCGCCCTCGGCGTCGCCGCCTCCGCGCAGTGGATCGCCAACTGGGCCATCACCGCGAGCTTCCCGTCCCTCGCGGACTGGAACCTCTCCGGCACCTACGTCATCTACACGGTCTTCGCCGTGCTCTCCGTCCCCTTCGTGCTCAGGTACGTGAAGGAGACCAAGGGCAAGGCGTTGGAGGAGATGGGCTAAACCCCGCTGCCCCCTCCTCACCCACGAGAACTGCCCCGGCCCGAGGTCCGCACCTCGAGCCGGGGCAGTACGTCGTCGCAGAACAGCCGCACGCTCCGCCAGCCCTCCTCGACCGGCATGCCGCCGCACAGCGGATGCAGCACCAGACTGTCGAGCTCCCCGCCGAGCGCCACGCACTCCTCCGGCGTCACCACCCGGTACACGCCCTCCGCACGCAGCTCCGGCACCGTCGCCGCCGCCGAACGCACCGCCGACCGGATGTCCTTCGACTGCCAGGACGCATAGGTCCGCGCCTCGTGCAGGAAGTGCTCCCCGTACTCCGCCCAGGTCCGGTCCGGATCCTCCGAGACGTGCAGCAGCGGCGTCTCGCGCGCCGGCATCATCGTCCAGCCCTCCGTGCCGAACGCGGCGCACTGCTCCCGGTAGTACGCCTCCAGCTCCGGCAGGTGCGCGCTCGGGAACAACGGCAGCCCCAGCCGGGCCGCCCGCCGCGCCGCCGCCTTCGACGAGCCGCCGACGAGCAGCAGCGGATGCGGCTGCGTGAAGGGCCGCGGGGTGACCCGTACCGTACGGCCCTGATACGTGAAGGGCTCGCCCGACCAGGCGGCCAGCAGGGTCTCCAGGAGCAGGTCCTGCAGCCTGCCGCGGCGGCCCCAGTCGACGCCGCGCTCCTCGTACTCCTCCGGCCGGTAGCCGATCCCGGCGACCGTCACCAGCCGCCCGCCGCTCAGCAGGTCCAGGACGGCGATCTCCTCCGCGAGCCGCAGCGGGTCGTGCAGCGGCCCGATGATCGCCGACACGGTCACCGCGATCGTCTTCGTCGCGCCGAAGACGGCGCCCGCGAAGGCGAAGGGGGAGGGGAGCCAGTTGTTCTCGGCGCCGTGGTGCTCCTCGGTCTGCACGGTGTCCACGCCGTGCGCGTCGGCGTGCGCCGCCATCTCCAGGGCCGCCCGGTAGCGGGCCGAGAGGGAGGCCGGATCGGCGTGCGGGTCGACGAGGTTGAAGCGGATGACGGTGAACGGCACGGAAAGTCCCCCTCCGCGGGTGGGATGCCTGCGAAGGGGGACGTTATCTGACGCTACGTCAGATGGAAACGGTCTCGCGCGCCTCGGCCGCCGCCACCGCGGCCCGCGCCGACTCGCGCTCCCGCGGCAGCACCGCGTACAGCACACCGGCGACCACGATCGTCGCCGCCCAGCCCAGGCCGTTCCTCCCGATCCACGAGGACGCCAGCGGGCCGGCGAACCAGTCGACCCTGGTGAACAGCAGACCCGCCACCAGAGCCACGCCCCACGCCGTCATCGCCTGCCACGCGAAACCGCCCCGGTACCAGTACGCGCTGCTCCGCGTGGTGTCCATCAGCGCCTCCGCGTCGTACGTCCGGCGGCTCAGCATGTCGACGCCGAAGACGCCGATCCACGCCGAGAACGCCACCGCGAGCAGCGTGAGGAACGAGATGAACGAGCCGATGAAGCTGCTCGCCACCACCATCAGCAGGAAGCCGAAGACCAGGCTGATCACCGCGTTCACGCTGACCGCCGCCGCCCGCGACACCTTGATGCCGAGCGTCTGCGCCGTGAAGCCCGCCGAGTACATCGACATCGAGTTGATCAGCAGCATCCCGATCAGCGCGATCAGCAGGTACGGCACCGAGATCCAGGCCGGCAGCAGCTCCCCGATGAAGGACACCGGGTCCTGCGCCGAGGCCAGGTCCGGCGTCGCCACCGCCATCACCGCGCCCATCAGCACCATCGGCAGCACCACGATCCCCGCCCCGCCGACCGTCGAGCCGACCACGCCCCTCGACGAGGCCGTGCGCGGCAGGTAGCGCGTGAAGTCCGGGCCCGACGGCACCCAGCTGATGCCGCCCGCCGCGATCGTGCCGACGCCCGCGACCAGCATCGCCGTCGAGCCGGCCGGCTTCGCGAAGACCGCCGACCAGTCCGTGTTCGCCACCAGGTAGCCCAGCACGAGCACCGAGAAGGCACCGAAGAGGTACGTCGACCAGGTGCTGCACACCCGCAGCGCGGTGATCCCGAGCCCCGACACCAGGAAGGTGCAGGACACGAAGGCCAGCAGCGTCACCACGATGAGGAACGTGTTCGACCTCACGCCGAAGAGCAGATCCAGCACCGTGAGCACCGCGTAGGCGCCGGTGACCGCGTTGATGGTCTCCCAGCCCCAGCGCGCCACCCAGATCAACGAGCCGGGAAAAAGGTTTCCCCGCTGACCGAAGACGGCCCGCGACAGCGCCATGCCCGGCGCGCCACCGCGCTTCCCGGCGATCGAGATCAGGCCGACGATCCCGTACGACAGGACCGGCGCGGCCACGGCCACGAGCAGGACCTGCCAGAAGTTCAGACCGTTGAACACGACCAGGCCGGCGCCCATGGTGAGCAGCAGCACACTGATGTTGGCCGCGACCCAGGTCGGGAACAGCTCGCGGACCCGGCCGGTCCGCTCGGCGTCGGGCACGGGTTCGAGGCCGCGGCTCTCCATGGTGCCGCCGCTCTGCGCGCCTTCGGTCTCGGACGCGTGGGACATAGGGGTACTCCGTCGTACAGATGTGGGGGAACCACACACTTTACGTGCCGCGCGCCCGACCCCTTCACGGCGTGCTCCGCCCCCGGCGCCTTCGTGGCCGATACTGGACGACGTTATGGAACTCATCCTTGCTGTAGTCATCGCTCTGGCCGTCGCGGTCGTCGTGACCGGCGGGCTCGTGGTCAGCGGTCGCAAGAAGAAGCAGCTGCCGCCGGCCGAGCCGCCGTCCACCACGCCGACCATCACCGCTCCGCCCGCCGAGCCGCATGTCGGCGACGAGGCGGAGACACCGCGGGAAGAACCACGCCGCACCGTCGAGGAGGTCGAGCTCCCCACCGCCCAGGCCCCCGAGGCCCCGGTGGTCGTCGAGGAGCCGGCCGCCGAGGAGCTCGCGGCTCCCGAGATCGAGGTACCCGAGCCGACCGCCGGCCGTCTCGTACGGCTCCGGGCCCGGCTCGCCCGCTCCCAGAACTCGCTCGGCAAGGGACTGCTCTCCCTGCTGTCCCGCGAGCACCTGGACGAGGACACCTGGGAGGAGATCGAGGAGACCCTCCTCACCGCCGACGTGGGCGTCGCGCCCACCCAGGAGCTGGTCGAGCGGCTGCGCGAGCGCGTGAAGGTGCTCGGCACCCGCACCCCCGAGGAGCTGCGCGGGTTGCTCCGCGAGGAGCTCGTCGCCCTCCTCGGCGACTTCGACCGCACCGTGCGGACGGAGAGCCCCGAGGACGTCCCGGGCGTCGTCATGGTCGTCGGCGTCAACGGCACCGGCAAGACCACCACCACCGGCAAGCTCGCCCGCGTCCTGGTCGCCGACGGCAAGTCCGTCGTCCTGGGCGCCGCCGACACCTTCCGTGCCGCCGCCGCCGACCAGCTCCAGACCTGGGGCGAGCGGGTCGGCGCGCGCACCGTGCGCGGCCCCGAGGGCGGCGACCCGGCGTCGATCGCGTTCGACGCGGTCAAGGAGGGCATCGCCGAGAAGGCCGACGTCGTCCTCATCGACACCGCCGGCCGGCTGCACACCAAGACCGGCCTCATGGACGAGCTCGGCAAGGTCAAGCGCGTCGTGGAGAAGCACGGCCCGCTCGACGAGGTGCTGCTCGTCCTCGACGCCACCACCGGCCAGAACGGTCTGATCCAGGCCCGCGTCTTCGCCGAGGTGGTCGACATCACCGGCATCGTCCTGACCAAGCTCGACGGCACCGCCAAGGGCGGCATCGTCGTCGCCGTCCAGCGCGAGCTGGGCGTCCCGGTCAAGCTGGTCGGCCTGGGCGAGGGCCCGGACGACCTGGCCCCCTTCGAGCCGGGCGCGTTCGTCGACGCCCTCATCGGGGACTGAGGCGTCCGGCGCGCGACGCGCACGAGAAAGGGCCCCTGCCGCAGCTCAACGGCAGGGGCCCTTCCCGTCCTCGCGCCGCGCGCCCGGTCAGAAGTGCGTGCGGTGGCAGATGTACGCGAGCGTGCCGAGCAGCAGCCGGGCCTGCGGCGGCGCCCCGGCCGTGTCCAGGGTCGGCGGGCGCAGCCAGCGGACCGGGCCGAGACCGCCCAGATCCGACGGCGGGGCCGTGACATGGGTTCCCGGACCCAGGCAGTGCAGGTCCAGATCGGCGTCGTCCCAGCCCATCCGGTAGAGCAGCTGCGGCAGCTCGTCCGCTGCGCCCGGGGCCACGAAGAACCGGGCCCGGCCCGTCGGCGTCGCGCACACCGGCCCGAGCGGCAGACCCATCCGCTCCAGCCGGACGAGGGCCCGGCGGCCCGCGGCCTCGGCGACCTCGATCACGTCGAAGGAGCGGCCGACCGGCAGCAGGATCGTCGCCCCCGGGTACTCCGACCACGCCTTGGTCGCCACGTCGAGGCCCGCGCCGGCCGGCACCGGCTCGGCGAAGGAGAGGGGATGCGCCCCCGGGGCCGTACAGGAGGGATCGCCGCAGGAGCACCGGCCGGCCGCCGCCCGCGCTCCCGGGACCACGTCCCAGCCCCACAGTCCGGTGTACTCGGCCACCGCTGTGCACTCCGTGGTGCGTACGCGGCGACGTGAGCCGGACCGCATCTCACGAATGCCGCCGATCGTGAAGCCCATGCCCCCTCCAACGGGTCGGACGCGCCGGTGGTTACGGACCGGAGACCCACCGTCACGATCTGCCACGGTCACCGCCGCCGCGGGCGTGCGGTGGTGTGGCCGGTGGTGCGGACCGCGACACGCGCCTCCTCGCGCCCCGGTTCGCCGACCCCGATCCTTCGCCTGTCAAGTGAATCGCGTTCCGCCCGTGGCGAGTTCATTCGAAGGGGTGGCGAATGGTGGCGTTTCTTGAAACGCCGTGCCCGGACGCGTGATCGTAGGATTACCTTCGGTACACGAACCCGGGGGCGAAGCGCACGAGCGGGTATGCCGGAGGCAACCCGTTTTTCCGTTCGAAGGAGCGAAAACGCCGGACGGGCGCCGCGGAACACGGCATTCTGGCAAGGGTTCGCAGACGACATCAGGTGGATGGGGGCGTTCCAGTGGGCGGCAACGGCGCAGACGGTACGACTGCCGGCAAGCGCCCGAACGAGCAGCTGAGCTCGTGGTTCGTGCGCAGCGGCTGGTCGAAGGGCGAGCTGGCGCGCCAGGTGAACCGCAGGGCACGCCAGATGGGCGCGCACCACATCTCCACCGACACCTCCCGGGTGCGCCGCTGGCTCGACGGCGAACAGCCCCGCGAACCCATCCCGCGGATCCTCTCCGAGCTGTTCTCCGAGCGCTTCGGCTCCGTCGTCGCCGTCGAGGACCTCGGCCTGCGCGCCGCCCACCAGTCGCCCTCCGTGTCCGGAGTCGACCTGCCCTGGGCCGGCCCCCAGACCGTCGCCCTGCTCAGCGAGTTCTCCCGCAGCGACCTGATGCTCGCCCGCCGCGGCTTCCTCGGCTCCTCGCTCCAGCTCGCCGCCGGGCCCGCCCTCATCGAGCCCATGCAGCGCTGGCTGGTGCCCACCCCGGTCGCCGAGCCCGAGCGGCCCGCGCCCGCCGCCGACGAACGCCGCCCGCACCGGCTCTCGCCCGTCGAGCTCGACCTGCTCGAGTCCACCACCGCGATGTTCCGCCAGTGGGACGCCCAGTGCGGCGGCGGACTGCGCCGCAAGGCCGTCGTCGGCCAGCTCCACGAGGTCACCGACCTGCTCCAGGAGCCCCAGCCGCCCGCCGTCGCCCAGCGCCTGTTCAAATGCGCCGCCGAACTCGCCGAACTGGCCGGCTGGATGAGCTACGACGTCGGTCTCCAGCCCACTGCCCAGAAGTACTTCGTGCTCGCCCTGCACGCCGCCAAGGAGGCCGGCGACAAGCCCCTCGGCTCGTACATCCTCTCCTCGATGAGCCGCCAGATGATCCACCTCGGCCGGCCCGACGACGCCCTCGAACTCATCCATCTGGCCCAGTACGGCAGTCGGGACTGCGCCACCCCGCGCACCCAGGCCATGCTGTATGCGATGGAGGCCCGCGCCTACGCCAACATGGGCCAGCCCTCCAAGTGCAAGCGGGCCGTGCGGATGGCCGAGGACACCTTCGCCGACGTCGGTCTCGACGGCGAGCCCGAGCCCGACTGGATCCGCTTCTTCTCCGAGGCCGAGCTCAACGGCGAGAACTCCCACTCCTACCGCGACCTCGCCTATGTCGCGGGCCGCTCGCCCACCTACGCCTCGCTCGCCGAGCCCGTCATGGAACGGGCCGTCGAACTCTTCGAGAAGGACCCCGAGCACCAGCGCTCGTACGCCCTCAACCTCATCGGCATGGCCACCGTCCACCTCCTCAAGCGCGAGCCCGAGCAGTCCGTCGTCCTTGCCGAGAAGGCCCTCGGCATCGCCCGCAAGGTCCGCTCCGAACGGGTCAACACCCGGCTCCGCAAGACCGTCGACACCGCCGCCCGCGACTACGGCGACGTCGCCGAGGTCGTCCAGCTCACCGACCGGCTCACCGCGCTGCTCCCCGAGACGGCCGAGGCCGTCTGAGCCCGGCGGGCAGCGCCCCGTACCACCGCACCGCCCCTCCCAGACCCCGGCCGCGCCGGCCGTCCCGTAAGCCCGACTCGGCTCCCCCGCCGCAAGGACACACGGACGGACGGCGCGGCCGGCCGCCGTCCCCGCCACGGGACGACGGATGGTACGCCCGTTACCTCCCCGTGACCCTGGCGTTCACGACCGCGTAACACGCCCCGCCCCTTCGTCACTGCGGCGAAACATCGAGCGGCATCGGCGGAAACCGGCCTGCGCGAATCTCTGGCTCATAACCGGCCACCCCTCATGGCCGAGCCGCTCTCCGGCCCCGCCCCCGCACAGGCCGTACCGACGACGAGGAGACGCCGATGGCAGCAGCCATCACGACCCTGGCAGCAGACGCGCCCACGCTGTCCGCAGCCAACACCGGGTTCATGCTCATCTGCTCCGCCCTGGTCATGCTGATGACCCCGGCCCTCGCCTTCTTCTACGGAGGCATGGTCCGCGTCAAGTCCACCCTCAACATGCTGATGATGAGCTTCATCAGCCTCGGGATCGTCACGATCCTGTGGGTGCTCTACGGCTTCAGCATCGCCTTCGGCACCGACTCGGCCTCGCTCTTCGGCTGGTCCTCGGAATACGTCGGCCTCAGCGGCATCGGCATCACCGAACTGTGGCCCGGCTACACCATCCCGGTGTACGTCTTCGCCGTCTTCCAGCTGATGTTCGCCATCATCACCCCGGCCCTCATCAGCGGCGCCCTCGCCGACCGCGTCAAGTTCACCGCCTGGGCCCTGTTCATCACCCTCTGGGTCACGATCGTCTACTTCCCCGTCGCCCACTGGGTCTGGGGCACCGGCGGCTGGCTCTTCGAGATGGGCGTCATCGACTTCGCCGGCGGCACCGCCGTCCACATCAACGCCGGTGCCGCGGCCCTCGGCGTGATCCTCGTCATCGGCAAGCGCGTCGGCTTCAAGAAGGACCCGATGCGCCCGCACAGCCTCCCGCTGGTCATGCTCGGCGCCGGTCTCCTCTGGTTCGGCTGGTTCGGCTTCAACGCCGGCTCGTGGCTCGGCAACGACGACGGCGTCGGCGCGGTCATGTTCGTCAACACCCAGGTCGCCACCGCCGCCGCCATGCTCGCCTGGCTCATCTACGAGAAGCTGCGCCACGGCTCCTTCACCACCCTCGGCGCCGCCTCCGGCGCGGTCGCCGGCCTCGTCGCCATCACGCCCTCCGGCGGCTCCTGCTCCCCGCTCGGCGCGATCGCCATCGGCGCCGTCGCCGGCCTCCTCTGCGCCATGGCCGTCGGCCTGAAGTACAAGCTCGGCTACGACGACTCCCTCGACGTCGTCGGCGTCCACCTCGTCGGCGGAGTCGTCGGCTCCCTCCTCGTCGGCTTCTTCGCCACCGGCGGCGTCCAGTCCGAGGCCAAGGGCCTCTTCTACGGCGGCGGCCTCGAGCAGCTCGGCAAGCAGGCGATCGGCGTCTTCTCCGTCCTCGCCTACTCTCTGATCGCCTCCGCGATCCTCGCCCTGGTCATCGACAAGACCATGGGCATGCGGGTCAGCGAGGACGACGAGGTCTCCGGCATCGACCAGGTCGAGCACGCCGAGACCGCGTACGACTTCAGCGGAGCCGGCGGAGGCATCGCCCCGCGCACCACCGCCGCAGCCGCCCCCGCCCCGACGCAGAACACGAAGGTGGACGCATGAAGCTCATCACCGCGGTCGTGAAGCCGCACCGGCTCGACGAGATCAAGGAGGCCCTGCAGGCGTTCGGCGTCCACGGGCTCACCGTCACCGAGGCCAGCGGATACGGCCGCCAGCGCGGACACACCGAGGTCTACCGGGGCGCCGAGTACACCGTCGACCTCGTCCCCAAGATCCGCATCGAGGTCCTCGTGGAGGACGACGACGCCGAACAGCTCATCGACGTCGTCGTGAAGGCCGCCCGCACCGGCAAGATCGGTGACGGAAAGGTGTGGAGCGTGCCGGTCGAGACCGCCGTACGCGTCCGCACCGGCGAACGCGGACCCGACGCGCTGTAACCCCCGGAAACGGACAGGAGCCGCTGGTGACGAGCCTCGACACACACAAGGAAACCGAAGATTCGGGACCCAGCGGTTACGCGGCGGCCCGGCTGCGCCTTCTCACCGAGAAGGAGCGGTCCGGGCCGCCGCGCCGTACCGCCCTGGCCCGGCTGACCGACGACTGGCTCGCCGGACTGTTCGAGGCCGCCGCACCGCCGCGCGGCATCGCCCTCGTCGCCGTCGGCGGCTACGGCCGCGGCGAACTCTCCCCGCGCAGCGACCTCGACCTGCTCCTGCTCCACGACGGCAGCGCCGACTCCCGGACCGTCGCCGCCCTCGCCGACCGCCTCTGGTACCCCGTGTGGGACCTCGGCCTCGCCCTCGACCACTCCGTACGCACCACCGCCGAGGCCCGCCGCACCGCAGGCGAGGACCTCAAGGTGCAGCTCGGCCTCCTCGACGCCCGGCCCGTCGCCGGCGACCTCGGCCTCGTCGCCGCCCTGCGCACCGCCGTCCTCGCCGACTGGCGCAACCAGGCCACCCGCCGGCTCCCCGAACTCGACGCCCTGTGCCGCGAGCGCGCCGAACGCTCCGGCGAACTCCAGTACCTCCTCGAACCCGACCTCAAAGAGGCCCGCGGTGGCCTGCGCGACGCCCAGGCCCTGCGCGCCGTCGCCGCCTCCTGGCTCGCCGACGCCCCCCGCGAAGGACTCGACGACGCCCGCCGCCGCCTCCTCGACGCCCGCGACGCCCTCCACCTCGCCACCGGCCGCGCCACCGACCGGCTCGCCCTCCAGGAACAGGACGCCGTCGCCGCCGAACTCGGCCTCCTCGACGCCGACACCCTGCTCCGCGAGGTCTACGAGGCCGCCCGCACCGTCTCGTACGCCTCCGACGTCACCTGGCGCGAGGTGAACCGGGTCCTGCGGGCCCGCTCCGCCCGGCCCCGGTTCCGCTCCCTCCTCGGGCGCTCCGGCGCCGCGAAACCGCCCGTCGAACGCACCCCGCTCGCCGAAGGCGTCGTCGAGATGGACGGCGAGGTCGTCCTCGCCCTGAGCGCCCGCCCCGAACGCGACCCCGTCCTGCCGCTGCGCGCCGCGGCCGCCGCCGCCCAGGCCGGACTCCCGCTCTCCCCGCACGCCGTACGCCGCCTCGCCACCTCCGCCAAGCCGCTGCCGGTGCCCTGGCCGGCCGAGGCCCGCGAGGCACTCGTCACCCTGCTCGGCGCCGGCGAATCCACCGTCCCCGTCTGGGAGGCCCTGGAGGCCGAAGGCCTCGTCACCCGGCTCCTGCCCGACTGGGAACGCGTCCGCTGCCGCCCCCAGCGCAACCCCGTCCACACCTGGACCGTCGACCGGCACCTCGTCGAGACCGCCGTCCGCGCCGCCTCCCTCGCCCGCCGCGTCCACCGGCCCGACCTGCTGCTCGTCGCCGCCCTGATGCACGACATCGGCAAGGGCTGGCCCGGCGACCACTCCGTCGCCGGCGAGACCATCGCCCGCGACGTCGCCACCCGGATCGGCTTCGACCGCGCCGACACCGCCGTCATCGCCACCGTCGTCCGCCACCACCTGCTGCTCGTCGAGACCGCCACCCGGCGCGACCTCGACGACCCCGCCACCGTCCAGTCCGTCGCCGCCGCCGTCGGCACCCTCGGCGCCCTGGAACTCCTGCACGCCCTCACCGAGGCCGACGCCCTCGCCACCGGCCCGGCCGCCTGGTCCACCTGGCGCGCCTCCCTCGTCGCCGACCTCGTCAAACGCGTCGCCGGAGTGCTCGCGGGGGAGGAGCTGCCCGACCCGGAGGCCGCCGCGCCCAGCGCCGAACAGGAACGGCTCGGCATCGAGGCACTGCGCACCGGCGAACCCGTCCTCGCCCTCCGCACCGAACCCGTCGAGGCGACCGAGGAACCCGAACCGGTCGGCGTGGAACTCCTCGTCGCGCTGCCCGAACGCCCCGGGGTGCTGCCCGCCGTCGCCGGCGTCCTCGCCCTGCACCGCCTGACCGTCCGCGCCGCCGAACTGCGCGCCGTCGCCCTGCCCCGCGAGCTCGGCGACGGACCCGTCCTGATCCTCGACTGGCGGGTCGCCGCCGAGTACGGCTCGCTGCCCGAGGCCCACCGGCTCCGCGCCGACCTGGTCCGCGCCCTCGACGGCTCCCTCGACGTGCCCGCCCGGCTCGCCGAACGCGACGCCGCCTACCCCAGGCGCCGCGGCGTCACCGCCCCGCCGCCCCGTGTCACCGTCGCCGAGGCCGGCTCGCGCCTGGCCACCGTCCTGGAGGTCCGCGCCCAGGACGCCCCGGGCCTGCTGCACCGCATCGGCCGCGCCCTGGAAGGCGCCGAGGTCCGGCTGCGCAGCGCCCACGTCTCGACCTTGGGCGCGAACGCCGTCGACACCCTGTACGTGACCCGCCCCGACGGCTCCCTGCTCGCCCCGGAGGAGGCGGCGGGGCTGGCCGCGGCACTGGAGGAGGCCCTGCGCTGACCGCGGCGGGGCCCCGCCGCGTACCGTCCAGGGCACCTGTCTCCCCGGGCCGGATACCCTTGGGTGACTGCCCACCCCGACCCGAGGAATCGCGACCACCGTGTTCGATACGCTTTCCGACCGCCTCAGCGCGACTTTCAAGTCCCTCCGGGGTAAAGGCCGCCTCTCCGAGCAGGACATCGACACCGCGGCCCGGGAAATCCGTATCGCCCTGCTCGAGGCCGATGTCGCCCTCCCGGTCGTGCGCGCGTTCATCTCCCGCGTCAAGGAGCGGGCGCTGGGCGCCGAGGTCTCCAAGGCGCTGAACCCCTCGCAGCAGGTCATCAAGATCGTCAACGAGGAGCTCGTCGGCATCCTCGGCGGCGAGACCCGCCGCCTCCGGTTCGCGAAGACCGCACCGACCGTGATCATGCTCGCGGGTCTGCAGGGTGCCGGTAAGACCACCCTCGCCGGAAAGCTCGGTCTCTGGCTCAAGGGTCAGGGCCACTCCCCGCTGCTCGTCGCCTGTGACCTCCAGCGCCCCAACGCCGTCAACCAGCTCTCCGTCGTCGCCGACCGCGCGGGCGTGGCCTTCTACGGCCCGCAGCCGGGCAACGGCGTCGGCGACCCGGTCCAGGTCGCGAAGGACTCGATCGAGTACGCGCGCACCAAGCTGTTCGACGTCGTCATCGTCGACACCGCCGGCCGCCTCGGCATCGACCAGGAGCTGATGCAGCAGGCCGCCGACATCCGCGACGCGGTGTCGCCCGACGAGATCCTCTTCGTCGTCGACGCCATGATCGGTCAGGACGCGGTCAACACCGCGGAGGCCTTCCGCGACGGCGTCGGCTTCGACGGCGTGGTGCTCTCCAAGCTCGACGGCGACGCCCGCGGTGGTGCCGCGCTCTCCATCGCGCACGTCACCGGCAAGCAGATCATGTTCGCCTCCAACGGCGAGAAGCTGGACGACTTCGACGCGTTCCACCCGGACCGCATGGCGTCCCGCATTCTCGGCATGGGCGACGTGCTCTCGCTCATCGAGAAGGCCGAGCAGACCTTCAGCCAGGAAGAGGCCGCCAAGATGGCCTCCAAGCTGGCGTCCAAGAAGGGCCAGGAGTTCACGCTCGACGACTTCCTGGCGCAGATGGAGCAGGTCCGCAAGATGGGCTCCATCTCCAAGCTCCTCGGCATGCTGCCCGGCATGGGCCAGATGAAGGAGCAGATCGCCAACATCGACGAGCGCGAGGTCGACCGTGTCGGCGCCATCATCAAGTCGATGACCCCGGCCGAGCGCCAGGACCCGACGATCATCAACGGCTCGCGCCGCGCCCGCATCGCCAAGGGTTCCGGCGTCGAGGTCAGCGCCGTCAAGGGCCTGGTGGAGCGCTTCTTCGAGGCCCGCAAGATGATGTCGCGCATGGCCCAGGGCGGCGGCATGCCGGGCATGCCGGGCATCCCGGGCATGGGCGGCGGCCCCGGCCGGCAGAAGAAGCAGGTCAAGCAGGCCAAGGGCAAGCGCAAGAGCGGCAACCCGATGAAGCGGAAGGCCGAGGAGCAGGCCGCCCAGGCGAAGCGCGAGCAGGCCCAGGCGGGCGGCGCCTTCGGTCTGCCGGCGGCGGGCCAGGGCCCGGGCGACTTCGAGCTGCCGGACGAGTTCAAGAAGTTCATGGGCTGACGGCTTCCGGCCGTACGAGGCCGAGGCCGAGGTCGTACGAAGGGGCCCGGGGCGGTGGGAAACCGCCCCGGGCCCCTTTTCGTACGGTCAGCCCATCCGTAATGCCGGGATTGACCAGGTCTTCGATACTGGGGCCACTGCCGCCCCGAGGAGAGCCCGTGGCCAACCCCGTACCCCCGCGCGACCGGACCGACCAGCCCTGGCGCTCGGAAGGGGCACCGCCGCCCCCGCCGGCCAGGAAGAAGATGCCCGGCGGCTGGGGCGGGCTCATCCTCACCGCACTCGTCGTCTACCTGATCGCCAACCTCGTCCTGTCCTTCTTCAACGAGAAGGAAGGGCCGACGATCTCCTACACGGAGTTCGACAAACAGGTCGCCGCCGGCAACGTCACCAAGATCTACTCCAAGGGCGACGCCATCCAGGGCCAGCTGAAGAACAAACAGCCCGTCCCCAGCGGCGACGGCGACTACACCAAGTTCACCACCCAGCGGCCCGCCTTCGCCGACGACGACCTGTGGGCCCAGCTCACCAAGAACAACGTCACCGTCACCGCCGAACCGGTCGTCCAGGAACGCAGCTTCCTCGCCAACCTGCTGATCTCGCTCGCCCCGATGCTGCTCCTCGTCCTCCTGTGGGTGTTCATCGCCCGCCGCATGAGCGCCGGCATGGGCGGCGCCGGCGGCATGCTCGGCCGCAAGGCCCCGCCCAAGCCCGTCGAACTCGAAGGCGGCAGACGCACCACCTTCGAGGACGTCGCCGGCATCGACGAGGTCGAGGGCGAACTCAACGACGTCGTCGACTTCCTGAAGAACCCCGACGCCTACCGCGACATGGGCGCCAAGATGCCCCGCGGCGTGCTGCTCGCCGGACCGCCCGGAACCGGCAAGACCCTGCTCGCCCGGGCCGTCGCCGGCGAGGCCGGCGTGCCCTTCTTCTCCGCCTCCGCCTCCGAGTTCATCGAGATGATCGTCGGCGTCGGCGCCTCCCGCGTCCGCGAACTGTTCAACGAGGCCCGCAAGGTCGCACCCGCGATCATCTTCATCGACGAGATCGACACCATCGGCCGCGCCCGCGGCGCCGGCGCCGGCATGGGCGGCCACGACGAACGCGAACAGACCCTCAATCAGATCCTCACCGAGATGGACGGCTTCACCGGCTCCGAAGGCGTCATCGTCCTCGCCGCCACCAACCGCGCCGACGTCCTCGACCCGGCCCTCACCCGCCCCGGCCGCTTCGACCGGATCGTCCACGTCAACCCGCCCGACCGCGGCGGCCGCGAGGCCATCCTCAGGATCCACACCCGGCAGATCCCGCTCGCCCAGGACGTCGACCTCGAACACGTCGCCAAGACCACCCCCGGCATGACCGGCGCCGAACTCGCCAACCTCGCCAACGAAGCCGCCCTGCTCGCCGTGAAACGCCAGCAGAAGTCCGTCACCCGGTCCGACCTCTCCGACGCCCTGGAGAAGGTCCAGCTCGGCGCCGAACGCCCCCTCGTCATGCCCCTGGAGGAACGCCGCCGCACCGCCTACCACGAGAGCGGCCACGCCCTCCTCGGCATGCTCCAGCCCGGCGCCGACCCCGTCCGCAAGATCACCATCGTCCCCCGCGGCCGCGCCCTCGGCGTCACCCTGTCCACGCCCGAGTCCGACAAGTACGCCTACACGGAGGACTACCTGCGCGGCCGCATCATCGGCGCCCTCGGCGGCATGGCCGCCGAACAGGTCGTCTTCGGCGTCATCACCACCGGCGCCGAGAGCGACCTGGAACAGGTCACCGGCATCGCCCGCGGCATGGCCGGCCGCTGGGGCATGAGCGAACGCGTCGGCCGCCTCACCGCCATCCCCGGCGACGCCCAGCAGGCCTACGGACTCTCCGCCGCGCCCGCCACCCTCGACACCGTCGACGAGGAGATGCGCCGCATCGTCGACGAGTGCTACGAGAGCGCCCTGCGCCAGCTCCGCGAGCACCGCGACAAGCTCGACGCCCTCGCCGAGGCCCTGCTGGCCGCCGAGACCCTGGAGGAGGCCGAGGCCTACCGGGCGGCGGGCATCCCGCGGCTGGGGAAGGACGCGTAGAGCCGGTCCGGAGGAACGTGCGGAACCGAGTCCGACCGGCCCTGGAGACGGCGCCGGTCTCAGGCCGACCGGGCGATCACGTACCGGAAGACGTTCGCCATCCACACCGTCCCGTCCGCGCGGACGTACGGCTCCAGGGCCTCCAGGAGCTCCTTCTCGACCTGGTCCGGATCCGTCGCCCGGACGGCCGCGTCGAACTCACCCGTCGAGAGCAGCCCGCGCACCGCGCTGTCCCGGTCCGCGTAGCCGAACGGGCACGCCACCCGCCCCGACCCGTCCGGCCGCAGGCCCGCCGCCGCGGCCGTCTCCTCGAGAGCGTCCCGGTCCGCCGGGCGCCGGTCCGCCAGCCGCGCCGCGACCCGCAGCACCGACGCCGTCGCACACCGCTCCGCCGGCCCCCAGCCCGCGAGCACGAACGCCGCGCCCCGTTCCGCCATCGGAGTGACCGCCGCCAGGCCCCCGGCCACGCCGGCCGTGCCGTGGAACGCCGTGATCACGTCGTACGGACCGCCCTCCGGCAGCCCGGACACCGCGAGCGGAACCCCGGGCAGCCGCTCCCGCGCCAGCGCCACGCGCGCGTGGTCCCGGTCGGCCCCGGCCACCCGCGCCCCGCGCCCGGCCGCCATCAGCAGGGCCAGGCCGGAACCGCAGCCGAGGCCGAGCACCCGCGAGCCGGCGCCCACGCCGAGCCGGCCGTACACCGCCTCGTAGAGCGGGACGAGCATCCGTTCCTGGATCTCGGCCCAGTCGCGCGCGGGGTGGTGCGGGACGAGCGTAGGTGTCATGGAAAGCGCCCCAATCCGTCACTCGGATCCGTACTCGGACGACAACCCCCCGTAGCCAGGGAACTGCGCGAGCGCGCCGCCGTCCAGTGCTGGGGCCGGACGGGCTTCGGCCCCGTGCGCCAGGCGCGGGTTCCGGCCATGGACTCCCGCCGGGGGGAGGGGCCGATGCCCGAGTTCGGGCAGAGGCCCGGTACTGTCCGTCCCACACCGCTCGGGTGCGCGTGACCTGCCGCGCGCCGGGGCGTATGCGCCGCTACGCGCCCTCCCCCCACATCCGTACCGACTGACGGGTACGTGCAAAATATTTGAGTTGCCCCGGAATGGAACCCGGAGGGGATCCGGCTCGTTGTACCCGACGTGAGCACGACACCACCTGTTCTCGCCGCAGAGCTGGCACAGGCGTGGGCCGACATTCAGCGGCACCACCCCGAGCTGCCCGACCTTGCCGCGCCCGAGTCCCTGATCGGAGAGTCCTCGTCCGCCTGTGGCGCCGAGCTCTCCTTCGAGCGACTGCTCCACGAGGCAGTCCATGGCATCGCCGCCGCCCGAGGTGTCCGCGACACCTCCCGGGCCGGCCGCTATCACAACCGGAGATTCCTCGCGATCGCCGAGGAGCTGGGCCTGGACCATCCCGAGGAGCCGCACGCCAGCAGCGGCTTCTCCCTGGTCACCCTGAACCCGGAGGCCAGGCGGCGCTACCGGCCCACCATCGAGCGCCTCCAGCGCGCGCTCAAGGCCCACACCGTCGCGACCGCCGCCGACACCAAGCGCTCCTTCCGCGGACCGGCCGCCCGGCACGGCTCCTCGGGCGGCGGCGTCCGCGTCAAGGCCGTCTGTGACTGCGGGCGCAACGTGCGCGTGGTGCCGTCCGTGCTCGCCCAGGCGCCGATCGTCTGCGGCGGCTGCGGCAAGCCGTTCCGCATCCCGGAGACGGTGGGCGCCGCGAGCTGACCCCAGGTCGGCCGACCCGGGGCCGGGGGACCCGGGGCCGGTGGACCGCGCGCGGTCGGCCCCGCGGCGTGTGGCACAATGGCTAGCTGTACTCGACAGTCGCACAGGACCCCTCTCTCCTCCGACTGACGCGTCCATCGGGCACCCGAGTACCGCAACCCCACGTGGCATCTCAAGTGCCCAACCACGTCAAGACCAGGAGACACCACTCCAGTGGCAGTCAAGATCAAGCTCAAGCGCCTCGGCAAGATTCGCCAGCCGCACTACCGCATCGTCGTCGCCGACTCCCGCACCCGCCGGGACGGTCGTGCGATCGAGGAGATCGGCCTCTACCACCCGACGTACAACCCGTCGCGCATCGAGGTCGACTCCGAGCGTGCGCAGTACTGGCTGTCCGTCGGCGCCCAGCCGACCGAGCCGGTTCTCGCCATCCTGAAGCTCACCGGCGACTGGCAGAAGCACAAGGGCCTCCCGGCCCCGGAGAAGCCGCTGCTCGCCCCGGCGACCAAGGAAGCCAAGCGCGCCTCCTTCGACGAGTTCGCCAAGACCCTCGAGGGCGACGACAGCAAGGGTGAGGCCATCACCCCCAAGGCCAAGAAGGCCAAGGCGGACGAGGCCGAGGCTCCGGCCGAGGCCGCTGAGTCGACCGAGGCCTGATCATGCTCGAGGAGGCTCTCGAGCACCTCGTGAAGGGCATCGTCGAGAACCCCGACGACGTGCAGGTCGCCTCGCGCAACCTGCGCCGTGGCCGCGTCCTCGAGGTCCGGGTCCACCCGGACGACCTCGGCAAGGTGATCGGCCGCAACGGCCGCACCGCGCGTGCGCTGCGCACCGTCGTGGGCGCCATCGGCGGCCGTGGCATCCGCGTCGACCTCGTCGACGTGGACCAGGTCCGCTGAAAGTTTGACACCGGCACGGGCCGGGGAGGGCTGACCGCCCTCCCCGGCCCGTTGCCGTACGACAGGAGAGATCACCAGTGCAGTTGGTAGTCGCGCGGATCGGCCGCGCCCACGGCATCAAGGGCGAGGTCACCGTCGAGGTGCGGACCGACGAGCCCGAGCTGCGGCTCGGACCCGGCGCCGTCCTGCACACCGACCCGGCCTCCGCCGGGCCGCTGACCATCGAGGCCGGCCGGGTGCACAGCGGCCGGCTGCTGCTCCGCTTCGAGGGCGTCAAGGACCGCAACGCGGCCGAGGCCCTGCGCAACACCCTCCTCATCGCCGACGTCGACCCCGACGAACTGCCCGAGGAGGAGGACGAGTACTACGACCACCAGCTCGTGGACCTCGACGTCGTCCTCGCCGACGGCACCGCGATCGGCGTCATCTCCGAGATCTCCCACCTGCCGTCCCAGGACCTGTTCATCGTGGAACGGCCCGACGGCACCGAGCTGATGATCCCCTTCGTCTCGGAGATCGTCACCGAGATCGACCTGGAGAACCAGCGTGCCGTCATCGCCCCGCCGCCCGGCCTGATCGACGACAGCGAGGCCGTCGTCGCGTCCGCGCGCGAGGAGGAGGCCGGTGCGGAGGCGGGGGAGGCCGAGGCGGGCGTCGAGGCCGAGGCCGGGAACCGAGCCGCCGAGCAGGGTTCCGACGAGGACGAGAACCCCGACGCCGGCAAGGACGCCTCCTGATGCGCCTCGACGTCGTCACGATCTTCCCCGAGTACCTCGAGCCGCTGAACGTCTCGCTCGTCGGCAAGGCCCGCGCCCGCGGCGTGCTCGACGTCCACGTCCACCACCTCCGCGACTGGACCTACGACCGGCACAACACCGTCGACGACACCCCGTACGGCGGCGGCCCCGGCATGGTCATGAAGACCGAGCCCTGGGGCGACGCCCTCGACCAGACCCTCGCGGACGGCTTCGAGGCCGGCGCGCACGAGCCCGTCCTCGTCGTCCCCACGCCCAGCGGCCGCCCCTTCACCCAGGAGCTCGCCGTCGAGCTCTCCGAGCGGCCCTGGCTGGTCTTCACGCCGGCGCGCTACGAGGGCATCGACCGGCGCGTGATCGACGAGTACGCCACCAGGATGCCGGTCTACGAGGTGTCCATCGGCGACTACGTCCTGGCCGGCGGCGAGGCCGCCGTCCTGGTGATCACCGAGGCCGTGGCCCGGCTGCTGCCCGGCGTCCTCGGCAACGCCGAGTCGCACCGCGACGACTCCTTCGCCCCGGGCGCCATGGCCAACCTCCTGGAAGGCCCCGTCTACACGAAGCCCCCGGAGTGGCGCGGCCGCGGCATCCCGGACGTGCTGCTCAGCGGACACCACGGCAAGATCGCCCGGTGGCGCCGTGACGAGGCCTTCCGGCGCACCGCCGCCAACCGCCCGGACCTGATCGAGCGCTGCGACCCCGCCGCCTTCGACAAGAAGGACCGGGAGATCCTCTCCATGCTCGGCTGGGCCCCGGAGCCCGGCGGCCGATTTTGGCGCAGGCCGGAGGGCGTGGAAGAATAGGCCGCTGCCGTGCGTCCGGCGCGCGCCCCTGCCACAGGGGGAACGACGCCCGCCAGGTACGGACGGCGATCAACCATCATTCGTACATACCGCTGATGACCTGTGGCATCAGCGAGGAAAGAGACCTCCATGGCCTCCCTGCTCGACCAGGTCAACGCCGCTTCGCTGCGTTCCGACGTCCCGGCCTTCCGTCCGGGTGACACCGTGAACGTCCACGTTCGCGTCATCGAGGGCAACCGCTCCCGTATCCAGCAGTTCAAGGGTGTCGTCATCCGCCGTCAGGGCTCGGGCGTCTCCGAGACCTTCACGGTCCGCAAGGTCTCCTTCTCCGTCGGCGTCGAGCGCACCTTCCCGGTGAACAGCCCGATCTTCGAGAAGATCGAGCTCGTCTCCCGCGGTGACGTCCGTCGCGCCAAGCTCTACTACCTGCGTGAGCTGCGCGGCAAGGCCGCCAAGATCAAGGAGAAGCGCGACAACTGAGCGTCGGCCCACAGGGTGGCGGGATAGGCTCGCCCCCGATGGACACCGAAGCACAGCACACGGAGCGCGGCCGCTCCTCCGGCGAGGAGGAGCGGTCGCGCTCCGCGCGCGTTTCCGGGACGGGGCCCGGGGCCTCCGACGGGACGGAGGCTCCGGAGGAAGAGGCGGGCGAGCCGTCCGGTTTCCTGACCTGGCGCCGCACGGGCGCCATCGGCCTCGCCTGCGTGGTCTTCCTGCTGCTGTTCAGCCACTTCGTGCTCCAGCCGTTCCTGGTCCCGAGCAGTTCGATGGAGCCCACCCTCCAGATCGGCGACAGGATCCTCGTCAACAAGCTGGCGTACCGTTTCGGCAGCGAGCCGCGCCGCGGTGACGTCGTGGTCTTCGACGGCACCGGCTCCTTCGTCCAGGAGGAGACCACGGGCAACCCGGTCACCGGTCTGCTCCACGACGCCGCCGCGGCCCTCGGCCTCGCCGAGCCCGACGAGACCGACTTCGTGAAGCGGGTGATCGGCACCGGCGGCGACCGCGTGGTCTGCTGCGACAAGGACGGCCGGATCACCGTCAACGGCGTCCCCGTGCGCGAGCAGTACGTCATGCTGGGCGACCAGCCGTCCAGCGTGCCCTTCGACATCGTCGTACCCGACGGCACCCTGTGGGTGATGGGCGACCACCGCAGCCAGTCCAGTGACTCCCGCGACCACCTCGGACAGCCCGGCGGCGGCGTGGTCCCCGTCGACAAGGTCGTCGGCCGCGCCGACTGGATCGGCTGGCCGTTCGGCCGCTGGTCCACCGTGCCGGAGACCGACGCCTTCGCCTCCGTACCGCAGTGGACCGGAGGCGGTCACGCGACGGGGCGCGGGCGCGGCCATGGGTAGGCGGGGCAAGGCGCCCGCCGGCCGCCGCGGGGCCGAAGGCTCCGCGCCGGACGGTCCGGGCCGTACGCCTCCGGGGCGGGCCGAGCGACGCAGGCTCGCCCGCAAGGTCAAGCGGCGGCGCCGGCGCTCCGCCATCACGGAGATCCCGCTCCTCGTCACCGTCGCCGTACTGATCGCCCTGGTCCTCAAGACCTTCCTGGTGCAGGCGTTCGTGATCCCGTCCGGCTCGATGGAGCAGACGATCCGGATCGACGACCGGGTGCTCGTCGACAAGCTGACTCCGTGGTTCGGCTCGAAGCCGCGGCGCGGTGACGTCGTGGTGTTCGAGGACCCCGGCAACTGGCTCCAGCAGGAGACCGCGCCGCCGTCCGACGACCCGGTGGGCCTCAGACAGCTCAAGCAGGCGCTGACCTTCATCGGGCTGCTGCCCTCGGCCGACGAGCGGGACCTGATCAAACGGGTCGTCGCGGTCGGCGGGGACACGGTGAAGTGCTGCGGCGCCGACGGGCGGATCACCGTCAACGGCGTAGCGTTGGACGAACCGTATCTGCACCCGGGGAACGAGCCCTCGAAGATCCCGTTCGAGGTGAAGGTCCCGCAGGGGAGGGTCTTCGTGCTGGGCGACCACCGCTCCGACTCCGCCGACTCCCGCTTCCATCTCGACGAGCCGGAGCACGGCACCGTCGCGGAGGACCGGATCGTCGGCCGGGCCGTCGTCATCGCCTGGCCGGTCGGCCACTGGCGCAGGCTCGAAGAGCGCGCGACCTTCGCGTCCGTACCCGAACCGGCAGCGAGCCGCGGCGGGGCGGACGCGGCCGCGGCGCGGGGCGTGTCGCATAGTGTTTCCCAGCATGATCTGAACGGATTGCCCCGGCTCCCGACCCCTGCGGAACTTCTGCTCGTTATGGGAGTGGTGGGCCTGTCCCTGTTCCGGGGCGGGCGATTGCACGGACTGAGGAGTGGATGTGGGGGATTTGGCCGTCGGCGCACGATCCGGACACGGCGAGCCCGACAAACGGCCCGAGCGGCCCGTCCCGTCGGCGGCGGCCATGACGGATGACTCCACGGGCCGCCCGGACCCCGATCCACGCTCCGACCGGCGACCGGGCGACCACCAGGGCGATCACCCGGTCCAGGGCTCCGAGCACCGCCCGGACCAGGGCGCGCTGCCGGGCTCCGGCCCGGCGGGCGGTCCCGCAGGCATCCCCGCCGACGACCCGGCCGCCGGTCCCGCAGGCATCCCCGCCGGCAGCCCTGCCGACGGCCCGGCCGGTGACGGCGGCGGCACCGGGGACGCGGACGGCGGCGACGGCGGCGGGGACGAGGGTCCGTCGGGGCGCGGCCGCGCCCCGAAGAAGCCGCGTTCCTTCTGGAAGGAACTGCCCCTGCTCATCGGCATCGCGCTCGTGCTCGCGCTGCTGATCAAGACCTTCCTGGTGCAGGCGTTCTCGATCCCCTCGGACTCGATGATGAACACGCTCCAGCGGGGCGACCGGGTCCTCGTCGACAAGCTCACCCCGTGGTTCGGCTCGGAGCCGGAGCGCGGCGAGGTCGTCGTCTTCCACGACCCGGGCGGCTGGCTCGAGGACGGCAACACGCCCGAGCCCAACGTGGTGCAGACGGTCCTGAGCTGGATCGGCCTCATGCCGTCCGCCGAGGAGAAGGACCTCATCAAGCGGGTCATCGCGGTCGGCGGCGACACCGTCTCCTGCAAGGAGGGCGGCAAGGTCGTCGTCAACGGCAAGGAGCTGGACGAGAGCTCCTACCTCCACCCCGGCTCGGTGCCCTGCGATCCGGCCTTCGGCCCGGTCAAGGTCCCCGAGGGCCGCATCTGGGTCATGGGCGACAACCGGCAGAACTCGCTCGACTCCCGCTTCCACATGGAGCTCGCGGGCGGCGGCACCGTCTCCAACGAGGAGGTCGTGGGCCGGGCCGTGGTCATCGCCTGGCCGGTGAGCCGCTGGGCCACCCTGCCCGTCCCGGAGACCTTCGACCAGCCCGGACTCAGCCAGGCGCTGGCCGTCGCCCCGGGCGCGCTCGGCTTCGCCGGGGCGCTTCCGCTGGTGCTGTGGCGACGCAGGAGGCGCGCCGCCGCGTAGGAGCGGGCCATGCCGCGGAGGAGCGGGGAGCGGGCCAGGGGGGGGCGGGAGCGTGTTCCGGAGTGCGGTGCGTGCCCATACCGCTCGGTAGCGACCCGCGGGTAGGGTGCCGTCCCGGACCGTCGTACGGACGGCCGGCGGATCTCCCGAAGCCCGAGGTGCCCATGAGCGTCGAACCGCGTACGAAGAACGGCCACGGCCGCCTCGGCAATGTCCTGTCGGGGCTGGCCGTGGCCGTCGGCTTCGTGCTCTTCCTCGGTGGCTTCGTCGTCGGGGCCGTCCTCTACCAGCCCTTCTCGGTGCCCAGCGACTCGATGACGCCGACCCTCGACGTCGGCTCCAAGGTCCTCGCGGAGCGCGTCGACGGCGCCGACGTCAAGCGCGGCGACGTCGTCGTCTTCCAGGACCCGCTCTGGGGCAACGTGACCATGGTCAAGCGCGTCGTGGGCGTCGGCGGCGACACCGTCGCCTGCTGCGGAGCCGACGGCCGGCTCACCATCAACGGCAAGCCGGTCGACGAACCGTATCTGCAGGCCGGGAAGGCCGCGTCCGGGCAGAACTTCTCCGCGACCGTGCCCGAAGGAAACCTCTTCCTGCTCGGCGACGAGCGGCACACCTCGATGGACTCCCGCGCCCACCTCCAGGAGGCCGGCCACGGCTCGGTGCCGCGTTCGGCCGTCCTCGGCCGCGTCGACGCCGTCGCCTGGCCCGCCAAGGGCGTCCTGGAGCGGCCCGCCGGCTTCGCCGAGCTGCCGGGCGGCATCTCGCGGCCCGGCCCGGTCGTGCCGCTCTTCTCCGCGATCGTCGCCGGGTGTGTACTGATCCTGGCCGGAGCCGCGTACGGGCCGCTGGCCCGGCGCCTGGGCTCCGGCTCCGTGAAGCCCGCGGCGGCGGCCGCGGGGAAGTCCGAGGACAGGGTGAAGGCATGACGGCGGGGGACGAAGGCAGCGCGACGGCGGCGGCCGAGGTGCGCGGCGAGGCGGTCGACGCGGCCGAGGCGGTCGAGGCGGCCGAGGCGGCCGAGGTGCGCGACGCTGCGGAGGCGACCGGCGCCGCGGAGGCGACCGGCGCGGCGGAGGCGACCGAGCGGCGGCGGGTGGCGCGTGTGGTCCTGCTCGACCCCGACGACCGCATCCTCCTCATCCACGGCTACGAGCCCGACGACCCCACCCAGACCTGGTGGTTCACACCCGGCGGAGGTCTGGAAGGAGACGAGACCCGCGAGCAGGCCGCCCTGCGCGAACTCGCCGAGGAGACCGGCATCACCGACGTGGAGCTCGGCCCGGTGCTGTGGCGGCGCTACTGCTCGTTCCCCTTCGCCGGACGCCGCTGGGACCAGGAGGAGTGGTACTACCTGGCCCGCACCACCCAGACCGCCACCGCCCCCGGCGGGCTCACCGAGCTGGAGGCCCGGAGCGTCGCGGGCCTGAGATGGTGGACCTCCGCCGAACTGTTGGCGGCCCGTGAGACGGTGTACCCCAACAGACTCGCCGAGCTGCTGGACACGCTGCTCGACGAAGGACCCCCGAGCACGCCGCTCGATCTCGCCCCGGAAATCGTTTAGGGGCCTGGGCGACTGGCGCACAATAGGGGGACGCACGGCTGAAGGGGAACATGCCATGAGCGCCGAGGACCTCGAGAAGTACGAGACCGAGATGGAGCTGAAGCTCTACCGGGAGTACCGCGACGTCGTCGGGCTGTTCAAATACGTGATCGAGACCGAGCGGCGGTTCTACCTCACCAACGACTACGAGATGCAGGTCCACTCGGTCCAGGGCGAGGTGTTCTTCGAGGTCTCGATGGCCGACGCCTGGGTCTGGGACATGTACCGGCCGGCTCGGTTCGTCAAGCAGGTCCGCGTCCTCACGTTCAAGGACGTGAACATCGAGGAGCTCAACAAGAGCGACCTGGAGCTCCCCGGCAGCTGAGACCACCCGCGCGGCCCGCCACCGCACACCAGCGGAAACCACCCGAACGAGTGGCCCGGTTATCCACAACCGGCCGACTGTCCACAGCCCAGCACACGCTGAGCAGCGGTGCGTCACAGTCGGTGCCGGAGGTGGTACTGAATGAACGCAACCGGAGCACTCGGGCGGTACGGCGAAGACGTCGCCGCCCGCACACTCGCCGCGACCGGCCTGCACATCCTCGCCAGGAACTGGCGCTGCGGGCGGGCCGGCGAGATCGACATCGTCGCCCGCGACGGCGACACCCTCGTCTTCTGCGAGGTCAAGACCCGCCGCGACGGCAGCTTCCAGCACCCCATGGAAGCCGTCACCCCACGCAAGGCCCAGCGGCTCAGGCACCTCGCCGCCCGCTGGCTCGACACCCACGGCGGACCACCCGCCGGCGGCGCCGTCCGCATCGACCTCATCGGCGTCATCCTGCCCCGCCGAGGCGCACCCGTCATCACCCACGCCCAGGGGGTGGCCTGAATGGGATTCGCCCGCACCTGCTCCGTCGCCCTCGTCGGCGTCGAAGGCGTCGTCGTCGAGGTCCAGGCCGACCTCGAAGCCGGAGTCGCCGCCTTCACCCTCGTCGGACTCCCCGACAAAAGCCTCACCGAAAGCCGCGACCGCGTCCGCGCCGCCATCGTCAACGCCGGCGCCGAATGGCCCCAGAAGAAACTCACCGTCGGCCTCAGCCCCGCCTCCGTCCCCAAAGGCGGATCCGGCTTCGACCTCGCCGTAGCCGCCGCCGTCCTCGGCGCCGCCGAACGCATCGACCCCCGCACCATCGCCGACCTCGTCCTCATCGGCGAACTCGGCCTCGACGGCCGCGTCCGGCCCGTCCGCGGCGTCCTGCCCGCCGTGCTCGCCGCCGCCGACGCCGGCTACCGACAGGTCGTCGTCCCCGAACAGACCGCCGGCGAAGCCGCCCTCGTCCCCGGAGTCTCCGTCCTCGGCGTCCGCACCCTGCGCCAGCTCATCGCCGTCCTCGCCGACGAACCCGTCCCCGACGAAGAACCCCACGACAACGGCAGACCCGACCCCATGCTCGCCGGACTCCTCGTCCCCGGCGCCGGAATCGGCACCGGACTCGCCGCCGACCCCGGCGACGGACCCGACCTCGCCGACGTCGCCGGCCAGCACACCGCACGCCGCGCCCTGGAGATCGCCGCAGCAGGCGGCCACCACCTGCTCCTCACCGGACCACCCGGCGCGGGGAAAACCATGCTCGCCGAACGACTCCCCGGCATCCTCCCGGCCCTCACCCGCCAGGAATCCCTCGAAGTCACCGCCGTCCACTCCGTCGCCGGCATCCTCCCGCCCGGCGAACCCCTCGTCCACCGCCCGCCCTACTGCGCACCCCACCACTCCGCGACCATGCAGTCCCTCATCGGCGGCGGCAACGGACTGCCCCGCCCCGGCGCCGTCTCCCTCGCCCACAGAGGCGTACTCTTCCTCGACGAAGCACCGGAATTCTCCACAAAATCCCTCGACGCACTCCGCCAGCCCCTCGAATCCGGACACGTCGTCGTCGCCCGAGCCGCCGGAGTCGTCCGCCTCCCCGCCCGCTTCCTCCTCGCCCTCGCCGCCAACCCCTGCCCCTGCGGACGCCACACCCTCCACGGCACCGGCTGCGAATGCCCCGCATCCGTCATCCGCCGCTACCAGGCCCGGCTCTCCGGACCCCTCCTCGACCGCGTCGACCTCCGCGTCGAAGTCGAACCCGTCACCCGAAGCGACCTCCTCGGCCAAGGCGGCCGCGGCGAACCCAGCACCACCGTCGCCGACCGCGTCCGCGAAGCCCGCGCCCGCACCGCCGCCCGCCTGACCGGCACACCCTGGACGGTCAACAGCGAAGTCCCCGGCCACGAACTCCGCACCCGCTTCACCGCCGCACCCGGAGCCCTCGCCTCCGCCGAACGCGACATCGAACGCGGCCTGCTCACCGCCCGCGGCCTCGACCGCGTCCTCCGCGTCGCCTGGACCGTCGCCGACCTCGCCGGCCACGACCGGCCCGACAGCGAAGACCTCGCCCTCGCCCTCGAACTGCGCACCGGCATCGCCCGAGGCGTCCCCGCCACCGCCGGAGCCACAGGAGAGTGGTCATGACGACCCCGCCCGACGAGGAACGCCTCGCCCGCGCCGCCCTCACCCACATCATCGAACCCGGCGACGCACACGCCGGCCGCGCGTTACGCCGCCACGGCGCGACACACCTCCTCCGACTCCTCACAGACGGCGACCACGAGACACCCCCAGCCGACGCCGACAACGAGGCCCCGTTCCCGGCAACCGGAGACCCGCCCGACGCCCGCGGCACCGCACACCACAGCCAAGGAACACTCCTCACCCACCCAGGAGGCGAGACGAACGACAGCGACAGGACACTCCTCACCCGCCCCGAAGCCCACAGGACACACCACGGCAGGTCACACGCCGCCGCCACCAGCCACCGCGCACACGACCGCACAGCCTTCCCCGGCACCAGCGACAAGCGGATCGCGAGCTGGCAGCGCCGGGCCCGGACCGCCACACCCGAACGCGACCTCGACCACGCCACCCGCCTCGGCGCCCGCTTCCTCATCCCCGGCGACACCGAGTGGCCCACCCAGCTCGACGACCTCGGCGACACCCGGCCCATCGGCCTCTGGGTCCGCGGCCCCGCCGACCTCCGCACCTGGGCCCTCCGCTCCGTCGCCGTCGTCGGCGCCCGCGCCTGCACCCCCTACGGCGCCCACACCGCCGCCACCCTCGCCGCCGGCCTCGCCGAACGCGGCTGGGTCGTCGTCTCCGGAGCCGCCTTCGGCATCGACGGCGCCGCACACCGCGGCGCCCTCGGCTCCGGCGGCGCCACCGTCGCCGTCCTCGCCTGCGGCGTCGACGTCCCCTACCCCCGCGGCCACGCCGCCCTCATCCGCCGCATCACCGAACAAGGCCTCGTCATCGGCGAACTGCCACCCGGCGGCCACCCCACCCGCAGCCGCTTCATCCTCCGCAACCGCGTCATCGCCGCCCTCACCCGCGGCACCGTCGTCGTCGAAGCCGAATACCGCAGCGGCTCCCTCGTCACCGCCCGCGCCGCCGCCGACCTCGGCCGCCACACCATGGGCGTCCCCGGACCCGTCACCAGCGGCCTCTCCGCCGGAGTCCACGAACTCCTCCGCGGCGACGCCACCCTCGTCACCGACGCCGCCGAGATCATCGAACTCGTCGGCGACCTCGGACAGTTCGCCCCACCCCGCCACGGCCCCGTACTGCCCCGCGACCTCCTCGATCCCGACACCACCCGCATCCTCGAAGCCCTCCCCGGCCACCACCCTGCACCCCTCGCCGACATCGCCGCCCGCGCCGCCGCCGACCCCGACCACACCCTCGCCAAGCTCTACGAACTCCACTCCCTCGGGTTCGTCGAGCGACAACACGACGACTGGCGGTTGACGAACAGACGGACACAACCCTCGAACGCCCGGCATGGCGGTACTTGACCCGGAGCATTCGGGTGAAAAGGTGAAGCCGATGAGCAATCGAGTTCTCTCGGCCGCACCCGAGGGGCCGACCCGCGCCACGGCCCCCGTTCGAAGATGTGGGCGACGGCAGCCACCCGGACCGGCGCGATCCACAGACGTTCGCGCACCGCGACAGCCCACTCACGCTACGCTCACGAGGATCCCCAGCCCGACGACCGTAACGACCCCTTCGCACCCGACAGCAGAACGGCTCAAGGCGACGCATGCCCCAGCACACCTCCGGGTCTGACCGCGCTGCGGTGCCCCCAGCAGCCCGGGGCACCGTGCGACCGCCCGCACCGACCTCGCTCGACGAACTGTGGCGCTCCTACAAGGACACCGGCGACGAACGGCTGCGGGAACAGCTGATCCTGCACTACTCACCCCTCGTGAAATACGTCGCCGGACGCGTCAGCGTCGGCCTGCCCTCCAACGTGGAGCAGGCCGACTTCGTCTCCTCCGGAGTCTTCGGACTCATCGACGCCATCGAGAAGTTCGACGTCGAGCGGGCCATCAAATTCGAGACCTACGCCATCACCCGCATCCGCGGCGCCATGATCGACGAACTCCGCGCCCTCGACTGGATCCCCCGCTCCGTCCGCCAGAAGGCCCGCAACGTCGAACGCGCCTACGCCACCCTCGAAGCCCAGCTGCGACGCACCCCCACCGAGGCCGAGGTCGCCGACGAGATGGGCGTCACCCTCGAGGAACTGCACTCCGTCTTCAGCCAGTTGTCCCTCGCCAACGTGGTCGCCCTCGAAGAGCTCCTGCACGTCGGCGGCGAAGGCGGCGACCGGCTCTCCCTCATGGACACCCTCGAGGACACCGCCGCCGACAACCCCGTCGAGGTCGCCGAGGACCGCGAACTGCGCCGGCTCCTCGCCCGCGCCATCAACACGCTCCCCGAGCGGGAGAAGACCGTCGTCACCCTCTACTACTACGAAGGCCTCACCCTGGCCGAGATCGGCCACGTCCTCGGCGTCACCGAGAGCCGCGTCAGCCAGATCCACACCAAGTCCGTCCTCCAGCTGCGCGCCAAACTGGCCGACGTAGGCCGCTGACCGAGCGAGGCCCCCTCGCCGTACAGTGGACCCGTGCCCAGGATTCGAGCGGCCTCCGTGGCCGAGCACCGGACCATGCAGCGCGGCGCCCTGCTCGACGCCGCGCGTTCCCTGCTGTCCGAAGGCGGAACGGAGGCGCTGACCTTCCCCGCCCTCGCCGAGCGCACGGGCCTCGCCCGCTCCTCCGTCTACGAGTACTTCCGCTCCCGGGCCGCCGTGGTCGAGGAGCTGTGCGCCGTCGACTTCCCCGTCTGGGCCGCCGAGGTCGAGAGCGCCATGGCCGCCGCCGACACGGCCGAGGGCAAGGTCGAGGCGTACGTCCGCACCCAGCTGGAGCTGGTGGGGGACCGGCGCCACCGCGCGGTGGTCGCGATCTCCGCGAGCGAGCTCGACGACGGCGCCCGCGAGAAGATCCGCGCCGCCCACGGCGGCCTGGTCACCATGATCGTCGAAGCCCTCACCGACCTGGGCCGCCCCCAGCCCCGCCTGGAAGCCATGCTCCTCCAGGGCGTCGTCGACGCCGCCGTCCGCCGTATCGAACTCGGCGCGGCCGAGGACCCGGCGACCATCGCGGAAGCGGCGGTCTCGATGGCCCTGGGCGGCGTTCGCGGCGCCTGAGCCGCTGGTTCCGCCTTCGCCCCCGCCGGCTCGGCTTCCCTCGACCTTTGGGGGCCTCCCCCCCCGCCCCCGCCCCCGCCCCCGCCTCCACGCCCCCAGGCCCGCTCCGCTCTACCCAAGTGGTTGCCCCCAGACCGGCAGCAGTCTCGGGGTTCGTCCGCCGATCAGGGTCAGCGGGTTCAGATAGGTGTCGCCGCGCAGCAGGCCCCAGTGGAGGCAGCTGCGCGGGCAGTGGTCGCCCTGGTCCGCGACGTGTGCGATGACGTCGCCCGCGTGGACGGCCGTGCCCGGGCGGACGAGGGGGGCCACCGGGCCGTAGGTGGTGCGCAGGGGCGGTGTGCCGGTGTCCGGGAGGGTGAGGGTGAGGACGCCGTGGCCGGCGACGGGGCCCGCGAAGGTGATCGTGCCGGCGGCGGGGGCGCGGACCGGGGTGCCCGGTGGGGCGGCGAGGTCGATGCCGCGGTGGCCCGCGGCGTAGGGGCCGGGGGGTGGCTCCCAGCCGCGCAGCAGTTCGGGGCGGGGCGGGCCCACCGGCCAGATCGCGGTGACCAGGGTGAGCAGCAGTGTCGCGGCGGGCGCGAGGTGAAGGTTCATGGGTGCAGGTTGCCCGGGCGGCTGGGGTCGTGACGGGCATCACCGGAATCTGTGGACAACTGCCGGGTTGTGGACAGTGCCGTCACCCGGTGCCGTCGGGGTCCCGTACACTTTCCATGGCGACCCGGGTCACCGGGTCGACTTCGCACGCCCCGCCACCGGTCTCTCCGGCGGGTGGCAGCGCCGATCGGTCCCTTGTGGCACGGCGCGTTGGGGCGTCAGGACACAACCGATCAACTCAAGGAGATACGGCCATGGCCGTCGTCACGATGCGGGAGCTGCTGGAGAGCGGCGTCCACTTCGGTCACCAGACCCGTCGCTGGAACCCGAAGATGAAGCGCTTCATCTTCACCGAGCGCAACGGCATCTACATCATCGACCTGCTCCAGTCGCTGTCGTACATCGACCGCGCCTACGAGTTCGTCAAGGAGACCGTCGCCCACGGCGGCTCCATCATGTTCGTCGGTACGAAGAAGCAGGCGCAGGAGGCCATCGCCGAGCAGGCGACCCGCGTCGGCATGCCGTACGTCAACCAGCGCTGGCTGGGCGGCATGCTCACCAACTTCTCGACCGTCTACAAGCGTCTGCAGCGCCTCAAGGAGCTCGAGCAGATCGACTTCGAGGACGTGGCCGCCTCCGGCCTCACCAAGAAGGAGCTCCTGGTCCTCTCCCGCGAGAAGGCCAAGCTGGAGAAGACCCTCGGTGGTATCCGCGAGATGCAGAAGGTGCCGAGCGCCGTCTGGATCGTCGACACCAAGAAGGAGCACATCGCCGTCGGTGAGGCGCGCAAGCTCCACATCCCGGTCGTCGCGATCCTCGACACCAACTGCGACCCCGACGAGGTCGACTACAAGATCCCGGGCAACGACGACGCGATCCGCTCCGTCACCCTGCTCACCCGCGTGATCGCCGACGCCGTCGCCGAGGGCCTCATCGCCCGTTCCGGCGCCGCGACCGGCGACCAGAAGCCGGGCGAGAAGGCCGCGGGCGAGCCGCTCGCCGAGTGGGAGCGCGACCTGCTCGAGGGTGAGAAGAAGGCTGACGAGGCCCCGGCCGCCGCCGAGGCCCCGGCCGCTGAGGCCCCGGCTGCCGAGGCGCCGGCCGCCGACGCCGAGCAGGCCTGACCCTTCCGGTCCCTCAGGACCTTCGGGTGACGACGGCGGGGGCCCACGAAGCCTCCGCCGTCCACCCGTGGACCCGCCCGATCTTTCAGACTTCGAGAGAGAAACAGACTCATGGCGAACTACACCGCCGCTGACGTCAAGAAGCTCCGCGAGCTCACCGGCGCCGGCATGATGGACTGCAAGAAGGCCCTGGACGAGGCCGACGGCGACGTCGACAAGGCCGTCGAGGCCCTGCGCATCAAGGGCCAGAAGGGTGTCGCCAAGCGCGAGGGCCGCTCCGCCGAGAACGGCGCCGTGGTCTCCCTCATCGCCGACGACAACACCTCCGGTGTCCTGGTCGAGCTGAAGTGCGAGACGGACTTCGTCGCCAAGGGTGACAAGTTCCTCGCCGTCGCCAACAAGCTGGCCGAGCACGTCGCCGCCACCACCCCGGCGGACATCGACGCGCTGCTCGCCTCCGAGATCGAGGCCGGCAAGACCGTCCAGGCGTTCGTCGACGAGGCCAACGCCAACCTCGGCGAGAAGATCGTCCTCGACCGCTTCGCGCAGTACGCCGACGGCTTCGTCTTCGCGTACATGCACCGCACCATGCCGGACCTGCCGCCGCAGATCGGTGTCCTCGTCGAGCTCGACAAGGAGAACGCCGAGGTCGCCAAGGGTGTCGCGCAGCACATCGCCGCGTTCGCCCCGAAGTACCTGGACAAGGACGACGTCCCGGCCGACGTCGTCGAGTCCGAGCGCCGCATCGCCGAGGAGACCACCCGCGCCGAGGGCAAGCCCGAGGCCGCGATCGCGAAGATCGTCGAGGGTCGCGTCAACGGCTTCTTCAAGGACGCCACGCTGCTCGGTCAGCCGTACGCCCTTGACAACAAGAAGACCGTCAAGCAGATCCTGGACGAGGCCGGCGTCACCCTGAAGCGCTTCACCCGCATCAAGGTCGGCATCTGAGTCCGTACGCAACGGACACCGGACCCCGGTAGGGTCTGAAGCAGCCGCTCGCGTGCGCGCGGGACGGCCGCAGATCTGACGAGGAGGCCATTGCCGTACGGGACACCGCAAGGACCCCAGGCAATGGCCTTCTTCGTATGTGCACGAGGAGATCCCCATGAATCAGGGCGCCGCACAGGGCGACGACAACAACGGCAAAAAGGCCGGCCGCTTCATGCTGAAGCTGTCCGGTGAGGCTTTCTCCGGAGGCACCGGCCTCGGAGTCGACCCGGATGTCGTGCACGCCATCGCGCGCGAGATCGCCGCCGTCGTCCGCGACGGCGCCCAGATCGCGATCGTGATCGGCGGCGGCAACTTCTTCCGTGGCGCCGAGCTCCAGCAGCGCGGCATGGACCGGGCCCGCTCCGACTACATGGGCATGCTCGGCACCGTGATGAACTGCCTCGCCCTCCAGGACTTCCTGGAGAAGGAGGGCATCGACTCGCGCGTCCAGACCGCCATCACCATGGGCCAGGTCGCCGAGCCGTACATTCCGCTGCGGGCCGTGCGCCACCTGGAGAAGGGCCGCGTGGTCATCTTCGGCGCCGGTATGGGCATGCCGTACTTCTCCACGGACACGACCGCTGCCCAGCGTGCCCTGGAGATCGACGCCGAGGCCCTGCTCATGGGCAAGAACGGTGTCGACGGCGTGTACGACTCCGACCCGAAGACCAACCCGGACGCGGTCAAGTTCGACGCGCTGGAGTACGGCGAGGTGCTGTCCCGCGATCTGAAGGTCGCCGACGCCACCGCCATCACCCTGTGCCGGGACAACACCCTTCCGATCCTCGTGTTCGAGCTGCTCGCCGAGGGCAATATCGCTCGCGCGGTGAAGGGTGAGAAGATCGGCACGCTCGTGAGCGACCAGGGCACCCGGGCCTGACCCGAACCGGGAACCGCCCCGCGAGGGGGCCGCACCCCGTCAGGGGGACGGTCCCCGCGAGGGGGATGGACAGAGCCCTGCCGGTCGTACACCGTGCAGGACACAACGCGACGACACGCAGGAGCTAGTGGTGATCGAAGAGACCCTCCTCGAGGCCGAGGAGAAGATGGAGAAGGCCGTCGTGGTCGCCAAGGAGGACTTCGCCGCGATCCGTACGGGCCGTGCGCACCCGGCGATGTTCAACAAGATCGTGGCGGACTACTACGGTGCCCTGACCCCCATCAACCAGCTGGCGTCGTTCTCCGTGCCGGAGCCGCGCATGGCCGTGGTGACGCCGTTCGACAAGAGCGCGCTGCGCAACATCGAGCAGGCCATCCGCGACTCGGACCTCGGCGTCAACCCGAGCAACGACGGCAACATCATCCGGGTGACGTTCCCGGAGCTGACGGAGGAGCGCCGCCGCGACTACATCAAGGTCGCCAAGGGCAAGGCCGAGGACTCCAAGATCTCGATCCGCTCGGTGCGCCGCAAGGCCAAGGAGACCATCGACAAGTTCGTCAAGGACGGCGAGGTCGGTGAGGACGAGGGCCGCCGCGCGGAGAAGGAGCTCGACGACCTCACCGCGAAGTACGTGGCGCAGGTGGACGAGCTGCTGAAGCACAAGGAAGCCGAGCTCCTCGAGGTCTGATGAACGACTCATCCTGGAGGTCCCCGGCCGGATCCGGCTTCGGGGGACCCGACCAGGGGCCTGCCCCGGCGGGTCCCGCCTACGACGGGCGGCAGGCGGCGCAGACTCGGCCCATGCCCATCGTGTCCGACGTTCCCGCCGGCGACAACCAGGACGATCACGACCGGGGGGCCGCTCTGCCGAGCGGTCCCCTGTTCCGTGACGAGACGCCGCACGAGCACCCGCCGCACGAGCCCCCGCAGGAGCCCATGTCCAGCCCCTCCCAGCCGCCGCACGCTCCTTCGCCCCGGCAGCAGCCGCGGCAGAAGAAGAGCGCGGGCCGTGACCTGGGTGCGGCGATAGGGGTCGGCGTGGGGCTCGGCGCGGTCATCATCGCGTCGCTGTTCATCTGGAAGCCGGCGTTCGTCGGGGTGATAGCGGTCGCCGTGGTGGTCGGCCTGTGGGAGCTGACCTCGCGTCTCCAGGAGCGCAAGGGCATCAAGGCGCCGCTGGTGCCGCTCGCGGTCGGCGGCGCGGCGATGGTCGTCGCCGGGTACGTGCGGGGTGCGGAGGGCGCGTGGGTGGCGATGGCGCTCACGGCGCTGGCCGTCCTCGTGTGGCGGATGACGGAGCCGCCCGAGGGCTATCTGAAGGACGTCACGGCGGGTGTGTTCGCCGCGTTCTACGTGCCGTTCCTGGCGACGTTCGTGGCGCTGCTGCTGACCGCGGACGACGGTCCGCAGCGGGTGCTGACGTTCCTGCTGCTGACGGTGGTCAGCGACACGGGCGCGTACGCGGTCGGCTGGCGGTTCGGCAAGCACAAGCTGGCGCCGCGGATCAGTCCCGGGAAGACGCGGGAGGGTCTGCTGGGGGCGGTCGCGTTCGCGATGGCGGCGGGCGCGCTGTGCATGCAGTTCATGATCGACGACGGCACGTGGTGGCAGGGTCTGCTGCTCGGTCTCGCGGTCGCGGCGAGTGCGACGCTGGGCGATCTGGGCGAGTCGATGATCAAGCGTGATCTCGGCATCAAGGACATGGGCACGCTGCTGCCGGGGCACGGCGGGATCATGGACCGCCTGGACTCGCTGCTGCCGACGGCGCCGGTGGTGTGGCTGCTGATGGTGGTCTTCGTCGGCAGCGGCTGACCGGCCCGGCCGGGCAGGGCCCGTCGTCCCCCTGGGGCGGCGGGCCCTTCGGCGTAGGCCAAGCGGGGGACGTCGGCGGCGGGGCCGTCGCCCCGGCGGGTCCGCGAGGGCAGGCATCGGACCATGACAGCGAAGGCAGATCCGGACCCGAAGCCGGCCCGGGCCGGTGGCGTCCTGCTGACCCTGGCGGCCGGGCAGTTCCTGATGGCGCTCGACAGCTCCGTCATGAACGTGTCCATCGCGACGGTCGCCGAGGACGTGGGCACCACGGTCACCGGGATCCAGGGCGCGATCACCGCGTACACGCTGGTGATGGCGATGCTGATGATTCCCGGCGGCACGGTCGGGGCGCTGATCGGCCGCAAGCGCGCCTTCATGATCGGCTGTCTCGTGTACGGCTGCGGATCGCTCACCACGGCCCTCGCGCCGAACCTGACCGTCCTGCTGATCGGCTGGTCGTTCCTGGAGGGTGTCGGCGCGGCGCTCATCATGCCCGCGATCGTGGCCCTGGTGGCCGGGAACTTCCCGACGGAGCGGCGCCCGGCCGCGTACGGCGTGGTGGCGGCCGCCGGAGCCGTCGCCATCGCGCTCGGGCCGCTGATCGGCGGTCTCGCCACGACCTACTTCTCCTGGCGCTGGGTCTTCGCCGGCGAGGTGCTGCTCGTCCTCGTCATCCTCGTTTTTGCCCGCCGCATCGCCGACGCGCCGGTCACCGAGCCGCCGCGGCTCGACCTGTTCGGCGCGTTCCTGTCCGCCGCCGGTCTGGGGGCCTTCGTCTACGGCGTGCTGCGGGCCGGCGCGTGGGGCTGGGTGCGGCCCAAGCCCGACGCGCCCGCCTGGCTCGGTGTCTCCCCGACCGTGTGGCTGGTGCTCGCCGGTCTGCTGCTGCTCTGGTTCTTCCTGCGCTGGGAGGCCCGGCTCGCCCGCGGCGGCGGGGACCCGCTGGTGGACCCGGCGATGCTGCGGAACCGGCAGCTGACCGGCGGACTGACCATGTTCTTCTTCCAGTACCTGGTGCAGATGGGCGTGTTCTTCCTCGTCCCGCTGTACCTCTCCGTGGCCCTCGGTCTGTCGGCGCTGTCGACCGGTGCCCACATCCTGCCGCTGTCGGTGACCCTGCTCGCGGCCGCGCTGCTGATCCCGCGCTTCTTCCCCGACGTCTCCCCGCGCCGGGTGGTGCGGCTCGGCGTGTTCGCCCTGCTCGCGGGGGCGGTCGTCCTGATGGCCGCCCTGGACGCGGACGCGGGGGCGGAGGTCGTCACCCTGCCGCTGCTGCTCATCGGGCTCGGCATGGGCGCGCTGGCGTCCCAGCTGGGGGCGGTCACCGTCTCCGCCGTCCCCGACGAGGAGAGCGCCCGGGTCGGCGGTCTGCAGAACTCCGTCACCAATCTCGGCGCCTCCATCGGTACGGCGCTCGCCGGGTCGATCATGATCGCCGTGCTCACCTCGTCGTTCCTGACGAGCGTCGACCAGAACCCGGCGATCCCCGCCGAGGTGAAGAGCCGGGCCTCCGTGGAGCTCCAGAGCGGCATCCCGTTCCTGTCGGACGCCCAGCTCTCGGACGCCCTGGACGAGGCGGGCGTCGACCCCGCGGTCGCGGACGCCGCCCTCGACGCGAACGCCGCCGCCCGTCTCGACGGCCTGCGCGCGGCCCTCGCGATCCTCGCCGGCGCGTCCGTCGTCGCGCTGTTCTTCACCTCCCGGATCCCGGGGACGCAGCCCGGCCGGGCACGGCCGTGACGGCCGGCCGCCTTCGGCTCTTGGACACCGGCCGCGGTCTGCGACACTGGTAGGACCATGCCCAAGCCCGGAGAACTCACTTTCGTCGCCCCGCGCGGAGCCAAGCAGCCCCCGCGGCACCTCGCCGACCTCACGCCCGCTGAGCGCAAGGAGGCGGTCGCCGCGATCGGCGAGAAGCCGTTTCGCGCCAAGCAGCTGTCCACGCACTACTTCGCGCGGTACGCGCACGACCCGGCGGAGTGGACCGACATCCCCGCCGCGGCGCGCGAGAAGCTCGCGGGGGAGCTGCTGCCCGATCTGATGTCGGTGGTGCGGCACGTCTCGTGCGACGACGACACCACCCGTAAGACGCTGTGGCGGCTGCACGACGGCACGCTCGTGGAGTCGGTGCTCATGCGCTACCCGGACCGGGTGACCATGTGCATCTCCTCGCAGGCCGGCTGCGGCATGAACTGCCCGTTCTGCGCGACCGGCCAGGCCGGGCTCGACCGGAACCTGTCGACCGCCGAGATCGTGCACCAGATCGTCGACGGCATGCGCGCGCTGCGTGACGGCGAGGTGCCCGGTGGTCCGGCGCGGCTGAGCAACATCGTCTTCATGGGGATGGGCGAGCCGCTCGCGAACTACAAGCGGGTGGTCGGGGCGATCCGGCGGCTGACCGACCCCGAGCCGGACGGTCTCGGCCTGTCGCAGCGCGGCATCACGGTGTCCACCGTCGGCCTGGTGCCGGCGATGCTGCGGTTCGCGGACGAGGGCTTCAAGTGCCGGCTCGCGGTGTCGCTGCACGCGCCGGACGACGAGCTGCGCGACACCCTCGTGCCCGTGAACACCCGCTGGAAGGTCCGGGAGGTCCTCGACGCGGCCTGGGAGTACGCGGAGAAGTCCGGACGCCGGATCTCCATCGAGTACGCCCTGATCCGCGACATCAACGACCAGGCCTGGCGCGGCGACCTGCTGGGCCGGCTGCTCAAGGGCAAGCGGGTGCACGTGAACCTGATCCCGCTGAACCCGACGCCCGGCTCCAAGTGGACCGCGTCCCGCCCCGAGGACGAGAAGGCGTTCATCGAGGCCATCGCCGCCCACGGCGTGCCCGTCACCGTCCGTGACACCCGCGGACAGGAGATCGACGGTGCCTGTGGACAGCTGGCCGCCGCCGAACGCTGACCTTGTACTCTGAGCTCGAACACATCTGCATATTCCGACAGGGGAGCGCCACAGCGCTGAGAGTGCGGTGACCTGCCTGGCCAGAGCCAGGCACAGCGACCGCAGACCCTCTGAACCTCGCCCAGGTCATTCTGGGTAGGAAGTTCGGTCGTAACTCGAGCTGTTGCGCCCTGCCCGCGCCCGGTGTTCCCCGGCGCGGGCAGGGCCGCGTCTCCTTCTGGTCACACCCAGGAGGACATTCACGTGAACACCAGGAAGGCGGCCGCCGCCGCGCTCGCCGCGGCGCTCGGCATCGGCACCCTCGCCGCCTGCGGCACCGACGACGTCAGGGACGCGGCCGGGAAGACGGACACGCCCGCGCCGAAGACCGTCACCCTCGTCAGCCACGACTCGTTCAACGCCTCCAAGGAGGTGCTCGCCGAGTTCACCAGGCAGACCGGTCTCACGGTCAAGGTGCTCAAGAGCGGCGACGCCGGCGAGGCGGTCAACAAGGAGATCCTGACCAAGGGCTCCCCGCAGGGCGACGTGTTCTTCGGCGTCGACAACACCCTGCTGTCCCGCGCCCTCGACAACGGCATCTTCGTCCCGTACGAGGCGAAGGGCCTGGACCGGATCCCGGCCGCGCTGCAGCTCGACAAGGAGCAGCACCGGGTCACGCCGATCGACTCCGGCGACATCTGCGTCAACTACGACAAGCAGTACTTCGCCGACAGGAAGCTGGCCCCGCCGCAGACCTTCGACGACCTGGCGAAGCCGGCGTACAAGGACCTCCTCGTCGTCGAGAACCCCGAGCGGTCCTCCCCGGGCCTCGGCTTCCTCCTCGGCACCGCCGCGAAGTACGGCGACACCGGGTGGCAGGACTACTGGAAGAAGCTCAAGGCCAACGGTGTGAAGACCGTCGACAGCTGGGAGCTGGCCTACAACCAGGAGTTCTCCGGCTCCGCCGGCGGCAGGAAGGCCAAGGGCGACCGTCCGCTCGTCGTCTCCTACGCCTCCTCCCCGCCGGTCGAGGTGCTGTACGCCGACCCGCAGCCCACGGTGGCGCCGACCGGTGTGTCCACCGGCACCTGCTTCCGGCAGACGGAGTTCGCGGGCCTGCTGAACGGGGCGAAGAACCCCGAGGGCGGCAAGAAGCTGATCGACTTCCTGATCTCCAAGAAGTTCCAGGACGACATGCCGCTCCAGATGTTCGTCAACCCCGTCACGAACGACGCGACGCTCCCGGAGCTGTTCACCAAGCACGGCGTGGTGATCGAGCAGCCCTACGCGATGGAGCCGAAGAAGATCGCCGACAACCGTGACCAGTGGATCCAGCAGTGGACCTCGCTCGTCCTGAAGTAGTCGTCCCGGACCGGCGGGGAAGCGCGGCGCGGCTGGGCCTGATGGCCCTGCCCGTCGTCTTCTTCGCCGTGTTCTTCGCCTGGCCCGTGGTCTCGATCGTCGAGCGCGGGCTCAGGCCGGACGGCCACTGGGAGCTCGGCCGGTTCGGCGAGACGCTGACCCGGCCGGAGATCCTGGACGTCCTGTGGTTCACGCTGTGGCAGGCGCTCGCCTCCACGGCCCTCACGCTGCTGGTGGCGCTGCCCGGCGCTTACGTCTTCGCCCGCTTCGACTTCCCCGGCAAGCGGATCCTGCGGGCCGTGGTCACCGTGCCGTTCGTGCTGCCCACCGTCATGGTCGGCACCGCCTTCCTCGCGCTCGTCGGCCGCCGGGGCCTCCTCGACGACTGGTGGGGGGTACGGCTCGACACCACCGTGTGGGCGATCCTCCTCGCCCATGTCTTCTTCAACTACGCGGTCGTCGTCCGCACCGTCGGCGGCCTGTGGTCACAGCTCGACCCGCGCCAGGAAGAGGCCGCCCGGGTCCTCGGCGCCTCCCGCCTGCGCGCCTGGCGCACGGTGACGCTGCCCGCGGTCGCCCCGTCGGTCGCCGCCGCCGCGCTCATGGTGTTCCTGTTCACCGCGAGCTCCTTCGGCATCGTGCAGATCCTCGGCGGCCCCGCGTACTCCACCCTGGAGACCGAGATCTACCGGCAGACCGCCGACCGGCTCCAGCTGTCCACGGCGGCCGTCCTCACGATGGTGCAGTTCGTCGCCGTCGCCGTGATCCTCGCCGTGCACGCCCGGACCGTGCGCCGCCGGGAGACCGCGCTGAAGCTGGTCCCCGCCGAGCGCACCGCCCGCCGGCCGCACGGCGCCGGCCAGTGGGCGCTGTTCGGCGGCGTCCTGCTGTCGATCGCGCTGCTGGTCCTCGCCCCGCTCGGCGTCCTCGTCGAGCGCTCGTTCGCCACTCCGGCAGGCTACGGCCTCGACTACTACCGGGCGCTGCAGCACGTCGACGACAACGGCACCTTCCTCGTGCCGATGACCGACACCATCGTCAACTCGCTGCAGTACGCGCTGGCCGCGACCGGCATCGCCGTCGTCATCGGCGGCCTCGCGGCGGCGGCCCTCACCCGGCGTGCGGGGCGGCTGGTCCGCGGCTTCGACGCGCTGCTGATGCTGCCGCTCGGGGTGTCCGCCGTCACCGTCGGCTTCGGCTTCCTCATCACCCTCGACGAGCCGCCGCTCGACCTGCGGGCCGCGTGGATCCTCGTCCCGCTCGCCCAGGCCCTGGTCGGCGTGCCGTTCGTGGTCCGCACCATGCTGCCCGTGCTGCGCGCGGTCGACGAACGCCTCCGCGAAGCCGCCGCCGTGCTCGGCGCCTCGCCGTGGCGGGCCTGGCGCGAGGTCGACCTGCCGCTGGTGCGGCGCGCCCTGCTCATCGCCGCCGGATTCGCCTTCGCCGTCTCCCTCGGCGAGTTCGGGGCGACCGTGTTCATCGCCCGCCCCGACAACCCGACCCTGCCGGTCGCCGTCGCCCGGCTCCTCGGGCGGCCGGGCGAGCTCAACTACGGCCAGGCCATGGCCCTTTCGACGATTCTCATGGTGGTGTGCGCGGTGTCCCTGCTGCTCCTGGAACGGCTCCGCACCGACCGGACCTCGGGAGAGTTCTGATGCTGACGCTGACCGGCGCGACCGTACGCTTCGGGGCCCGCGCCGTCCTCGACGCGATGGACCTGGAGGTCGCCGACCACGAGATCGTGTGCGTGCTCGGGCCCAGCGGCAGCGGCAAGTCGACACTGCTGCGGGCGGTCGCCGGGCTGCAGGCGCTCGACGGCGGACGGGTGCTGCTCGGCGGCGTCGACCAGAGCGGTGTGCCCGTGCACCGCCGCGGGGTCGGCCTGATGTTCCAGGACCACCAGCTCTTCCCGCAGCGGGACGTCGCCGGGAACGTCGCCTTCGGGCTGCGCATGCACGGCGTGGCCAAGGCCGAACGGGCCGCCCGGGTCGAGGAGCTGCTCGACCTCGTGGGCCTGCCCGGTGCCGGGCGGCGGGCCGTGTCCGCGCTGTCCGGCGGCGAGCAGCAGCGCGTCGCGCTCGCGCGGGCCCTCGCGCCCCGCCCCCGCCTTCTCATGCTCGACGAGCCGCTCGGCCAGCTCGACCGCGGTCTGCGGGAACGGCTCGTCGGCGAACTCCGGAGACTGTTCCGGCAGTTGGGCACCACGGTGCTGGCCGTCACGCACGACCAGGGCGAGGCCTTCGCGCTCGCCGACCGGGTCGTCGTCATGAACGAGGGGCGGATCGCCCAGTCGGGAACGCCCCTCGACGTGTGGCGGTCCCCGGCCTCCGCGTTCGTCGCCCGGTTCCTCGGCTTCGACAACGTCGTCCCGGCCACCGTCACCGGCACGGCCGCCGACACCGTCTGGGGCAAGATCCCCGTCCCCGACGGCTCCCCGCAGGGAGAACGGCTCCTCCTCGTCCGCCCGGCCGGCGTCCGCCTCACCGCCTCCGGCGACGGCCTCGCCTGCCACGTCGCCTCCCGCACCTTCCGCGGCGACCACGTCGCCGTGACCCTCCGCCCGGCCGAGGGTCCCCCGCTGGAGGCCGAGTTCGCCCTGCGGGACGCACCGGACGCGGGCACGGACGTGGACGTGGAGTTCCGGGCCGAGGACGTCGTCGTCCTGGACAGCCCCTAGGTTCCGTCCGGCGGACCAGGGCCGGACAGAACCCACGGGGTGTCTCGCCGATCATGCCGGGCTTGCAATCCCCTGGGCACTGCCGGGCGGCCGGCAGTGGACGCAGGTGCTCCGGGTGCTCCGCTGGTAGCCGAGGGTCGCCCGGCCGAGGGCCAGGCCGAAGAGGGAGAAGCCGCCGTAGGCGACGACCACCACCCACGGCGCGTGGTCGGTCAGGCCCGACTCGACGACTCCCGCCCCGGCGAGGAGGCCGAGCACCGCCAGGAACAGCCCGAACGGGGCCAGCGCCGCCGCCCCGGCCCAGCCGAGAGCGAGCAGCGGCGGCCGGGGGAGCCGCCGGCCCCACGGCCGGGTCAGGGCCAGTGCCAGACCCATGCCGAGCACCGCCAGGACGGCGGTGACGTCGACCCCGTGGTCGTACAGCCACAGCCCCAGGTCGCTCGTGTACTCCGGATCGGCGCCGGGCCGGCCGGTCCCGGTGTAGCCGAAGGTGAGGCCCAGGGCCCAGGCCGTCTTCAGCGCCGTGTAGGGGACGAGCGCGGCGACGGCCACCAGTCCGGCGCGGCCGGCGTCGGTGGCCACGGCCGGGGCGCGTCCGCCGCAGTGCGGACAGCTGCCGAGCCGCCGGCGCCGGTGGGCCAGGGCCGCGCCCGCCCACAGCACCGCCCCGAGCACCGCGCACGCCTGGTTGGCGAGCGCCGCCCAGTCGGTCGGCGGCTGGTTGCGCGACAGGAAGAACAGCAGGTGCAGAGGGCTGAGGAGGAAGACGAAGCCCGAGGTCACACAGAGCCCGACGACGGCCCAGGCCGCCGTCGCAAGCCATCGGCCGTGCGGCCGCCGGAGCATCGCGTACGCGAGGACCGCGGCGGCTCCGTACAGCGCGGCCGTGGCCGCCTCGAAGCCCGTACCGGTCCCCTTGCCGAGCAGCGCGTAGCCGAACGCCGGGCCGGTGGCGGCGGCGAGGGCCGCGCCCGACGCGTACGCCAGGGACCAGAGCAGGGCGGCCGGGCCCGACCGGGCGGGCCAGTTCTTCGTGGTCATGGCACGAGCCTGGCGGGCGGCGGTTGTCCCGGCGTCGGCCCACGGTCGTCACCGTCTCCGTCGCGCGGGGGAGGGCCACTCCACCGGCCGCGCAGCCGGGGGCCCAGGGGGTCCGGTCGTGGACCGCGTCAGCCGCGCAGCGGGACCGCCGCCAGGGCGCCCACCGCCCAGGTGAGCGGGACGAACACGGCGAGCAGGACGCCGGCCCGCAGCAGGGCCGTGGTGCGCAGCACCGTGGGAGGCGCGCCGAGGCGGAGCAGGGCCTCGGTGGTGTGGGTGCGGGCCTGCTTGGACTCCAGGGCCGCCGAGAGCAGGGTCGCGGTGGTGCAGGCGACGACGAGGGTGGTGCCCAGCCAGGTCAGCGGGCCGAGGGAGCCGCCGTTGACCGCGTATCCGGCGACCGCCCCGGAGCCCACGGCGCAGACCACGCCGAGCGGCCGGCCGATGCGGCGGGACTCGTCCATCAGGACGCGGCCGGCGAGGAGCCGGACCGCGCCGGGGCGGACGGTCTGGAGCAGCCGGCCGCACCCGTGGGTGAGGCCGGGGCCCATCATCGCGAGGCCGACGGCGGTGAGGACCCAGCCCGCGAGGACGCCGCCGCCGTCGCCACGGGCCGCGTACGTCTCGACGGCGAGGCCCACGGCGAGCAGCGCCACGCCCCAGGGCAGTCCCGCGGTGGGCGAGGGCTCGGTGGTGGCGGGCTTGCGCGGGCGCAGGGCGAGGCCGGCGGCGGTGGCGGCGGTGACAGGCACGATCGCGAGGAGGGTGAGCGCCGCGGCGAGGGGGACCGGCCGGTCGGCGGCGAGCAGCTCGGCGGCGGCGCCGTCGAAGGGCAGGCCGGTGATGTCGCCGCGCAGGTGGAGGTAGACCAGCAGGGCGACGGAGGAGCCGAGGGTGCAGGCGACGGCCGTGGAGGTCGCGGCGATGGCGGTGAGCCGCCCCGGGCCGAGGCCGATCGCGGACAGGCCGGGGCGCGGCCTGGTGCTGGGGTCGGTGCGGGCCACGGCCACCGCGAACTGCACCGTCGCGGCGAGCGGCAGCACGCACCACAGCAGGCGCAGCACGGCGTCGGAGGAGTTGCGCGGGTGGCCGACGGCGTAGCCGAGGGCGCACAGCAGCAGGAAGCCCACTCCGGCGGCGGCCGCGGCGACGAGGAGCCGGCGCAGCTGGACGACGGGGTGGGTGCCGCGGACTAGACGGAGAGCGAGCACGCGGTGACGCCCTCCGCCCCGTCGGCCGGCGTTACGGAGCCGACGCGGCGTCCGTCGAGCAGTGCCACCGTGCGGTCGGCGAGCGCGGCGACCTCGGGGTCGTGGGTCGCGAGCAGCACGGTGATGCGGTGCGAGCGGGCCGCGGCGGTCAGGGTGCGCAGCACCTGCGCGCCGTCGGCGCGGTGCAGCGTCGCGGTCGGCTCGTCGGCGAAGAGCACGGACGGCGTGGTGACGAGGGCGCGGGCGATGGCGATGCGCTGGCGCTGCGGGTGGGTGAGCGCCGCCGGGCGCTTGCGGGCGGCGGCGCCGATGTCGAGGCGCTCCAGCCACTCGGTGGCGGCGGTCCGGGCGGCGCGGTGGGACACCCCGCGCAGCAGGAGCGGCAGGGCGGTGTTCTCCCAGCCGTTGAGTTCGGGGACGAGTCCGGGTTCGGGGTCGATCCAGCCGAAGCGGTCGCGGCGCAGCCGCTCGCGCTGGGCGGTGTTCATGGTGTGCACGGGTGCGCTGTTGAACCAGACCTCGCCCTCCTGGGCGACGGTCTGCCCGGACAGGCAGCGCATCAGGGTGGTCTTGCCGCTGCCGCGGGGGCCGACGAGGGCGAGGATCTCGCCCTCGCGCACGCCGACGGAGACGCCGGTCAGCACGTCCGAGCCGCCGAGGGAGCAGCGCAGGGAACGTGCCCAGAGCACGTCGTTGTCCGGTGGGGCCATCCGTACACCTCGATGTCGAAGCCAGTCCGTGTGCGTTCCCCCGGACGGGGGAACGAATGGGCGGGCCGGTCGGTCACTGGGGTCTTCCCGGCACCGTAAGGATTTCCATCGGTTTGTACGGACAGCACGCGGCCCGGGCCGCCGCCATCCACTCGGATGGCGGCATGCCCGGGCCGGGGTCACGCCGTGAGGGCGGCGTGAGGTCCTAGGGGGGTGCCTCGGGATCAGAGCTTCGTCCACGCCTCGGTGAGGGTGGCGCGGAGGATCTGCTCGATCTCGTCGAACGTGGACTGGTCCGAGATCAGCGGCGGAGCCAGCTGGATGACCGGGTCGCCACGGTCGTCGGCGCGGCAGTACAGGCCGTTGTCGAACAGCGCCTTGGACAGGAAGCCGTACAGGACGCGCTCGGTCTCCTCCTCGTTGAAGGACTCCTTGGTGGCCTTGTCCTTGACGAGCTCGATGCCGTAGAAGAAGCCGTTGCCGCGGACGTCGCCGACGATCGGCAGGTCGTGCAGCTTCTGCAGCGTGGAGAGGAAGTTGCCCTCGTTGTCCAGCACGTGCTGGTTGAGCTTCTCCTTCTCGAAGATGTCGAGGTTGGCGAGGCCGACGGCCGCGGAGACCGGGTGGCCGCCGAAGGTGTAGCCGTGCAGGAAGGTGTTGTCGCCCTTGTAGAACGGCTCGGCGATGCGGTCGGAGACGATGCAGGCGCCGATCGGGGAGTAGCCCGAGGTCATGCCCTTCGCGCAGGTGATCATGTCCGGCACGTAGCCGAACTTGTCGCAGGCGAAGGTGGTGCCGAGGCGGCCGAAGGCGCAGATGACCTCGTCGGAGACGAGCAGCACGTCGTACTTGTCGCAGATCTCGCGGACCCGCTGGAAGTAGCCGGGCGGCGGCGGGAAGCAGCCGCCGGCGTTCTGCACCGGCTCGAGGAAGACGGCGGCGACGGTGTCGGGGCCCTCGAAGAGGATCTGCTGCTCGATCTGGTCGGCGGCCCAGCGGCCGAAGGCCTCCGGGTCGTCGCCGAAGATCGGCGCGCGGTAGATGTTGGTGTTCGGCACCTTGTGCGCACCGGGGACCAGCGGCTCGAAGGGGGCCTTCAGGCCGGGCAGGCCGGTGATGGACAGGGCGCCCTGCGGGGTGCCGTGGTAGGCGACCGCACGCGAGATGACCTTGTACTTGGTGGGCTTGCCGACCAGCTTGAAGTACTGCTTGGCGAGCTTCCACGCGGTCTCGACGGCCTCGCCGCCGCCGGTGGTGAAGAAGACCTTGTTGAGGTCGCCGGGGGCTTCGTTGGCGAGGCGCTCGGCGAGCTCGACTGCCTTGGGGTGGGCGTACGACCACACCGGGAAGAAGGCGAGCTCCTTGGCCTGCCGGGCGGCGGTCTCGGCGAGCTCGGTGCGGCCGTGACCGGCCTGCACCACGAAGAGGCCGGCGAGGCCGTCGAGGTACTTCCGTCCCTTGTCGTCCCAGATGTACGTGCCCTCACCGCGGACGATGGTGGGGACGGGGTTGTTCTCGTACGACGACATGCGGGTGAAGTGCATCCACAGGTGGTCGTAGGCGGACTTGGAGAGGTCGCGGGAGTTGCTCACGGCTATCGGGTTCCCCACATATAGGTCTGCTTCTTGAGCTTCAGGTAGACGAAGCTCTCGGTGGAGCGCACCCCGGGGAGGGTGCGGATGCGCTTGTTGATCACATCCAGGAGGTGGTCGTCGTCCTCGCAGACGATCTCCACCATGAGGTCGAAGGAGCCCGCGGTCATCACCACGTACTCGCACTCGGCCATGGCGGTCAGTGCGTCCGCGACCGGATCCAGGTCACCCTCGACGTTGATGCCGACCATCGCCTGGCGCCGGAAGCCCACGGTGAGCGGGTCCGTGACGGCGACGATCTGCATGACGCCCTGGTCGAGGAGCTTCTGGACGCGCTGCCGTACGGCGGCCTCGGAGAGGCCGACGGCCTTGCCGATGGCGGCGTAGGGGCGGCGTCCGTCCTGCTGGAGCTGCTCGATGATCGCCAGGGAGACGGCATCGATCGTCGGGGACGAACCGGTTCCGGTTCTTGGATGCGTGCTTTGACTGGCCACGACTTCACTGTGCACCGAACCTCGTCGGTCTGGCAAGCCCGGAGTGATGAAATTCGTTGTTCCCGGCTGTTGATCTCACTGAATCCGAAGTTGCGGGGGGTCGGGCCTGTTGAAAGCGTCGCTCGACCGACTAGGCTGAGGTGTCTCGCCCATCGGGACACCGCACGACGGAGTGCGGAGACAGAACGTGACAGGAGGGGTGGCAAGTGACCACCGAGCTGCGCCGGCTGCGCAACTACATCAACGGGGAGTTCCGGGACGCGGCTGACGGCCGCACGATCGACGTGATCAACCCGGCCACCGGTGAGGTGTACGCCACCTCCCCGCTGTCCGGCCAGGCCGACGTCGACGCCGCCATGGAGGCCGCCGCGGCCGCCTTCCCCGCCTGGCGGGACACCACGCCGTCCGAGCGCCAGAAGGTCCTCCTCAAGATCGCGGACGCCTTCGAGGAGCGCGCCGAGGACCTGATCGCCGCCGAGGTCGAGAACACCGGCAAGCCGGTCGTCCTCACCGCGAGCGAGGAGATCCCGCCGATGGTGGACCAGATCCGCTTCTTCGCGGGTGCCGCCCGGATGCTCGAGGGCAAGTCCGCCGGCGAGTACATGGAGGGCATGACCTCGATCATCCGCCGCGAGCCGGTGGGTGTGTGTGCCCAGGTGGCGCCGTGGAACTACCCGATGATGATGGCCGTGTGGAAGTTCGCCCCGGCCCTCGCCGCGGGCAACACGGTCGTCCTCAAGCCCTCGGACACCACCCCGGCGTCGACCGTCCTGATGGCCGAGATCATCGGTTCCATCGTTCCCAAGGGCGTCTTCAACGTCATCTGCGGCGACCGCGAGACCGGCCGCGCCATGGTCGAGCACTCCACCCCGGCGATGGCCTCCATCACCGGCTCCGTCCGTGCCGGCATGCAGGTCGCCGAGTCCGCGTCCAAGGACGTCAAGCGCGTCCACCTGGAGCTGGGTGGCAAGGCCCCGGTCGTGGTCTTCGAGGACACCGACATCGCCAAGGCCGTGGAGGACATCTCCGTCGCCGGCTTCTTCAACGCCGGCCAGGACTGTACGGCCGCCACCCGCGTGCTCGTGCACGAGTCCATCCACGACGAGTTCGTGGCCGCGCTGGCGAAGGCCGCGTCCGAGACCAAGACCGGTCAGCCGGACGACGAGGACGTGCTCTACGGCCCGCTGAACAACGCCAACCAGCTGAAGCAGGTCAGCGGCTTCATCGACCGCCTCCCGGCGCACGCCAAGGTCGAGGCCGGCGGCCACCGGGTCGGCGACAAGGGCTACTTCTACGCCCCGACCGTCGTCTCCGGCCTCAAGCAGGACGACGAGATCGTCCAGAACGAGGTCTTCGGCCCGGTCATCACGGTCCAGTCCTTCGCGGACGAGGCCCAGGCCGTCGAGTACGCCAACGGCGTCGAGTACGCCCTGGCCTCCTCCGTCTGGACGAAGGACCACGCGCGCGCCATGCGCATGTCCAAGGTCCTCGACTTCGGCTGCGTGTGGATCAACACGCACATCCCGCTGGTCGCCGAGATGCCGCACGGCGGCTACAAGAAGTCCGGCTACGGCAAGGACCTGTCGGCCTACGGCTTCGAGGACTACACGCGCATCAAGCACGTGATGACCTCCCTCGGCTGATCCCGGCATCCCGCGACGCGGCCCCGGCACCCCGATCGTCGCGATCGGCGGTGCCGGGGCCGCGCCCGTCGGGCCGACCCGTGAAGGGCGGACATCGTGAGCTTCGAAGTCTTCGTGACGCGGTTCGAGCACGGAGCGCCGGCACCGCTCGACCCGGCCGTCGTGCGGCAGGTGCTCGATCCGTACGTGGTGGCCCGGGACGCCGACGGGCAGGGGCTCTGCGTCGAGACCGACGACGGCGGCACGGCGGACGTCCGGGTCCACGCCGACGGCGTCACGTTCCACCGCTTCGGCGGCGCCGGGGTCATGGACCTGATCGCCGCGCTGATGCGGCGCCTGGAGGCCGTCCTGGTCGTCCCCGGCGGTCCCGTCGTCGTCCACCGGGAGGAGGACGGCGCGCAGATCACGCCGGAGTGGAGAGAGAGCAGCGGATGGCCGGTCGTCGTCGCGGCGGACGGCGCGGCGGTCGCACGGGCGATCGAAGAGGCGTGATAGGCCGTCCCCATGACGGATTCCACGATCAACTCGCTTGTCACGTACGGCCTGTTCGCCGCCTGGGCGCTGCACGACGCCGAGGAGGTGGTGTACGGGCCGCGCTGGATACGGGAGAATCTGCCGGAGCTCCGGGAACGCTTCCCGGACGCGCCGGAGGCGGTGTGGCGGGCGCTGGGCTCCGTCGACGAGCGGGAGTTCCGCGCCGCCGTGGGCGTGATGGCGGCGATCGTCGCGTCGGCCGCCGTCGCCGGACGGCGCTCGGGCGGCCGGTCCGCCTTCTACCAGGGCGCGTTGAACGGCTTCGGACTGCACGGGCTCGTGCATCTCGCGCAGGCCGCCGCCGTACGGGGCGTGACGCCCGGCTCGGTCACCTCGCCGCTGCTCGTCATCCCCTTCACCCTCTGGGCGCGCGGCCGGCTGCGCCGGGCCGGGGTGCTGCGTCCCACCCGCGGGCGGGACGTGGTGACCGGTCTGGTGCTCGCGGGCGGAGCCACGGCCCTCGCGCACACGGTGGCGCGCCGCCTCCTGCGCCGAGGTCCCGAGTCGGCACCGGACCCCTGTTTTTGAACGTGTTCATGGAAGGCGTACGCTGCCCCCATGAGCGACACGAACGGGCCCAGAGCCCTCCTCAAGCGCATCCGCGTCTGGCTGGTCGTCTTCATCGTCTGTCTGGTGCTCAGCGGGGCCACCGCGTTCCCGCTGGTCACCGAACTCCGTCTGCTCGACTCCGCGCTGGACACCTGGGCGGCCCCGGCGGCCGAGCTCCTCCCCGGCCTCGCCGAGTGGATCGACCGGGTCCGTACCGGCCTCGAGGGCGCCGACGCCGACGCGCCCTACCTCCTCTACGGCACCGACTGGCTGGCCTTCGCCCACCTCGTCATCGCCGTCGCCTTCTACGGGCCCTACCGCGACCCGGTCCGCAACATCTGGGTGATCGAGTTCGGCATGATCGCCTGCGTCGGGATCATTCCCCTCGCCCTGATCTGCGGACCGATCCGGGGCATCCCCTTCTGGTGGTCGGTGATCGACATGTCCTTCGGGGTCTTCGGGATCCTGCCGCTGCTCGTCGTACGACGGCTGATCAAGCGGCTGGAGGCGCTGGAGGCGCCGCAGGCCGCGCCGGCGCTCACCGCGACGGCAGACCGTACGTCGCCAGCATGAGGTCCATCGCCACCTTGTTCATGTCCTTCCCCTTGGCGTCCGTGGAGTTGACGCTGTAGACGAGGGTCCGCTCGCCGTGGCGGGTCGAGGCGATGGCGGCGTTGTAGCCCCAGCGGCCGCCCGTCTTGCCCCACACCTCGCGCCCGCCCAGCTTCTTCATGGACAGGCCCACGGAGTACGCGGCGGGGGCGCCCGTCGTGAGGTCCGGGACCCTGGGCAGCGTGAACATCTCCTCCAGGAGCGGTCCGCGCACCACCTCGCCCGCGAACAGGGCCCGGGTGAAGCGCTCCAGGTCGGCGGTGGTCGAGATCAGGTCGCCCGCCGCCCAGCCGTCCGTCACGCCCCAGACGGTGACGTCCCGCAGGCCGGTCGTGCCGTCGTCGAGCCGCATCCACTGGTAGCCGTGGTTGTGGCGGCCCTGGATCCGGGGGCTCGTGCCGGGGAGGTAGGTGTCGCGCAGTCCGAGCGGGCGCAGGATCCGGGCGGTCACCTGGTGCTCGTACGAGTCGCCCGTCACCCGCTCGACGATCAGCCCGGCGATCGTGTAGCCGATGTTCAGGTAGTGCTGCTTCTCGCCGGGCGCGAACTCGCGGGGCCGCGCCGTCGCCGAGCGGACCAGCTCGCGCGGGTCGTGCACGTCGAAGCGGCGCGCGTACCAGTCCTCGACCGTCTCGCCCGGCAGGCCCGCCGCCGGGATGCCGTGCGTGTGGTCGAGCAGCTGGCGGACGGTGACCCCGCCGTACGCGGCCGGGATCAGCTCCGGCAGATACGCGCGGGCCGGGCGGTCGAGGCCGACGCGGCCCTCGCTCGCCAGCTGGAGCACGACCGCCGCCGTGAACACCTTGGTCACCGAGCCCGCCCGGAACCGGGCGCCCGGCTCGGCCGGCCGGCCGCTCCTCAGGTCGTGCACGCCGGAGCTGCCCTGCCAGGAGCCCTCGGTTCCGCCGACCCGTACCAGCGCCGCCGTCGCGTCCTTCGAAGGGAGTCCCGCGATCGCCTTCTCCAGGGCCGTGTTCCCCGCCTCGGCCGTCGCGGCGGTCCCGTGCGGCGCCGTCGCGTGCGGCGCGCCGGCGGCGGTCGCCGGGAGGGCCGCCGGGCCCGCCACGCCCAGGACCAGGGCGGCGGCGAGCAGCGTGCGCGTGGTGTTCCTCATCGTTCAACTCCATGGGTGCGAGCCGTCGTTCTCGATGACTCACATCCTGCTGACCTGCGAGGATCCGCGGATCGCCCGCGACGGCGGTCTTCGCCCGACGCGTGACTCGCCCACGCGGGGGAGGAGCCCCGCCGGCGCCTCACCCGGCCGGGGGAGGACCGGCGGAGAAAGAACCGGCCGAGGAAGCGCCCGCCGTCACCAGGCCCGTCTCGTACGCGCAGATCACCGCCTGGATCCGGTCGCGCAGGCCCAGCTTGGCGAGCACGTTCCCCACGTGCGTCTTCACCGTGTGGTCGCTCACCACCAGTTCCGCGGCGATCTCCGCGTTCGACAGGCCCCGCGCGAGCAGCAGCAGCGTCTCCCGCTCGCGGGCGGTCAGCACCCCGAGGCGCGGATCGGTCCGGCGCGGACCGCCGGAGGTGTACTGCTCCACGAGCCGCCTCGCCACGGACGGCGCGAGCAGCGCCTCGCCCGCCGCGACCACTCGCACCGCGTGCACCAGGTCGTCCCGGCGCACGTCCTTCAGCAGGAAGCCGCTCGCGCCCGCGTGCAGCGCCTCGTACACGTACTCGTCCGCGTCGAAGGTCGTCAGCATCACCGTCCGGCAGGCCGACGCGGCGCTGATCGCCCGGCAGGCCTCGATGCCGTCCATCCGCGGCATCCGGATGTCGAGCAGCGCCACGTCCGGCGCGTGCCGGCGCACCGCCTCCACCGCCGCGGCGCCGTCGCCCGCCTCCGCGACCACCTCGATGTCGTCCTGGACGTCCAGGATCAGCGCGAAACCGCTGCGCACCAGCTCCTGGTCGTCCGCGACCACCACCCGGATCGTCATCCCGCCTCCACAGGGAGCACCGCCCGTACCTCGAATCCCCGGCCGTCCGGGCCCGGACCGGCCGACGCCGTGCCGCCGTGGGCCGCCACCCGCTCGCGCACCCCGGTCAGACCGTGGCCGCCGGAGCCGCCGGGCCGCGGCCCGCGTCCGTCGTCCGTCACCCGGACCTCCAGCTCGTCCGGCCCGTACCCGAGGCGCACCCACACCGCGCGGGCCTCCGCGTGCCGGACCACGTTCGTCAGCGCCTCCTGCACGATCCGGAACACGGTCGCGGCCGTCGCCTCCGGCAGCGGGCGCTCGGCGCCGTCCGTCGCGTACCGCACGTCGAGGCCGCCGCCCCGCACCCGCGCGAGCAGCTCCGGCAGCTCGCCGAGCCCGGGCTGCGGGGCGCGCGGCGCGGCGGACGGTTCGCCGTCCCGCAACACACCCAGCATCCGCCGCAGTTGGACCATCGCGTCGCGGCCCGTCGCAGAGATCGCCTCGAACGCGGCCTCCGCCCGCTCGGGCGCCGCCCGCACCGCCAGCGGACCCGCCTCCGCCTGGACCACCATCAGGCTCACCGCGTGCGACAGGATGTCGTGCATCTCCCGGGCGATCCGGGCCCGTTCGCGGGCCGTCGCCCGCTCCGCCTCCACCCGGTGCGCCCGCTGCCGGGCGTCCGTCAGCCGTCCGAAGGCGTAGGCGGCGCCGAACACGAAGAGCGAGAAGGTCAGTTCCCGCGCGGACCGCGTGTTGAGCCACACCGACACCGGCACGGCGACCAGCAGCAGCGCCCCCGCGACCAGCCGCTTCCACGGCGGCGAGAGCACCGCGATCGTGTACACGCTCACCAGGCCGGTGTAGGGCAGCGGCTGGCCCGGACCCTCCAGCGCCAACCGGTACAGCGCGCTCGCCGCCAGGATCGCGAGCAGCACCGCCATCGGCGCGCGCCGCCGCCACACCAGCGGGACCACGGTCAGCGTCGTCAGGCCGTACGCCGGCCAGGTCGCCGGCTCCAGTTCGGGCCCGCGCGGCACCACGAACGGCATGGTCATCGCCGCCTGGACGAGCAGCGCGAGCCCGATGTCCACCGCCCACGGATTGGCCGCGCCCCAGTCGCGCAGCCGCTGTATCCCCCCTCCGCGCATTACGGCTTGCGGCCCACCGCACCGAACTGCGCGACCTCGGCCGCCTCCGGCGCCCGCCAGCGCGCGCACGACACGATGCCCGGCTCCAGGAGGTCGAGCCCGTCGAGGAAGGAGGCGAACTCGGCGCGGCCGCGCGCCGTGATCGGCGGAGTGGCGTTGGCGTTCCAGAACTCCATCGCCGCCACGTTCGCCTCCCCGCCCAAGTCGGCGTCGTAGGTCGGGTGGGTCAGAGCGAGGTAGGACCCGGAGGGCACGGCGTCCATGACGGTGCGGACGATCGAGCGGGCCGTGGCGCCGTCGATGACGAAGTTGAGGATGCCCAGCATCAGCACCGCGACCGGCCGGGTGAAGTCCAGCGTTCCGGCCGCCGCCCGGATGATCCTCTCCGGGTCGTGCGCGTCCGCGTCCACGTACTCCGTGACGCCTTCGGGCGAGCTGGTGAGCAGCGCGCGGGCGTGCGTGAGGACGATCGGGTCGTTGTCGACGTAGACGATCCGGGACTCGGGGGCGACCCGCTGGGCCACCTCGTGGGTGTTGTCGGCCGTCGGCAGACCCGTACCGATGTCGAGGAACTGGCGTACCCCGGCCTCCGCGGCCAGGTACGTCACCGCCCGCCCCAGGAACGCGCGGTCCGCCCGCGCCACTTCGCCGATGCTCGGGTGGAAGGAGGTCACCTGGTCGCCGACGGCCCGGTCGACCGGGTAGTTGTCCTTGCCGCCCAGCCAGTAGTTCCACACGCGGGCGTTGTGGGCGATGTCGGTGCGGATCCTGTCGTTCATGCGCGGCCCTTTCGCAGCACGGCGGCCAGCGTGTCGATCCGATTGGTCGTGATCGAATCGACCCCGTTCCTGATCAGCTTACGCATGGTCCACGCCGTGTCCGGCGTCCACACCGACACCAGCAGGCCCGCCCGGTGCACCCGCTCCACCAGCTCCCGACTCGCCAGCCCGAAGCGGTAGTTGAGCCACTTCGGGCGTACCGCCTCGAGCAGCACGGGGCGCGGCGGCGCCAGCGTGTTCCAGGTCAGCGCGATCTCCGCGCCCGGGTCGGCGGCCCGCACGTGCAGCATCGCCGTGCCGCCCGCGCAGTAGTAGACCCGCTCGCCCGCCCCGCACTCGCGCACCGTGCCCACGATCGTGCGCACGGAACTCTCGTCGCCGCCCGGCAGATCCAGCATCAGGCGGTGCGGACCGGCCGCGATCAGGGCCTCCCGGAGGGTGGGCACGCCGTCTTCCGTGACCTCGCGCAGCTCCTCCAGCGTCATCGTGCCGAGCGGCCGGTCGAAGCCCCACAGCCGCTTGAGGGAGTCGTCGTGCAGCAGGACGGGCACGCCGTCCTCGGTCAGGCGCACGTCGACCTCCACCGCGTCCGCGCCCCGTTCCCACGCCGAGACGATCGAAGGGACGGTGTTCTCGCGGACGCGATAGGGGTCGCCGCGGTGGCCTACGACAGTGACGGGGTCCATGACCCCATTCTCCCGACGGTCACGCCGACAGCCACTGCTCCGTGTACGTGTCGATCTCCTGCACCAGGCGCGCCTTGCCCTCCTCGTCCAGGAACGAGGCCTCCACCGCGTTCTTCGCGAGCGCCGCCAGACCGCGCTCGTCCAGGCCGAGGAGACGGGCGGCCACCGCGTACTCGTTGTTCAGGTCCGTGCCGAACATCGGCGGGTCGTCGCTGTTGATGGTCACCAGCACCCCCGCGTCCACCATCCGCCGGATCGGGTGGTCCTCCAGGCGCTCCACCGCGCGCGTCGCGATGTTCGAGGTCGGGCACACCTCCAGCGCGATCCGGTGCTCCGCGAGGTGCTCGAGCAGCGCCGGGTCCTGCACCGAGCTGGTGCCGTGGCCGATGCGCTCCGCGCCCAGCTCGTTCAGGGCGTCCCAGACCGTCTCGGGGCCGGTGGTCTCGCCGGCGTGCGGGACGCTGTGCAGGCCCGCCGCCCGGGCGCGGTCGAAGTACGGCTTGAACTGCGGGCGCGGCACCCCGATCTCCGGGCCGCCGAGACCGAAGGAGACCAGGCCCTCCGGGCGCAGCTCGACCGCGAGGCGCGCGGTCTCCTCCGCCGCCTCCAGGCCCGCCTCGCCCGGGATGTCGAAGCACCAGCGCAGGATCACGCCGAGCTCGGCCTCGGCCGCCTTGCGGGCGTCCTCGATCGCCGCCATGAACGCGCGCTCGTCGATGCCGCGGCGCGTCGAGCTGTACGGGGTGATGGTCAGCTCCGCGTAGCGGATGTTCTGCCGGGCCATGTCCCGGGCGACCTCGTACGTGAGGAGCCGCACGTCCTCCGGGGTGCGGACCAGGTCCACGACGGACAGGTAGACCTCGATGAAGTGGGCGAAGTCCGTGAACGTGAAGTAGTCGGCGAGCGCGTCCGGGTCCGTCGGCACCTTGGAGTCCGGGTGCCGGGCGGCCAGCTCGGCGACGATGCGGGGCGAGGCGGAGCCGACGTGGTGGACGTGCAGCTCGGCCTTCGGAAGCCCCGCGATGAAGGAGTGAAGGTCGGTCATCGGGTCATCGTAGGCCGGAGACATCCCCCTGATGGCGTAGGTCGTAGCATGGCGTGACCACGATGGGGGAGGCCTATGTCCGACAACAACGACCAGCCCGCGGACCCGTGGGCTCCGCCCAACCATGACGGCGTCGAACTGAGCAAGGGGGCGGGCGGCGCCACCGGCGCGCCCGGTGCGGCGGCCCCGGCCACGCCGCCGGTGCACGACCAGCCGACGATGGCGTCCATGCCGGGCGCCGAGCTTCCACCGCCGCCGGCGGCGCCGGGGACGACCGGAGGGACGTTCGGCTACCCGACCGCGCCTCCCGTGTCGGCGAGCCCGACGCCCGGGTACGGCTACCCGGCGGCGCCGCCGGCCCCGTACCCCACGTACGGCGCCGGATACCCGCAGCCGGGATGGGGACCGCAGCCGTCGAACGGCCTCGGGATCGCCGCGATGGTGCTGGGCATCATCGCGGTCGCGGGCTTCTGCTTCTACGGGCTCGGCGCGATCCTGGGCATCCTGGCGCTGATCTTCGGCATCATCGGCCTGAAGAAGGCCAACCGCGGTGAGGCGACCAACCGGGGCATGGCGATCGCGGGCATCGTGCTCGGCTCGGTCGGCATCCTGGTGGGCGCGGCCTTCCTGAGCTTCATGATCTGGGCCATCGCGACGGACCAGGACCGCCGGGACGACAGCGACGACCCCTGGGAGACCAGCCTGGTCGTCGACGCGCGCCGCTGAGGCCCGTCCGGCGGATCAGCGCCGGACAGCCCTGGACACGCGGGAACGGGTGCGTGGGGGCCGCTCCTGTGCGGCCCCCGCTCCCGTTCGTCCGGTGCTCACCGGGACAACCGCTCCCGCGCCTCCATCAGCGCGAAGCCCAGCAGGTTCAGGCCCCGCCAGCGGTCGGGGTCACAGGCCCGCGGGTCGTCCGCCGCCAGGCCGATGCCCCAGACCCGGTCCAGCGGGCTGGCCTCCACGAGGACGCGGCCGCCCGTGCCGAGGAGATAGCCCCGCAGGGCGTCGTCGGACCCGAACTTGTGCACGCTGCCGGCCACGACGATCTCGAACCGCTTCCGCTGCCACGTCGACTCGTCGAAGCCGCGGACCAGCCGGCCCGCCGTCTTCGCCGCCCCCGGGGACTTCGCCGTCAGCGCCGCCCGCTCGGCCTCGGCGTCGCCGAAGAGCCGCGCCTTCTCCGCCATCATCCAGTGCTCGGCCGTCGCGTAGCGTACGCCGTCCACCTCGAAGGGTGACGGCCACCACTGGCTCAGACAGCTCGCCGAGAGCCGGCCGTCCGGGTGCGGGCGATGGCCCCAGAAGTGCAGCCATTTCACCCGATCGCCTCGTCTGACCTGCTGTTTCAACCGCTCGAGATCGCTCATGCATGCCACTGTTTCAGTTGCCACGGACAGTCCGTACGGCAATTTCCGGCCGTGCTCGACACTTGGTCGACCGATTCCGTCGCGTAACCAAAAGGCAACAACGGAATCACTTGTTGGACCTGTTTCCCTCTGTCAGGATCGGCACTCAACTCGAGCTGGAACAACGGAGAGCGTCATGGGCAACCGCTTCCAGGTGTCGGATCGCTTCGCGGACGGCGCGCAGTACATCGGGGGGCGGCTCCGCCCCGGGACCTCACAGGACGAGCACAGCGTCATCGATCCCGCGACCGGTAAGAGCATCCACACCTACCGGCTCGCGTCGGCCGCCGACGTGGACGAGGCCGTGGCCGCCGCCCGGGAGGCGTTCCCCGGCTGGTCGGGCGCCACGCCCGGCGAGCGCTCGGACGCCCTGCACCGGCTCGCCGGCGTGCTGGCCGAGCGCGCCGAGGAGTTCGCCCAGGCCGAGTCGCTGCAGTGCGGCAAGCCGATCAAGCTGACCCGTGAGTTCGACGTGCCGGGAACCGTGGACAACACGGCCTTCTTCGCCGGGGCCGCCCGTCACCTCCAGGGCCAGTCCGCGGGCGAGTACTCCGGTGACCACACTTCCTACGTACGGCGTGAGGCCGTGGGCGTCGTCGGATCGATCGCGCCCTGGAACTACCCGCTGCAGATGGCCGCCTGGAAGATCCTTCCGGCCGTGGCGGCGGGCAACACGATCGTCCTGAAGCCGGCCGAGCTGACGCCGCTGACCTCCCTGATGTTCGCGCAGGCGGCGACCGAGGCCGGAATCCCGGACGGCGTCGTCAACATCGTGACCGGCGCCGGACGGGTCGCGGGCGAACACCTGGTCGGGCACCCCGACGTGGCCATGACCTCCTTCACCGGGTCCACCGGTGTCGGCAAGCGGGTCGCCGAGATCGCCACGGCCACCGTCAAGCGGCTCCACCTGGAGCTGGGCGGCAAGGCCCCCTTCGTCGTCTTCGACGACGCGGACCTGGAAGCCGCCGCCCAGGGCGCCGTCGCCGCCTCGCTCATCAACAGCGGGCAGGACTGCACCGCGGCCACCCGGGCCTACGTCCAGCGCCCGCTGTTCGACGCCTTCGTCGCCCGGGTCGCCGAGCTCATGGAGACGGTACGGCTCGGGGACCCGTTCGACCCCTCGACCGACCTCGGGCCGCTCGTCAGCCACGCCCAGCGGGACCGCGTCGCCGGCTTCGTCGAGCGGGCCCGCGGCTACGCGACCGTCGTCACCGGAGGCGAAGCCCCTGGTGGCGAGCTCGAGGACGGCGCATACTACCGTCCCACCCTGATCACCGGAGCCGCGCAGGACAGCGAGGTCGTGCAGTCGGAGATCTTCGGGCCGGTCCTCGTGGCCCTGCCCTTCGACGGCGACGACGAAGGCATCCGGCTCGCCAACGACACCCCGTACGGGCTCGCCGCCTCCGCCTGGAGCCGTGACGTCTACCGGGCGAACCGGGCCACGCGCGAGATCAAGGCGGGATGCGTGTGGGTCAACGACCACATCCCGATCATCAGCGAGATGCCGCACGGGGGCTACAAGGCCTCGGGCTTCGGAAAGGACATGTCCGCGTACTCCTTCGAGGAGTACACGCAGGTGAAGCACGTGATGTACGACAACACGGCGGTGCCGGCCAAGGACTGGCACCGCACGATCTTCGGGGACCGATAGCAGACCAGCCGTCCGACCAGCGGCGAACCCATCCCGAAAGGGCACAGCGCATGGAGCAGTACCAGCCGGACAGCCTGTCCGCCGCTCAGATAGCGGCGATGCGGCGCAGCATGACGAGCGGCCGGGGCGCCCTCACCCGCCGTTCGGTGCTGCGCGCCGGAGGCGTCGGCGCGCTCACCGTCGGCGGCCTCGCGGGGCTGAGCGCCTGCGGCATCCCGCCGGCCAAGCGGGAGGGCCAGGGCCCGGCGTCCACGGACTTCTCGGCCAAGGAGAAGGTGCTCAGCTTCTCCAACTGGACCGAGTACATGGACGTCAGCGAGGACGAGAAGTCCCGCCCGACGCTGGAGGCGTTCACCAAACGGACCGGCATCAAGGTCAAGTACACCGAGGACATCAACGACAACGTCGAGTTCTTCGGCAAGATCAAGCCGCAGCTCGCGGCCGGCCAGGACACCGGCCGTGACCTGATCTGCGTGACCGACTGGCTCGCCGCCCGCATCATCCGGCTGGGCTGGGCGCAGAAGCTGGACCCGTCGCACCTGCCGAACGCGTACGCCAACCTGTCCCCGCAGTTCCGCCGGCCCGACTGGGACCCGGGCCGGGCCTACTCGTACCCCTGGACCGGCATCTCCACGGTCATCGCCTACAACTCCAAGGCGACCGGCGGCAAGAAGGTCGACTCCGTCACGCAGCTGCTCGACGACCCCGCGCTCAAGGGCCGGGTCGGCTTCCTGACGGAGATGCGGGACACGGTCGGCATGACGCTCCTCGACATGGGCAAGGACCCGGGCAAGTTCACCGACGCCGACTTCGACGCCGCGATCGGGCGGCTGCAGAAGGGCGTCGACAAGAAGCAGATCCGCCGCTTCACCGGCAACGACTACACGTCCGACCTGGACAAGGGCGACCTGGCGGCCTGTCTGGCGTGGGCCGGCGACGTGATCCAGCTCCAGGCCGACAACCCGGACATCAAGTTCGCCATCCCGTCCGCCGGCTACATCACGTCCAGCGACAACCTGCTCGTCCCGGCGAACTCCCGGCACAAGACCAACGCCGAGAAGCTCATCGACTACTACTACGAGCTCCCGGTGGCCGCGCAGCTCGCGGCGTACATCAACTACGTGTGCCCGGTCGACGGGGTGAAGGACGAGCTCGCCAAGATCGACCCCGAGCTCGCGAACAACACACTGATCCTCCCGGACAAGGCGATGGCCGCGAAGTCGCGCGCCTTCCGCTCGCTCAGCAGCGCGGAGGAGACGGCGTACGAGGAGAAGTTCGCCAAGCTCATCGGTGCCTGAGGCCGTCGTCCGTTCCTTCACGAATACCGGGATCCCATCCATGACTGACAAGACCACCGGCGGCGACGTCCGTCTCTCCGGCATCAGCAAGACCTACGGCTCCTTCACCGCCGTGCACCCGCTCGACCTGACGATCCCGCAGGGCTCGTTCTTCGCCCTGCTCGGCGCCTCCGGCTGCGGCAAGACGACCACGCTGCGGATGATCGCCGGCCTGGAGGACCCGACGACGGGCACCGTCTTCCTCGGCGACCGCGACGTCACCGACCTGCCGCCGTACAAGCGGCCGGTGAACACCGTCTTCCAGTCCTACGCGCTCTTCCCGCACATGGACATCTTCGAGAACATCGCCTTCGGTCTGCGCCGGCGCGGCATCAAGTCGGTGAAGTCGCAGGTCGACGAGATGATCGAACTCGTGCAGCTCGGCGAGCACGCCCACAAGAAGCCGCACCAGCTCTCCGGCGGCCAGCAGCAGCGCGTCGCCGTGGCCCGCGCGCTGATCAACCACCCGCAGGTGCTGCTGCTCGACGAGCCGCTCGGCGCCCTCGACCTCAAGCTGCGGCGCCAGATGCAGCTGGAGCTCAAGCGCATCCAGACCGAGGTGGGCATCACCTTCGTGCACGTCACCCACGACCAGGAGGAGGCCATGACCATGGCCGACCAGGTCGCGGTGATGAACGGCGGCCGGGTCGAGCAGCTGGGCGCGCCCGCCGACCTGTACGAGAACCCGCAGACCACCTTCGTCGCGAACTTCCTCGGCACCTCGAACCTGATCGAGGCCGAGGTCGTCGAGACCGGCGGCGACGTCCTCGTCACCGCCGGCGGCGGCAAGCTCCGCGTGCCCGGCGAGCGCTGTACCTCCGCCGTGCGCACGGGCGGCAAGGTGCTGGTCGGCGTGCGGCCCGAGAAGATCTCGCTGACGCACGCCGACGACGCCGGCGAGATCGCGGACGGCCGCAACCGGGTGACCGGGCGGATCGCCGACTCCTCGTTCATCGGCGTCTCCACCCAGTACGTGGTGAACTCGCCGGCCGGCGCGGAGCTCCAGGTGTACGAGCAGAACATCGAGAGGGACAGCCGTCTGGTGCCCGGTGCCGAGGTCGTCCTGCACTGGAACCCGGCCCACACCTTCGGCCTCGACGCGGCTCAGGACATCGACGCCGGTGTGGAGACGGTGGAGGACGCCGCATGAGCGCCACGTTGGTCAAGGAGACCCCGCCCATAGAGGAGCCGGTCCTCCGCAAGCCCTCCGCCCGCCGGCGGCTCGTGCCCTACTGGCTGCTGCTGCCCGGCATCGTGTGGCTGCTGGTGTTCTTCGCGCTGCCGATGGTCTACCAGGCCTCCACCTCGGTGCAGACCGGCTCCCTGGAGAAGGGCTTCGAGGTCACCTGGCACTTCCAGACCTACTGGGAGGCCTTCCAGGAGTACTGGCCGCAGTTCGTCCGCTCGCTGCTCTACGCGGGCACCGCGACGCTGCTGTGCCTGCTGCTCGGCTACCCGCTGGCCTACCTCATCGCCTTCAAGGCCGGGCGCTGGCGCAACCTGCTCCTGGTCCTCGTCATCGCGCCGTTCTTCACCAGCTTCCTCATCCGGACGCTGGCGTGGAAGACGATCCTCGCGGACGACAGCCTGGTGGTCGACGCGCTGAACACGCTGCACGTCCTCGACGTGACCAGCTGGCTCGGCTGGACCGAGGGCGAGCGGGTGCTCGCCACCCCGATGGCCGTCGTCGCCGGTCTCACGTACAACTTCCTGCCGTTCATGATCCTGCCGCTCTACACCTCCCTGGAGCGGATCGACGGCCGGCTGCACGAGGCCGCGCAGGACCTCTACGCCTCCCCGGCCACCACCTTCCGCAAGGTGACGTTCCCGCTGTCCATGCCGGGCGTCGTCTCCGGCACGCTGCTCACCTTCATCCCGGCGAGCGGCGACTACGTCAACGCCGAACTGCTCGGCTCCACCGACACCAAGATGGTCGGCAACGTCATCCAGTCGCAGTTCCTGCGCGTCCTGGACTACCCGACGGCCGCCGCCCTGTCGTTCATCCTCATGGCGGTCGTGCTGCTCATGGTCACCGTCTACATCCGCCGGGCGGGAACGGAGGACCTGGTCTGATGCAGTGGCTGCGGAAGAATCTCGTCGTCATCGCGGGCCTGCTCACGCTCGCGTACCTGATCCTGCCGAACGTCGTCGTCATGGCGTTCTCGTTCAACAAGCCGAACGGGCGCTTCAACTACGCGTGGCAGCAGTTCTCGCTCGACGCCTGGAAGGACCCCTGCGGCGTCGCCGACCTGTGCGAGTCGCTCACGCTCTCGCTCCAGCTCGCCGCGTGGGCCACGGTCGGCGCGGTCGTCCTCGGCACGATGATCGCCTTCGCGCTGGTCCGCTACCGCTTCCGGGCGCGCGGCGCGATCAACTCGCTGATCTTCCTGCCGATGGCGATGCCCGAGGTCGTCATGGCCGCCTCGCTGCTCACCCTGTTCCTCAACATGGGTGCGGAGCTGGGCTTCTGGACGGTCCTCATCGCCCACATCATGTTCTGTCTGTCGTTCGTCGTGACGGCGGTGAAGGCGCGCGTGATGTCCATGGACCCGCGCCTGGAGGAGGCGGCACGCGACCTGTACGCGGGCCCCGTGCAGACCTTCCTGAGGGTGACGCTGCCGATCGCCGCCCCCGGCATCGCGGCCGGCGCGCTGCTCGCCTTCGCGCTCTCGTTCGACGACTTCATCATCACCAACTTCAACGCGGGCTCCACCGTGACCTTCCCCATGTTCGTCTGGGGCTCGGCGCAGCGCGGAACCCCCGTCCAGATCAACGTCATCGGCACGGCGATGTTCGTCATCGCGGTGCTGGTGGTCGTGGCCGGGCAGATCATCACGAACCGGCGCAAGAAAACAGCAACAGCCTGACATCAGCGCCTGACCGGCGGCCGAGCCGGTCAGGCACCGAAGGAGTTGGAAACCATGGCCCCAGTCGCCATGCGTCTCGCTGCACAATCTCTCTCCGACGCCCAGCCCGTCCCCTTCTGGCTGGAAGACCCCGGCAAGCCCGGAGCCCTGCCCGCCCTCGCCGGCCCCGAGCGGTGCGACCTGCTCGTGGTGGGCGGCGGCTACAGCGGACTGTGGACCGCGCTCCTCGCCAAGGAGCGCGACCCCTCCCGGGATGTCGTACTGATCGAAGGCCGCGAGGTGGGCTGGGCCGCCTCGGGCCGCAACGGCGGCTTCTGCGCCGCCTCCCTCACCCACGGCTTCGGCAACGGCCTCGCCCGCTGGCCGGGCGAGCTGCCGAAGCTGGAGCGGATGGGCGAGCGGAACCTCGACGCCATCGAGGAGGCCGTCGCCCGCTACTCCCTCGACTGCGACTTCGAGCGCACCGGCGAGATCGACGTGGCCACCGAGCCCTACCAGGTCGACGAGCTGTACGAGTGGTACGAGGAGGCCGAGCGGCTCGGCCTGGCCGAGGGCCTCGAACTCCTGGACCGCGACGCGGTGCGCGCCGAGGTCGACTCGCCGACCTTCCTGGGCGGCCTGTGGGACCGCCGCGGGGTCGCGATGCTGCACCCGGCGAAGCTGGCGTGGGGCCTCAAGCGGGCCTGTCTCGGCCTGGGCGTGCGGATCTTCGAGAACACCCCGGCGCTCGACCTGGTGTCGGCGGGCGGCGGCATGGCCGTGCGCACCCCGTACGGCCGGGTCGCGGCCCGCCGGGTGGCGCTCGGCACCAATGTCTTCCCGTCGCTGGTCAAGCGGCTGCGGCACTACACCGTCCCGGTGTACGACTACGCGCTGATGACCGAGCCGCTGAGCCCCGAGCAGCTGGCGTCGGTGGGCTGGAAGAACCGTCAGGGCCTCGGCGACTCCGCCAACCAGTTCCACTACTTCCGGATCACCGCGGACCACCGCATCCTCTGGGGCGGTTACGACGCGGTCTACCGCTTCGGCGGCAAGGTGGCCGCCGAGATGGACCACCGCCCGGAGACGTACCTGAAGCTGGCCCAGCACTTCTTCACCTGCTTCCCGCAGCTGGAGGGCCTGCGCTTCAGCCATGCCTGGGGCGGGGCGATCGACACCTGCTCGCGCTTCTCGGCCTTCTTCGGCACGGCGCACCAGGGCAAGGTGGCGTACGCGCAGGGCTACACGGGTCTCGGCGTGGGGGCGACCCGGTTCGGCGCCGACGTGATGCTGGACCTGCTGGCGGGGGAGCGGACCGAGCGGACGGAGCTGCGGATGGTGCGCTCCAAGCCGCTGCCCTTCCCGCCGGAGCCGATCGCGTGGGCGGGCATCGGGATCACCAAGTGGTCGCTGGCCCGCGCGGACGAGAACGGCGGCCGGCGCAACCTCTGGCTGAAGACGATGGACCGGCTGGGTCTCGGCTTCGACAGCTGAGCACGAACGGCCCTGTGTGACCCAGATCACCATCGGTGGGTGGGGAACCCGCGTCATAGTCGCGGGGCGACCCTCTCTCTCCCTGTGGATCCCGCGACCCGCGGGTCCGCGAGGAGAGAGAGGGCTTTGCCATGACGGGAACGGGGACGGGTGCGGGTGCCGCGGAGGCCAGGGCCGTGGTGGAGTGGCTGGCCTCGGTCGCGCCGGATCCCGACGCCTGCCGCTGGGAGTGGGAGCGCAGTCCGCACGGGGTCGTGCTGCTGCCCGCCGGCCGGCGCTGGGACGTGCTGATCCTGCCGGCCGAGCTCGGGTATCCGACGCTCGACGTGCTGACGCGTCTGGTGGACCGGCCGGGGCCGGTCCTCGCCGACTTCGGCGACGCCCGGATGGGCTTCTTCGTGCCACCGGGCACCGCCGCCCGCTGGCTGGGCACCGGGGTGCGCACTGCGGGCGCCGGGACGTGGATCGTGGTGCCGTATCCGGGGCGGGCGACCGGCGGCACGCGCTGGCTGGTGGCGCCGGACGCGACCGGCACGCTCACCGACGCCTCGCTGCTCGAACTCGCGATGCACGAGGCGGCGGGCCAACTCGCCCGAGGTGAAGGGGGATCGGGGGGCCGCTGAGGCGTGCGGCGTCCGTACAGAGGTCTTGACCACTTGATTGGTCTGGACCATGCTGTGGCGCGCTCCACCTCGATTCCCCCACCCCCGGAGGCAGTTGTGGACCGCACCAGACCCCTGAACCTCCTGCTGGCAGGCGTGCTCGCCGCCGGCGGCATCGTGGCGCTCGCTCCCGTGGTCCACGCCGCCGACACCGAACTCGCCCGCAACGGCGGCTTCGAGTCCGGCCTCGACGGCTGGAGCTGCACGGCCGGCAGCGGGACCGTCGTCACGTCACCCGTGCACAGCGGGACGAAGGCCCTGCGGGCGACGCCGGCCGGCAGCGACAACGCCAGGTGCTCGCAGACCGTCACCGTCAGGCCGAACTCCACCTACACGCTGAGCGGCTGGGTCCGCGGCTCCTACGTCTACCTCGGCGCCTCCGGCACCGGCACCGGCGACGTCTCCGCCTGGACCCAGTCGGCCCCCGACTGGCAGAAGCTCGCCACCACCTTCACCACCGGCGCCTCCACCACCTCGCTCACCCTCTACACCCACGGCTGGTACGGCACCGGCGCGTACCACGCCGACGACCTGTCCCTGCTCGGCCCCGGCGGCGACCCCGTCCAGCCGCCCGCGACACCCACCGGACTCACGGCCGGCTCCCCGACCGCCACCGCCGTGACGCTCACCTGGCCCGCGGTCCCCGGCGCCACCTCGTACAAGGTCTACCGGGACGGCGTCCTCGTCGCCACCGTCACCGGCACGTCGTACACCGCCGCCGGCCTCGCGCCCGGCACCTCGTACGGCTTCCAGGTCTCCGCCGCCAACAGCGCGGGCGAGTCCGCGAAGTCCGCCACCGTGTCCGTCACCACCACGTCGGGAGGCGGCACCCCGGGCGGCGACCTGCCCGCCCACGCCCTCGTCGGCTACCTCCACACCAGCTTCGCCAACGGCTCCGGCTACACCCGCATGGCCGACGTCCCCGACTCCTGGGACGTCATCAACCTCGCCTTCGGCGAGCCGACCTCGGTCACCTCCGGCGACATCCGCTTCAGCCTCTGCCCGGCCACCGAATGCCCGAACGTCGAGTCCCCCGCCGACTTCAAGGCCGCCGTCAAGGCCAAGCAGGCCGCCGGCAAGAAGGTCCTCATCTCCATCGGCGGCCAGAACGGCCAGGTCCAGCTCTCCACCACGGCCGCCCGCGACACCTTCGTCACGTCCGTCTCGAAGATCATCGACGAGTACGGCCTCGACGGCCTCGACATCGACTTCGAGGGCCACTCGCTCTCGCTGCAGACCGGCGACACCGACTTCCGCAACCCGACCAGCCCGGTCATCGTGAACCTGATCCAGGCCGTCAGGACCCTCAAGGCGAAGTACGGCGCGAAGTTCGTGCTCACCATGGCCCCGGAGACCTTCTTCGTCCAGCTCGGCTACCAGTACTACGGCTCCGGCCCCTGGGGCGGCCAGGACCCGCGCGCCGGCGCCTACCTCCCCGTCATCCACGCCCTGCGCGACGACCTCACCCTGCTGCACGTCCAGGACTACAACTCGGGCTCCGTCATGGGCCTGGACAACCAGTACCACTCCATGGGCGGCGCGGACTTCCACATCGCCATGACGGACATGCTGCTCACCGGCTTCCCGGTCGCCGGCAACACCGACCGCGTCTTCCCGGCCCTGCGGCCCGACCAGGTCGCCATCGGCCTCCCCGCCTCCACCCAGGCCGGCAACGGCCACACCACCCCCGCCGAGGTGAACAAGGCCCTGAACTGCCTGACGAGGAAGACCGACTGCGGCACCTACCAGACCCACGGCACCTGGCCCGGCCTGCGCGGCCTGATGACCTGGTCGGTCAACTGGGACCGCTACAACGGCTGGGAGTTCAGCCGGAACTTCGACGCCTACCGCTGGAGCTGACCCGCCTCGGGCCCCCGCTCCAGCGCCGTCCGCCGCAGCGCCCGGACCATCGCCGGAAGGTCCGGGTCGCCGCGGTCCTCCGCGACGACGTGCGCCGCCAGCAGTTCCGGCGTCAGCCGCCGCTCCTCGGCGGCCGCCATCAGGATCTCCGCCGCGGGCCGGTCGTACGCCACCAGGTCCGCCAGCAGGCCCAGCGCCTCGCCCCGGTCCACGAACCGGCTCATCCCGCAGTCGAGTCCGTCGTCGTCCAGGTCCCCGGGGTACGGCGCCCGGCCCCAGGCGCCGGTCTCGTACCAGTAGACACAGCCCAGTTCGTTGCCCGAGAGCCGGTCGCGCAGCTCCTCGTACGGCAGCCAGCCGGGTCCGCCCGCCAGCATGTCGACCGGCGGCTCGTACCACTTGCAGCCGCTCGACTCGTCCTCGCCGTACAGCACGTAACGGCCCTCGCCCATCGGGGAGAACGTCCACCAGGTGCAGCCGCAGTCGTCGAGGTGCAGTCCCTCGTCGTCGATCCAGACGCCGGTCCGGTGGACCCCTTCCCCCTCCTTCGCGGTGGTCGCCCGGACCACCGCGTTCAGGGCCCAGCGCGCCCACAGGAGTTCCGGGTCGGGCAGGTCGGCCGGCAGTCCGGGCCGGTGGATCGTCACGGGTGCTCCGGTTCTTCCGTTCGGATGCGGGCAGCGCGACCGTACCGCGCCGCGCACACCGGCCAGCGCAGCAGGGGCAGGCACAGCGCGACGGACGCCAGCACGTCCAGCGGCCAGTGGAAGCCGCGCAGCACGAGACCGGCGGCGGTGACGGCGGTCAGCAGGACGGCCACGGGCAGCAGGCGTCGCGACACCAGGAAGGCCGCGCCGCAGTACGCCACCATCGCCGTCGCCGTGTGGCCCGAGGGGAAGTAGCCGGCGGCCCAGGGCTCCAGCGGGCCGGGACGGGCCGTCCAGATCTTGAGGGGGACGACCAGGAGCGGGACCAGGGCCATCGCCAGGCCCGCGTACAGCGCGGCGGCGCGCCGGCCGCGCCAGGCGGCGTACGCCATGGCGCAGCCGAGGACCGGGAGGGCGACGGTCATGTTGCCGAGGTCCGAGGCGGCTTCGCCGAGGCCGCGCGGGACGGTGTCCACCAGGGCGCGGGAGAGGCTCTCGTCGAGTCTGGCCAGCGGGCCGTGGACGAGGACCTGCCAGGTGATGAGGGAGAAGGCGACGATCGCCCAGAAGACAGCCGGCCGCCCCGGAACAGGGGGGGTGGTTCCGGGGCGGTCGCCTGGACCGGGCTGCCGCGCGCCCCGGGGGGTGTGGGGCGGGCGGCCATCCGATCGGTGAGGAGTTCCGGAGCCCAGGGCTCCAGTGGTGTGCGCGAAGGCACGGTGCGGGCGGGGCTGGGGAGGCTCCGCCCTGGGTGTTTCTCTCATCTGCAGAAACCGTACGGCACGAAAGAGGGGACCGACAGCCGGATCTCCATCCCGCCATCGGCCCCCCACAGCTTCTTCACACAGGGTGTCAGAAGTCGCCTTCCGGCCGTCAGATCTGGGCGAGCGCCGCCTCGATGACGTCCAGGCCCTCGTTCAGCAGGTCCTCGCCGATGACCAGCGGCGGCAGGAAGCGCAGCACGTTGCCGTAGGTGCCACAGGTGAGGACCAGGACGCCCTCGTTGTGGCAGTACTTGGCGAGCGCGGCGGCCGCCTCGGCGAACGGCTCCTTGGTCGCCGGGTCCTTGACCAGCTCGATCGCGATCATGGCGCCGCGGCCGCGGATGTCACCGATGACCGGGAACTTCTCCTGCATCGCGGTGAGGCGGCCCTTCATGACCTCCTCGATGCGCTTGGCCTTGCCGTTGAGGTCGAGCTCCTTCATGGTCTCGATGGCGCCCAGCGCACCGGCGCACGCGACCGGGTTGCCGCCGTAGGTGCCGCCGAGGCCGCCACCGTGCACGGAGTCCATGATCTCGGCGCGGCCGGTCACGGCGGCGAGCGGCAGACCGCCCGCGATGCCCTTGGCGGTGGTGATGAGGTCCGGGACGATGCCCTCGTCCTCGCAGGCGAACCACTGGCCGGTACGGCAGAAGCCGGCCTGGATCTCGTCCGCGACGAAGACGATGCCGTTGTCGTTGGCGAACTTCACGATCGCCGGCAGGAAGCCCTTGGCCGGCTCGATGAAGCCGCCCTCGCCGAGCACCGGCTCGATGACGATCGCGGCGACGTTCTCGGCGCCGATCTGCTTGGTGATGTTGTCGATCGCCTGGGCGGCGGCCTCGGGGCCGCAGTTCTCCGGGCCGGTGGGCCAGCGGTAGCCGTAGGCGACCGGCACGCGGTAGACCTCGGGCGCGAACGGGCCGAAGCCCTGCTTGTACGGCATGTTCTTCGCCGTCATGCCCATGGTGAGGTTGGTACGGCCGTGGTAGCCGTGGTCGAAGACGACGACGGCCTGGCGCTTGGTGTACGAGCGGGCGATCTTGACCGCGTTCTCCACCGCCTCGGCGCCCGAGTTGAACAGCGCCGACTTCTTCGCGTGGTCGCCCGGGGTCAGCTCGGCCAGCGCCTCGCAGACCTCCACGTAACCCTCGTACGGCGTCACCATGAAACAGGTGTGGGTGAAGTCCTGGAGCTGCGCGGAGGCGCGGCGCACCACGGCCTCGGCGGAGGCGCCCACGGAGGTCACGGCGATGCCGGAACCGAAGTCGATCAGCAGGTTGCCGTCGACGTCCTCGATGATGCCGCCGCCGGCCCGCTTGGTGAACACCGGCAGCGTGGAGCCCACGCCACCGGCGACCGCGTCGAGACGGCGGGCCTGAAGCTCCTGCGACTTCGGGCCGGGGATGGCGGTGACGACGCGCCGCTCCTGCGGGACAGCGTTCATGCGGGGCTCCTGGGGGTGTTCTGGACGCACTTGCGGGTTTCCTCCGCAGGCTAGGCGCGGGGGAGGGGGTCGGGCATGCGCCGATCGGGAGTGTTGGGGGGTGTGTCGTTGTCCGCGGTGGACATGGCGAGGGTGGTGGGGCGGACCTGCGCGGCCGTGGGGCGGTGCGGCGTGCTTCTCGGTGGCCCCGGGCCGTACGGGTGGGCGAATCCCTGCCGGGGAGGCCCCGGCCCACTAGATTGACGGTGGCACAGTTGCGGCGACCTGGCTGGTCAGGGGGCAGGGGTTCATGGAGACCGACGGTACGTACGAGTCGAGCGACACCCGGGGAGCCGAGGTGCCCCGACCGGCGACACCGCCGGGCGAAGCCCCGGCCGGCCCGCCTGCCCCGGCCGCGCCTCCCGCCCCGGCCGCCCCGGTCGGCCCTCTTGCCCCTGCCGCGCCTCCCGCCCCTGCCGCGCCTCCCGCCCCTGCCGCGCCTCCCGCCCCTGCCGCGCCTCCCGGGTCGCCGGGCCCCGCCGTGCCGCCGGGGAAGGCCGCGGCAGCCGTGCCGCCCGTGCCGTCCACACCGCCCGCTCCGTCCGGCGTGCCCGCCGTGCCGCTGGCCGCGCCGTCCGCGCCGTCCGCCGA
>NZ_JBHXTJ010000013.1:0-143016 GCF_042677525.1 Streptomyces sp. NPDC127114
CCGGCGACCACGCGGCGCCGGCTCGGGCAGGCGCGCCCGCGGCGCCGGCTCGCGCCGGCGCGCCCGCGCCCCGGTACTTCGCGGGGCGGGCGTTCGACACGTGCGAGGCGCCGTCGCTCGACGTGATGCGGGCCTGGCGGGACTCGCCGTACAAGGCCGTCGGCGTGTACTTCGGCGGCCGGGGCCGGGGCTGCCCGGCCCAGCGGGAGCTGACTCCCGGGTGGGTGGCCTCGGTGCACGGCCAGGGCTGGCGGCTGCTGCCGCTGTTCGTGGGTTCGCAGGCGCCGTGCGTGATCGCCGAGTCCAAGCGGCGGTACGCGATCGGCCGCACCCCCTGGCGGCAGGGCACCCAGGAGGCCGGCGAGGCGGTGCGGGCGGCCCGGGCGCTCGGCCTGGCCGCGGGCAGCCCGCTCTACCTGGACATCGAGGCGTACCGGACGGAGGACGCCCGGTGCGCGGAGACCACCCTGCTCTTCGTCCGGGGGTGGAACCGCGAGGTCCGCCGCCTCGGCTACGTCCCGGGCTTCTACAGCAGTGCCGACAGCGGCGTCCGGGAGGTGGAGCTGCAGCGGTTGGCGGGGACGCGGGATCTGCCGTCCGCGGTCTGGTTCGCGCGCTGGAGGGGCGAGCCCGCGCTCGACACGGAGAGCGTGCTGCACCCGCTCGCGTGGCGGCCGCACGGCCGGATCCATCAGTACGCGGGCGAGGTCACCGAGACGCACGGCGGCCGGCGCCTCGTGATCGACCGCAGCCTCGTCGACGCGCCCGTGGCCCACGTCGGCACCTGACGCCCGCCCCGCCCGGCCTCCCTTCCCTCCCCGCCCGGCCTCCCTTCCCTCCCCGCCCGGCCTCCCTTTCCTCCGCGCCCGGGCCTTGCCTTCCCCGCGCCCGGCCTTCGCCTTCCCCTCTCCGGTCTTCCCTCCCCACCCCGGCACTCCCCCCTCCCCGGTCTTCCCTCCCCACCCTGGCGCTCCCTCCCCTCCCCTCCCCTCCCCTCCCCTCCCTCCGCTCCTCTCCCTCCCCTCTCCACCCCAGACCCTGACTTCGCGTCCTCGGGGCTCCACCTTCAGGAGGTCCGGTGGTCCCCACCCCTACAACCTGAGGGGGAGTGCGGTTCGGGACCTGGGGCCGATCCGGCGGGCGGGGGCCGCTCATAGCGTGGAACCATGACTCCGCCGCCCTCTGGCCCCGTCTGCGCCGGTGCCTCCACGGCCGCCACGGCCAACCGCCCCGGCTCCGGCCCCGCGCCGTACGCCGCGTACCCGTCGTTCACCTCGTACGTCCGGGCCCGCGGTCCCGTCCTGCTGCGCACCGCGCGCTCGCTGACCGCGAACCACTCGGACGCGGAGGACCTGCTCCAGACGGCGCTCACCAAGACCTACGTCGCCTGGGAGCGCATCGAGGACCACCGTGCCCTGGACGGTTACGTCAGGCGGGCGTTGCTGAACACCCGTACGTCCCAGTGGCGCAAGCGCAAGGTCGACGAGTTCGCCTGCGACGAGCTGCCGGAGCCCGTCGGGCTGCCCGCGCCGGACCCGGCGGAGCGCCAGGCGCTGCACGACGCGATGTGGCGCGCGGTGATGAAGCTTCCCGACCGTCAGCGTGCGATGGTCGTCCTCAGGTACTACGAGGACCTGAGCGAGGCGCAGACCGCAGAGGTGCTCGGGGTCTCCGTCGGGACGGTCAAGAGCGCCGTCTCCCGGGCACTCGGCAAGCTCCGCGAGGACCCGGAGCTCTCTCCCGTCCGGTGAGGCGGGCGGAGGGCGAATGAGGGTTACCCTCGGTTATGCCAGTGATCGCTGGCAAATTCGTACTCCTGGGTAGTGACATACCGCCTGGTACGCGCGCAGAATCAGCCCATTCCTACTGCCGCGTAGCGCCCTCGGGAGGACGCCCGTGCTCAGCACCATGCAGGACGTACCGCTGACCGTGACCCGCATCCTGAAGCACGGGATGACGATCCACGGGAAGTCCACCATCACCACGTGGACCGGAGAAGGTGAGCCGCAGCGCCGCACCTTCGCCGAGGCAGGGGCGCGCGCGGCCCAGCTGGCCAACGCCCTGCGCGACGAACTCGGCGTCACCGCCGACGAGCGGGTCGCCACCCTCATGTGGAACAACGCCGAGCACGTCGAGGCGTACTTCGCGATCCCCGCCATGGGCGCGATCGTCCACACCCTCAACCTCCGCCTGCCCGCCGAGCAGCTGGCCTGGATCGTCAACCACGCCGCCGACCGCGTGGTCCTCGTCAACGGCTCCCTGCTCCCGCTCCTCGCCCCGCTGCTCCCGCACCTGCCGACGGTCGAGCACGTCGTCGTCACCGGTGCGGGCGACCGTTCCGTCCTGGACGGCGTGGCGCCGCGCGTGCACGACTACGAGGAGCTGATCGCCGGCCGCCCCACCACCTACGACTGGCCCGAGCTCGACGAGCGCACCGCCGCCGCCATGTGCTACACCTCCGGCACCACCGGCGACCCCAAGGGCGTCGTCTACTCCCACCGCTCCATCTACCTGCACTCCATGCAGGTGAACATGACGGAGTCGATGGGCCTCAACGACAAGGACACGACCCTGGTCGTCGTCCCGCAGTTCCACGTGCTCGCCTGGGGCCTGCCGCACGCCACCTTCATGACCGGCATCAACATGCTGATGCCGGACCGTTTCCTCCAGCCGGCCCCGCTCGCCGAGATGATCGAGCGCGAGAAGCCGACCCACGCCGCCGCCGTCCCCACCATCTGGCAGGGCCTGCTCGCCGAGGTCACCGCCAACCCGCGCGACATCAGCTCCATGGCCCAGGTCACCATCGGCGGCGCCGCGTGTCCGCCCTCCCTCATGGAGGCGTACGACAAGCTCGGCGTCCGCCTCTGCCACGCCTGGGGCATGACGGAGACCTCCCCGCTCGGCACCATGGCCCACCCGCCGGCCGGGCTCACGCCGGAGGAGGAGTGGCCGTACCGCGTGACGCAGGGCCGCTTCCCGGCGGGCGTCGAGGCCCGCCTGGTCGGCCCCGACGGCGAGATCCTGCCCTGGGACGGCGAGTCGGCGGGCGAGCTGGAGGTCCGCGGCAACTGGATCGCGGGCGCGTACTACGGCGGTGCGGACGGCGAACCGTTCCGTCCCGACGACAAGTTCAGCGAGGACGGCTGGCTGAAGACCGGAGACGTCGGCGTCATCAGCACCGACGGCTTCCTCACCCTCACCGACCGCGCCAAGGACGTCATCAAGTCCGGCGGAGAGTGGATCTCCTCCGTCGAGCTGGAGAACGCCCTCATGGGCCACCCGGCCGTCGCCGAGGCCGCCGTCGTCGCCGTCCCCGACGAGAAGTGGGGCGAGCGTCCGCTCGCGACCGTCGTCCTCAAGGAGGGCGCGAGCGCGGACTACGAGGAGCTGCGGGCCTTCCTCGCCGCCGAGGGCGGCATCGCCAAGTGGCAGCTCCCGGAGCGCTGGGCGATCGTGCCGAGCGTGCCGAAGACGAGCGTCGGGAAGTTCGACAAGAAGGTGATCCGCAAGCAGTACGCGGAGGGCGAGCTGGACGTCACCCAGCTCTAGCGCCCGTTCGGCGGTCGGCGCCGACCGGCCTCACCCGGGGGCTGGTCGGCGCCGACTGGCGCATGCGGGGCGGATCGGCCTCACGCGGGGCCGACCGGTCGCGTACGGCGCCGACCAGCCTTCATGCCGACCGGCCTCATGCGGCGCCGACCGGCCTCATGCGGCGCCGACCGGCCTCATGCGGGGGCTGGTCGGCGCCAACCAGCCCCCTGTACGGGCTAGTTGGTGCCGATCTTCGCGAGCAGGTCGACGATCCTCGCCTGCACCTCGGCGCTGGTCGAGCGCTCGGCGAGGAACAGCACCGTCTCGCCCGAGGAGAGCCGCGGCAGCTCGGCCTCGTCGAGGCCGGCGGAGGTGTAGACGACGAGGGGCGTGCGGTTCAACTGGCCGTTGGCGCGCAGCCAGTCGATGATCCCGGCCCGGCGGCGGCGCACCTGCATCAGGTCCATCACCACCAGGTTCGGCCGCATCTGCTGGGCCAGCGTGACCGCCTCGGTGTCCGTCGCCGCCCGCGCCACCTGCATCCCGCGCCGCTCCAGCGTCGCCGCGAGCGCCTGCGCGATGTCCTCGCTCTCCTCGATGACCAGCACGCGGGACGGGTGCTGCTCGCTGTCCCGGGGCGCCAGCGCCTTCAGCAGGACGGCGGGATCGGCGCCGTACGCCGCCTCCCGGGTCGCCTGCCCGAGCCCGGCCGCGAGCAGCACCGGCACCTCGGCGGCGACCGCCGCCTGCCGCAGCGACTGCAGCGCGGTGCGGGTGATGGGACCGGTGAGCGGATCGACGAACAGCGCGGCCGGGAAGGCGGCGATCTGCGCGTCGACCTCCTCGCGGGAGTGCACGATCACCGGCCGGTAGCCGCGGTCGCTCAGCGCCTGCTGCGTGGACACGTCGGGCGCGGGCCACACCAGCAGCCGACGCGGGTTGTCCAGCGGCTCCGGGGGCAGTTCGTCGTCGACGGGCTGCGGCAGCGGCTGGTTCGACACCTCCACGGCGCCACCTGGACCGTCCAGCGGCTCGGGCCCCTCGGCCGAGCCCTCGGCCGGCGCCTCTATGGCGTAGGCACGGCCTTCGGGAGCGGGCGCCGGCCCGAGCTTGGCCGCGGAGGGCAGGGAGGCCGCGGAAGGCATGCCTGCTGCGGCAGGCACGGCGGGTGTGCCGGGCATGCCGGGCGTGGCAGGCGTGCCGGGCGTGGGCGTTGCCTCGCCCGCCGGCCCCGGAACGGGCTTCGGCGCCGCCCCCGGGATCGGGGCCTCCGCCGGAGGGTGGGCCTTCGCCGTGGCTTCCGGCATCGCGGCCGCCATCGGGGCCGGGTTCATGGCCGGGTTCCCGGCCGGGTTCGTGGCAGTGACCGGATTCGAGGCGGCCGGGACCGGCGCCGACTGCCTGCCCTCCTCCGCCGGGTTGCCGAGCTTGCGCCGACGGCCGGAGGGCGTCGGCGTGGGCGTGACGGAAGTGGCCGGGGCGGGAGTCGGCATCGCGGACTGGACGAAGGGCACGCCCTGACCAAGGGTCCGCACACTGAACGCGCGCCCTCCTTGCGTCCCGTCCTTGGCTACGGCCATGGCAGCCGGAGCGGGAGCGGGCGGAGCAGCCGGAGCCGCCGGAGCCGCCGGGGCCTCGGGCGGCAGCGGTACGGAGCCGGTTCCGGTCCCGCTCGTGGTGGCGGCGGGAACGGCCTGCGGTGCCTGCGGTGCCTGCGGTGCCTGCGGTACGTGCGCTGCCTGGGCAGTCTGTGCTGCCTGGGGCACCTGCGCGGCAGGCAGCGGATGGGGCTGCGGCGGGGTGTGGTTGTCCTCCGGCAGCGTCCGTACGGTCTCGTGGGCGGTCGCCGGGTCGCCGCCGCGGTCGGCGTCGGCCGGCGGCAGGGCGAACGGCGTGCGCGGCCCGGCCTCCGCCGCCGCGGCCCGCTCCTGCGCCGCCGCGAGCGCGCGCCGGCGGCGGCCGGTGGGCCGGGGGGCGGTCTGTTCCTCGGACGCTACGGCCGGCAGCGCGAGCGCGGAGGCCGGCGCGGGCGCCGGGGATGCCATCGGGGCGACGGGAGCGCCGGCGGCATCGACGGGTACGCCCTGCGGCGGGACCGTGTCGCCCAGCGCCGGACGGCCCTGCGCGCTCTCGGCGGCGGTCACGACGGCGCCCTCGGCGGGCCGGCCACGCCGCCGACCGGTGCCGGTCGCGGCGCCCGTCGCGACACCGACACCGGCACCGGCGGTGGCGTCGCTGCCCACGTGCTGGGCGGGGATCAGCTCCGCCGGAGTGCCGGCGGCGGGCGTGTGCTCCGCGCGGCCGCGACGGCGGCCCGTCGGCTCGGGTACGGGTACGGGCCCGCCTTCCGGCGCCATGGGGCTCTGCAGGAAGGCGTCCGTGGATGCCCGCCGCGCGCGCCGCCGCCCACCGCCCTGGGTGGCGCCCAGGGCGGCACCGGCGAGGGTGCCGTCGGGGGCGGCGGCCTGCGCGGGCAGGGAAGGCTGCGCTGACGGGACGGGGACCTCACCGGAGGACTCCGGCCGATGCCCGGGCCCGGAGGCCACCTCAGCGGAAGTCATCTGTGCGGAAGGCACATGACCGGAAGGCCCGTCTGCGGCAGGCGCCTGAGCGCCAGGCACCTGCCCGGAGGCCTCCGGCCGTACGGACCCGACGCCGGACAAGGCCCCGGCTGCGGGCGGAACGGGCGGCACCGGCGAGACGGGCGGAACGGGCGTCGCCGGCACCGCATCCACCCCGGCCGACGTAGAAGCCCCAGGCACCCCAGGCCCCCCAGCCGTCCCAGTCGACGTAGAAGCCCCAGGCACCCCAGCCGTCGCAGAGGTCCCAGCCGCCCCAGCAGCCGCAGCCGCCTCAGGCACCCCAGCCGCCCCCGGCACCCCAGCCGGCGCGGGCGGCGTAGGCGCCGCGGGCAGCGCGGGCTGTTCCGAGAGGGCCGGCGGCAGGGTCACGGTGCCGCGACCGGCGCCGAGCGGCAGCTCGACGACGTACGCGCCGCCCACCGTGCCCGGCACCTCATGGGTCTGCACGACGCCTCCGTGCGCGGCGACGATCCCGTGCACGATCGGCTGGTGGACCGGGTCGCCGCCCGCGTACGGGCCGCGGACCTCGATCCGTACGACGTCACCGCGCTGCGCGGCAGCGACGACGATCGTCGAGTCGGCGTACCCGCCGCTCTGCGCGGCCGCCTTGCTCTTGCCGGTCGCGTCGACCCCGGCCACGTCGGCGACCAGGTGCGACAGCGCGGTCGTCAGCCGTACCGCGTCCACCTCGGCCTCGATCGGCGGCGCGTGCACGGCGAACTGCGCGCGGCCCGGGCCGATCAGCTCCACGGCCCCGTCGATGCCGCCGGTGACGACCGCGTCGAGCAGCGCGACGTCCTTGACCAGTTCCTCGGCGCCCGCGTCGAGCCGCTGGTAGGCGAGGACGTTGTCGACGAGGGTGGTCATCCGGGCGTAGCCGGCGGCCAGGTGGTGGAGCAGCTGGTTGGCCTCGGGCCATAGCTGCCCGGCGTCGTCGGCGGCGAGCGTGGCCAGCTCGGCGCGCAGCTCCTCCAGCGGCCCGCGCAGCGACTCGCCGAGCACGGCCGTCAGCTGCTCCTGCCGGGCGGTGAGCGCGGCGACCCGCCGCCGCTCCTCGGCGACCCGCTGCCTCTCCTCGGCCAGCTCGGTCTCGTACCGCTCCTTCTGCCGCTCCAGCTCGGCGGTGTGCCGCTCGGCGGTCTCGGCGACCTCGGCGGCGTGCCGTTCGGCGGTCTCGGCGGTCTCGGCGGCGTGCCGCTCGACCAGCTGCTCGTACGGCCTGCGGTCGGTGAAGGTCATGACGGCGCCGACGAGCTGGTCCCCGTCGCGTACCGGCGCGGTCGTCAGGTCGACCGGGACCCGGTCGCCGTTCTTCGCCCAGAGCACCTGGCCGCGGACGCGGTGCTTGCGGCCGGACTTGAGGGTGTCGGCGAGCGGCGACTCCTCGTACGGGAAGGGCTGGCCGTCGGCACGCTTGGGAAGGATGAGCGGGTGCAGCTCCGCGCCGCCGAGCTCGCCGGCGCGGTAGCCGAGGATCTGCGCGAAGGCGGGGTTCACGAGAACGACCCGGCCGTCGGTGTCCGTGCCGACGACGCCCTCGGACGCGGCGCGCAGGATCATCTCGGTCTGGCGCTGGGAGCGGGCGAGTTCGGCCTCGGTGTCGAGGGTGCCGGTGAGGTCGCGGACGACGAGCATGAGCAGCTCGTCGCCGGTGTAACCGCTGTACGAGTCGTAGGCCTCGCGGCCGTCCTCGAGGCTGGCACTGGTGACCTCGACGGGGAACTCGCTGCCGTCGGTACGGCGGGCCATCATCCGGGTCGGCCGGGTGCGGCCCCGGTCGTCGGCGCCTTCGGGGCGGCGCATCGAGCCGGGGATCAGGCGCGAGTCGAAGTCCGGGAGCAGGTCGAGCAGACCGCGGCCGACGAGGGCGGTGCCGGGGGTCTCGAACATGCCGAGGGCGATGGTGTTGGCGTTGACGACGGTGCCGTTGCAGTTGACGAGCACGAGACCGTCGGGGAGCGCGTCGAGTATGGCTGCGAGGCGAGCAGCGCCTCGGGATGGCCTGCTGCTCACGAGACGCTTCCTCCCTGAACCCACTGCAACTGCACTTGCCCGCAGCCCTTGCCTGGTGCTTGGTGCCTAGTGGCCGGCGGGCCCCATCTTGCCCCTCGGGCCGCGGCCTGTCACTGGAGGGAGTCTAAGGGAGGGCGGGCCTCCGCCTCTGGAGACGGGGTGGAGGTTCGGTGCCCGGCACGGAGCCGGGCGGGCCGCCCGGACCTGTCCCCGCTCCCTTCCCTGGTGAGGTCAGCCGGTGACGCGGGGGAGGACGGGCCGGAGATTCTCCCAGCGGTCGATCTCGCAGCCGTTGGCGCGGGAGAAGCGGGCGTCGACGGAGCGGCCCTGCCAGCGGCCGGTGATGTGGGCGGTGGCGGGGCCGCCGTACTGCTGGGTGCACAGCTGATCGGCGGGCACCGGCTTGAACGGGTCTTCGCCGGCCTCGGCGAGCTGCCCGAGCCGCTTGCAGGCGTTGCCGGCGGCGGGATGGGTGCCCCCGGGCTTGCCGCCGCACTCCAGCTTGAACGTGCCGTCGGCGTCCTCGTGCCCGCTCTTCTCGATGGTCACGGTGAGCGAGTCGGACTCGGAGAGCAGCGGCAGCGGGGGCAGCGGCCCGAGCCCGATGGCGGTGGTGGCGAAGGTCGCGAGGAGAAGGGGGCGCAGCATGACGGACTCCCGTGGGGGTGCGTGCCTGGAGCGGAGGGACGGGCGGGCGTTCTTCCCTCACTAACGCTCCGGGCTCCGCTGCGTTGCGCAACCGGGATGAGGCGTGCGGGCCGGAGGGAGCCGGACCGAGCCGCAGGGAGCCGGGGGACCCGGGGGGAGCCGGGGGCGCGCAGGGGTGAGGCCTTTGCCCTGGCCCCCCGGGGCCTAGTACGGTGATAAGCGATTGGTGGCACGCGGCTTGTCTGTGTCATCATCTGCACGCACCACTCGCGTACGCGCGGGGTGCATGGAGGCGTCGCCTAGTCCGGTCTATGGCGCCGCACTGCTAATGCGGTTTGGGCCTTAAAGCCCATCGAGGGTTCAAATCCCTCCGCCTCCGCCCCACGAAGCCCCGGCCCCCAGGACCGGGGCTTCGCCCGTCCCGGGGCCGCCGCAGGAACCCGCGCGCGGGGTATCCGATCCGCAGGAACCCGCGCGCCAAGGGAACGGATCTCTCAGAAACCCACGCGCCCAGGAACCCGCACCCTCAGAGATCCACTAGCCCGGAGATTCACCGGCTTCGGGATCCACTCGCTGCGAGAGCCATCCGCCCGCCCGGAGATCCACTCCCCCAGAGACCGGCGCTCCGACACCGCAGCCCCGCGCCTCCTGGCGCCACCGGCCACCCCGCTCCAAGCCTCCGAGCCCCGCTCCGGAGCCTGCTGAACCCCTACGAGCCCGGCCCGGGCCGCGCCCCCGCGCCGCTCGTGTGACCCCGGTCTCTTTTCGAGCGTTTCCGCCCCTCTCCACCCCCGCCGAGCTGACTGGCGGCCCGCGCCCCACCCAGTGATCGTCTGGCGTTTTCGCAGGTCACAAGGGGTGGACCCAATGGATTTCACATGACGGCGGCAGTCATGTAATGTTCTTCCTGTCGCCGCGAGCGGGCCGAAAGGCCGGGGAGCGGAGGCGAGAGAAACAAAAAAACAAGCACTCGTAGCTTAACGGATAGAGCATCTGACTACGGATCAGAAGGTTGCAGGTTCGAATCCTGCCGAGTGCACACAGCTCAGAGGCCCCGCCGGTTCGCCCGGCGGGGCCTTTGACATCAGCGGATGACATCAACGCCTAGATCGGGTACGCAGACGACGCCATTAGGGCGTCCGACTACAAGACCTCGTCGTTGGTGTCAGGCCCGAGTGCGTCATCCATCCGATCCGCTGCCGCCCGCAGCGTCGTCTGCATGGCGCGTGCGTAGGTGGCGAGCGTCATCGTGATCGTGCTCTGCCCGAGCATCTCCATGATGATCCGGGCGTCCACCCCCTGCGCGAGCAACAGGGACGCGCAGGTGTGCCGAAGGTCGTGGACGTGGTGCGGCGCGTAGGCCGCCAGCCACTGATGCGGGCCCGGCTGCTATACCGGGCCCGCGGTGGATCAGGACTTCACGAGCGTGATCTCCCTGCTCAGGTCCCCGGTGTACTGGGTCACCGGGTAGTCCCTGTCAGGCGCTTCCCCCCGGGCCCGGAGTACCGCAGGACCAGGCTTGAATGCGGCATCGGGTTCGAGGTTGCTCGGGAAGGAGACCGTCCACGGCACCGGGGCTCCCGGTGTGCAGTCGACGAAGAAGGCGTCCTCGCCGTTCACCCCGGACGCCGTAGCGTGCTTCTGGATCTGATAGGCGCTGGCCCTGAAGGTGAACCGGGCGGGCTTGTTGCATGTCACATCGCCACCCACAGTGATGACGCCGGTCTGGGCGTCGACCGTCCCCGTCGCGTCGAGGTTCACGCCGATGGCGAGCTCTTCCGGCGCCGCGGGCATGACCGCGTGAACCTCACCGCGCAGCGCGGTTCCGTTGCAGTACTGCTCGAAGGTGGCGTCGAGTTCGCTCACGTAGCCGTAGGGCCCGAACGCGATGTTCTCGATGGTGAAGGAGCCGGAAGTGGATGTGTTGCACCACTTCTCCGTCCCGTTGTCAGTCCCCGAGAACTCCAGCCCCGGGTCGCCCGGCTGGATATAGGGCCACTTCTTGGCCCCGGTGTAGGTGGTTCCCGCAGTCAGCTTCTGACCTTCCGGGGCCGAGATGAGGAGACGCCAGAGTGTCCCCTCGGTCGCGTCCACCGCGACGGTCAGACCTTGCTCGTTGCTGCCGGCCTCGACGTCGAACAGTTGGACCGCGCCGGCCGTGTACTCGTACGACTGGCCACCCGATATGGGCTCGCCCGTCTCGCCGCTGAAGCTGAGCGAGCCTGACACCGCGCTGTCAGCCTGTGCGGTGCCCACCAGTGGTGTAGCTGTGATCGCCAAGGCTACTGCCGCGATAACGCCTGCGGATCGGGCCAGGAGGCGTCTCCGTATGCCACTGCTCATCAAGTTCCTCCAAGTATGGTTCCAGGCACGCGAAATGACTGCGACGGCATAGGTCGTTCCAGGTCAAGTGCGCACGAAATCAGACTTCTAGGAGGCTGGGGGACCTCCGAGTAGGGCGCTCAGAACGTAGCAAGCGCCACTGACACCTCATGAAGCTCACTCGCCTCACTCGCGTGGCTGACAGCGCGCTCAGCCCGAGGGCGGTGCCCTGCCCTGGCCGGCTCGAACGGGCTGGCCCCGTCCACAACGGGCCGGTGCTCTGAACTGTGGGCTGGGCAGGGCATCCGCAGCCTCGCAGTGCAGCGTCCCAGTGAGGCCGACGACGCGTCGCCTCAGCGTTCCAAAAAATCTCAGAGCAGACGTCACGTTGGCGGAGGCCGCCCCCCGCTACCCCTCAACCACGCTGGAGGAAGGGGAAGCGGGATGCTGTCAGAGACCGAGGTTGCAGCCGTCGTCATCATTGCGGGGCAGGTGCTGATACTCGCTCGCACCTGGGTGCGCGAGCGCTCACGAGTCGCGATGGAACGTCAACGCGGTGCCGTACGTAGGGACATCGTCCGATCCCTGCCGCCTGGCAGTCGAGTCCAGGAGGCCGGCGACGGCACCATGATTGATGTCGGTCATGTCGAGCAGCGGCCGCATCAGGGGGACACGGCATGTGGGTAGAAGAGTGGTCGTCACTGGCCGCGTGCCGAACAGACGACTCTGACGCGATGTTCTTGACAGGACCCGCAGAGCTGCGCGCGAAGACCGTGTGTGCCGGATGCAGAGTTCGTACGGAGTGCCTAGCCGACGCGCTTGATAATCGCGTCGAATTCGGCGTGTGGGGAGGAATGACAGAGAAGGAGCGACGAGCGCTACTGGACCGTCGCCCCACTGTTACTTCGTGGCGCCGCCTTCTCGAAACAGCAAGGCGAGAGTGTTCGATGACCAAGGTCCGCCCGTAATCGCCCACGGGTTGGCTGGCATCATCCTTGGACGACCGCTGGTCACGGCGGTGTTCGAGGGAGGGGATCGGCTGTGGTTGTGGGTATCGCGCTGTTCGTATTTGGACTGGCGGGCGTGGCGTGGGGGGCGATGTTCCTGTTCAACGTGCGGGGCGCGGCGGACAAGGCCGTGGCGCGGCGCAATGCCGTAAGGGCTGTGACCGCAGCGCGGACGCTGGACATGGGGCTTGCGGAGCCATCGCGATTCGGTGCCTGGTTCTTTCGGCTGGTGGGCGGCATCGTCCTTCTCGGATCGCCCGTGCTCGCGCTCGCCGGCCTTGCCATCGCCACGCTCGAATGACAGCTTGAGCTGCACGTTGATCGATAAGGCGCTCGCCCCTACAGAGGGGGCGACGTGGACGTGGCCGCCATAGCGGCGCGGCGGGGGACCGATCGGCTTCGCGCCGTACAGCAGCGAGGCACAGCAACCGCTGCGACTGCTGGTGGGTGCGGTTGTCGACCCTCCTGGCCCGGCTCGAACGGGCTGGCCCCCTCCACAACGGGCCGGTGCTGGGGGTACAGCTGCCGGCCGACGCAGGTGGAACGATCGTAGGTGGCCAGCTCGGCTGTCGGCATCTGTGTTTCAGCGGCTGCCCTCAGTGCGCATCAGCGGCCGTGACCGTCGATGACTGGCAGATGCAGTGCTTGCGGGGAGAGCTTCGCTCCGGGATGGACTTCAGAGAGGAGCATCACGGTCATCTGGTGACCGCTCAGCCGGCCACGGCCTGACCGCTCGGCGGGCCACGGCCTGATGGACGGTTCGTGACGCGGCCGTGGCGTGGTGACCGTGGGCTGCGGCGTAGTCGATAGCGTCTGGCGGCATGTATGTCTGGTACGCCGCCTATGGGTCGAACATGCATCGCCGGCGGCTGGGGCGGTATCTCGCTGCCTGTCGGGAGCGGGCCGAGCCGTTGGAGTCGCGGGCCGTGGAGCTGCGGGGAGTGTTGTACTTCGCCACCGAGTCCGCCGTGTGGGGCGGTGGGCGGGGATTTCACGACCCCGGCGCCGCCGGGCGGGTGTTGGCCCGGGCGCATCTCATCAGTGCCCGGCAGTTCTCCGACATCGCCGCCCTGGAGATGTACCGCGAGCCCGGCGCCGACCTCGACCTCGAGGAAGTGGTGGCCCAGGGGCGGATGCAGTTCGGACCCGGGCGGTACGAGACCGTCGTCTGCGCCGGCGACGTCGACGGGATCCCGCTGCTCACCTTCACCGCGCCCTGGGCCGTGCACGACGTGGAACTGCGCCCGCCCTCGGAGCCGTATCTGCGGCAGGTCGCCGCCGGACTGCGCGAGTCGGGCGCCTGGGCGGACGAGGAGATCGCCGGCTATCTCGCCGACTGCCCTGGGGTCGCGCCGCAGTGGACGTACGACCGCGTCCGCGCGCTCCTCCACGACGTCGAGCACGGCGCCGCCACACCTTTGGGTGAACCGGGCTGATTTCCATGTCAGTTGAATATGCCCTCGGTCTAACGTGCGGGTGGAGGTGACGCCCAGATGAACGCCATCGACGCCATCGACATCGACGACTTCGTTTACGCCGCCACCGGCGCGAGGCTCCGCCGGCTCACACTGCCGGACGGTACGCACTGGTTTCCCGCCGTCGACGCGGCCCGCCGGCTCGGCTTCGCCAGCGCGGCGCAGGCGCTCCGTACGCACGTCGGAGACGCGCTCCACGCCACCATCGGCGAGCTCCCCCTCGACATGACCGGCCCCCGCCGCCTGCGGAAGTCCACGCGGATGGTGAGCCTCGAAGGGCTCGTCCAGCTCGTCAACGCGTCCCGGCGCTCCCAGACCGCGCCGTTCAAGGCCTGGGTCGCCGAAGTCGTCGTCGGCGTCCAGCGCGACGGGTCCTACGGACTCGAACCCTCGCCCGTGCACTGCGGTTTCGTCCTCCCGCAGCAGCTCCTTGACGTGCTCGTCCGGCTCGAGGAACGCGCGCTGCGGCCGGACGGCGACGGGTCGGAGTGCGCTGAGCTGCTGCGCGAGGCCGTCGGCGATCTCCATCGCATCGCCGAGTCGCTCGAACGGCTCTCCGTGCCCGCCCAGCGCTCCGCGTCGCGTGGAGGTGAGGGCGGGGTTCCTTCCGGCGGCGGGGTGCCTTCCGGAGGCAGGGTGCCCTCGGACGCCGGGGTGTCTTCCGGTGTCGGGGTGGCCTCGGATGCCGGGGTGCCTTCCGGAGGCAGGGTGGCCTCGGATGCCGGGGTGTCTTCCGGTGTCGGGGTGGCCTCGGATGCCGGGGTGCCTTCCGCAGCCGGGGTGCCCTCGGATGGCGGGGTGCCTTCCGCAGCCGGGGTGGCCTCGGACGCCGGGGTGCCCTCCGGCGGCGGGGCCGTTGCTCGTAGTCCGCAGGAGCTGCTCGACTGCTGGCGCGCGCGGAACGCCGTCGTCGGCGCCGACGTCCACGCCGTCGCCGCCTACCTCGCCCCCGCCCTGGTCCGCGGCGGCGTCCGCTACCGACTGGAAGAGGTCGCCCACCGCACCGGGCCCACCGCCGAGCGCGTCCGCGACTGCGTGCGCACGCTCGTCGAGCGCGGCTGCATGCGGCACGCCGGCGGGGCCGGTACCGACGGCGGGCTCCTTTACGCCCTGCCCTGACACGGTCCTTGCGCCCTATGGCCCGCCCTCGCCCTGACCGGCGTCGCCGGGCGGGCCCCGTGCGACCCGCACCCCGCCTCGCTGTCAGTGGCGGGTACGACACTGGAGGCATGGTGGTGTGGCGGAGTGCCGGGGTGTCCTGGCGGGGCGGAGTGCCCAGCCTCCGCTGGGAGGGCGGCGGCAGGCGGGTCAGCCCGCTCTCGTACGGGCGTGACCTGGCCTTCCGGGCCGTCGGCGAACGGCGCTGCTCCGGGGCACGCGGCAATTCCTGCCCCCTCGGCGCCGTCGTGGCCGCCCGCGGCACCGGCGGGCGGTGTGCCGAGTGCGCGCGGCTCGACCGGGCCCATTCCGTGGCCGCCGACACCGTCGCCGACGACCCGAGGCCGTACCGCGTCTATCTGGCCTGGTTCGGACCCGGGATGATCAAGGTCGGCATCACGGCGGAGGAGCGCGGCTCCGCGCGGCTGCTCGAACAGGGCGCGGTCGCCTTCACCTGGCTCGGCCGCGGGCCGCTCATGGCCGCGCGGCGGACCGAGGAGGTGCTGCGGCACGCCCTCGCCGTGCCCGACCGCATCCCGTACGCCCGCAAGCGCGCCGTGCGGTACGGCCTGCCGTCAGCCGCCGAGCGGGCCGCCGAGGTCTCGGAGCTGTACGCCCGCGTCCTCGCCGTGCCCGACTGGGCCGAGACCCTGGAGCCGCTGCCCTGCCACGTGAGCGACCACGCCGAGGCCTTCCACCTGGGCGCGCTTGGCGCTCCGCCCGCCCCTCCCGTGCCGCCCTCCGCCCCCCTCGTCGTCACCCAGCTCGTCGACGGCGGCGTCCTCGCCGGGCGGTTGATCGCCGCCGCCGGGCCCGATCTGCACCTCCTCGACCGCGACGGGCGCGGGCTCGTCCTCGACACCCGGCTGCTGTCCGGGTGGCAGCTCGTCGCAGCGGCGGCGGCGCAGGCGGGGAAGGCGGCGACAGCGGCAGCGGCAGCGGCTGAGGGCGGTGTCAGTGTGCCCCTGACCGCCCTCCTCATCTCCGGGGACGCCCAGGAGCAGCTCTTCTGACGCCCGGCGCCGGTACCGACACCGGCGCCGCACCGACCCCGACACCCGCGCCCGCGCGAAGCGCTGAACCGTAAAGTCTTGGATCCCTTCCGGCGGCTTCCATGGACACCGCCACCACCCCCATCGCAGGGTGATCACATGACCCAGAGCCTCGTGGGCGGCTTCGAACCGCCCTACTACACCGCTGTCTTCACCTCTGTCCGGCCCGACGCACCGGAGGGTTACGCCGACACCTCGGCCCGCATGCAGGAGCTCGTCCGGGACATCCCCGGCTTCCTCGGGTACGAGTCGGCCCGCACGCCCGGCGGCATCGGGATCACCGTCGCGTACTTCCGCGACCTGGACGGGCTCACCGCCTGGCAGCACCACCCCGAGCACATGGCCGCCAAGCGGTACGGCCGCGAGCACTGGTACGACAGCTACCGCGTCCACATCGGGAAGGTCGAGCGGACCTATGGCTACGACCGCGACTGAGCACCGGCACCCCGCCGAGGAGGCCGAGGAGATTCGGGGCTTCGCGCGCCGCCTCGGGATTCCCGGGCTCGTCGACGTCCACACCCACTTCATGCCGCGCAACGTCCTCGACAAGGTGTGGGCCTACTTCGACTCCGCCGGGCCCCTCACCGGGCAGGAGTGGCCCATCACCTACCGCGAGGAGGAGGACCGGCGGGTCGAGCTGCTGCGGGAGTTCGGGGTCCTCGCCTTCACCTCGATGCTCTACCCGCACAAGGCCGGCATGGCCGCCTGGCTCGACGACTGGGCCGCCGGCTTCGCCGCCCGCGTCCCCGACTGCCTGCACACCGCCACCTTCTTCCCCGAGCCGGAAGCCCCGGGCTACGTACGGCGGGCCCTGGAGCGCGGCGCCCGGGTCTTCAAGGCGCACGTCCAGGTCGGCGGCTTCGACCCGAACGACCCGCTGCTCGACGAGGTGTGGGGCATCCTCGCGGAGGCGGGGACCCCGATCGTGATCCACTGCGGGTCCGGGCCGGCCCCGGGGCCGTACACCGGGCCCGGGCCGATCGGGCGGCTGCTCGCCCGGCATCCGCGACTGGCCCTGGTGATCGCGCACATGGGCATGCCGGAGTACGACGACTTCCTCGACCTCGCCGAGCGCCACGAGCGCGTCCACCTCGACACCACCATGGCCTTCACCGACTTCAGCGAGCGCCTCGCGCCCTTCCCGGCCGCCACCGGGCTGAAGCGACTCGACGTGCTGCGCGAGCGGATCCTGCTCGGCTCCGACTTCCCCAACATCCCCTATCCCTACGCGCACCAGCTGCACGCCCTGGAACGGCTCGGGCTCGGCGACGACTGGCTGCGAGCGGTCTGCCACGACAACGGCGCCAGGCTCTTCGAGCTGCCGTCACGCGGGTAGGAACGCCCCGGCCCCTGCCGCCCCGGCCGCTGCCGCCCCCGGCCGTCTCCCGACCCTGCCGCTCCCGGCTGCTCCCAGCGGTCTCCCGACCCCTGCCGCCCCCGGCCGCCTCCGGCCCCCGCCGCCCTCGCGACGAACCGCCTCCGGCCCCCGCCGCCCTCGCGACGAACCGCCTCCCGCTCCCGCCCCCGCCCCCCGCGCTTTCTCAGCGAATTCACAGGAAAGCCCAAGCCGGGTCTCACGCTCCCCCGCGACCGTATCCGCATGACTGCGACCACTCCCCGTTCGCGTACCGATCTGCTCCGGCCCGACGGCAGTGCCGTCCGTGTCCTCGTCGTCGACGACGAGGCATCGCTCGCCGAGTTGCTGTCGATGGCCCTGCGGTACGAGGGCTGGCAGGTGCACAGTGCGGGCGACGGGGCCGGGGCCCTGAAGCGGGCGCGGGAGTTCCGGCCCGACGTCGTCGTGCTCGACATGATGCTGCCCGACATGGACGGGCTCGCCGTCCTCGGGCGGCTGCGGCGCGAGCTGCCCGAGGTGCCGGTGCTGTTCCTGACCGCGAAGGACGCGGTCGAGGACCGGATCGCCGGGCTCACCGCGGGCGGCGACGACTACGTCACCAAGCCGTTCAGCCTGGAGGAGGTGGTGGCCCGGCTGCGCGGGCTGATCCGCCGGTCCGGGGCCGCGCAGGCGCGCGCCGAGTCGCTGCTCACCGTCGGGGACCTCACCCTGGACGAGGACAGCCACGAGGTGACCCGGGGCGGCGAGTCGATCCATCTCACCGCCACCGAGTTCGAGCTGCTGCGCTTCCTCATGCGCAACCCGCGCCGGGTGCTCAGCAAGGCGCAGATCCTGGACCGGGTGTGGTCGTACGACTTCGGCGGCCAGGCCAACGTCGTCGAGCTCTACATCTCCTACCTGCGCCGGAAGATCGACGCCGGGCGCAGCCCGATGATCCACACCCGGCGCGGGGCGGGCTATCTGATCAAGCCGGGGGAGTAGTCCGCGTGCGCATCCGCCCACGGGCGCCCTGGTCGCTGCGGACCCGGCTCGTGGTCTCCGCCGTCGCGCTGATCGCCGTCGTCTGCGCGGTCATCGGCACGGTGACGACGATCGCGTTCCGGTCGTATCTGTACGACCAGGCGGACACCCGTCTGCTGGAGGTCGCCAACCGGGCCGCAGGGCCGCCGCCCGACTCGGCCGGGCCCTCGCCGGGCGGCTTCGACACGCCTCTGGGCTTCGTCATCGGGCCCGGTGCGCCGCTGGGGACGGTCGGCGCGCGGCTGGTGGACGGGGAGGTGACGGCGGCGGACCGTTCCGTGCCGCCGGAGGACGGCGTGTACGGGCCGCGGTACCGGTCGATCAAGCTCGACGACGCCCAGAGCGCCGCCCTCGCCGCCGTCCCGCGCGACGGTGATCCGTACACCGTGTCGCTGCCCGGCGGCCTCGGTGACTACCGGGTGCGGTACGCGACCGGCAAGAACGGCGACTACCTCATCGGCATCCCGCTGACCGAGGTCCAGGACGCCCTCTCCACCCTCGTCGTCGTCGAGCTGAGCGTCACCGGCGCCGGGCTCGTCGCCGCCTCGCTCGCGGGGACCGTGCTCGTACGGGTCGCGCTGCGGCCCCTGCGGAGGGTCGCCGTGACGGCGGCCCAGGTGGCCCGACTGCCCCTGCACAGCGGCGAGGTGGCGCTCGACCACCGGGTGCCGGAGGCGCAGGCCGATCCCCGCACCGAGGTCGGGCAGGTCGGCGCGGCCATCAACCGGATGCTGGACCACGTCCATTCGGCACTGGACGCACGTCAGCGCAGCGAGACGCGCGTACGCCAGTTCGTCGCCGACGCGAGCCACGAGCTGCGCACGCCGCTCGCCTCGATCCGCGGGTACGCGGAGCTGACCCGGCGTGGCCGGGAGGAGTGCGGGCCCGACACCCGGCACGCCCTCGGGCGCATCGAGTCCGAGGCGACCCGGATGACGGGCCTGGTGGAGGACCTGCTGCTGCTCGCCCGGCTCGACACCGGACGGCCGCTCTCGTACGAGAGCACCGATCTCTCCCTGCTCGTCGTGGACGCGGTCTCCGACGCCCGCGCCGCCGGGCCCCAGCACCGCTGGCGCCTTGAACTGCCCGACGGCGAGGCGGCGGTGAAGGTGCCGGCCGACGGCGCCCGGCTCCATCAGGTGCTGGTGAACCTGCTCGGCAACGCCCGCACCCACACCCCGCCGGGCACGACCGTCACCGCCCGCGTCCGTACGGAGCCGGGGCACGCGGTCGTCGAGGTCGAGGACGACGGGCCCGGCATTCCGGGCGAGTTGCTGCCCTCGGTCTTCGAACGGTTCGCGCGCGGCGACGCCTCCAGGTCCCGGCAGGCCGGCAGCACCGGTCTCGGGCTCGCCATCGTCCGCGCCGTCACCCTCGCCCATGGCGGCGAGGTGACCGTCGACAGCCGGCCCGGGCGGACGCTGTTCGCCGTGCGTCTGCCCCGCCGGCGCTGAGCCCTCTGTTCGCCGTGCGCTCGCCCCGTCGGCGCTGAGGCTGGCTTTGTCCATGAGCATGGACAGCACTTGTTTCACCACTTCGCGAGGCACCCGGGGTTCGAACAGCCCGTGACCCGCGACCGGTCTCCGCGGCGGACGGAGCATCACCGGCCCCCGGCAGGGTTGCCAGCGTCAACCTGGAACAGGTTTCGCAGACCGATGCGGTGAAATCGGCGGACCAGTCGGGTGGGCGCCGGCACGGATTCCGACCGCGGGCCGCGCGGGCCTTCCTAGGGTCGGCGCCATGAGCATCCCCACCGAGCCCATTGGCAGCATTCCCCGTTCCCGTGCCCTGCAGGAGGCCCTTGCCGAGCACGCCGAAGGGCGGCTGGGCGACGCGGAGCTGGCCAAGCTCCAGGAGCAGGCCGTCGCCGAGACCATCGCCCGGCTGGAGCAGCTGGGCGAGACGGTCCTGGTCGACGGCGACCAGGCCAAGCCCAGCACGATCACCTACCCCCTCACCGGACTCGCCTCCCTCTCCCCCGACGGCGCTGTGATCCCCTTCGCCGACGGCCACACCCGGCAGCTGCCCCGCCTGACCGGCGGACCGTTCCGCTACCAGGTCCGCGCCGAGACGTACCTCAGGGACGCCCTCCGGCACACCGACCGCCCAGTGAAGCAGTCCGTCGTCGCCCCCTCCGCCCTGTCCCTGCTCTACCCGGGCGAGCCCATCGACGGATACCCCCGCGAGAAGTTCCTGAGCGATCTCGCCAGCGAGGCGGAGGCCGACATCCGCGGCTGCCTGCAAGCGGGCGCCCACCGCGTACAGCTGGACTTCACCGAAGGCCGGCTGTCACTGAAGCTCGACCCGTCCGGCAGTGTGCTCGACGACTTCATCGCCCTCAACAACGAGGTCCTGGGCCGGTTCACCGAGGAAGAGGGGGCCCGCCTCGGCGTGCACACCGACCCCGGCGCCGACCAGGACTCCACCCACAGCCTCGACGTCGACTACGCCGGCCTGCTGCCCAAGCTGTTCCGGCTCAAGGTCGGCAACTTCTACCTCCAGCTGGCCGGCGAGCCCGATCCCGAGCGCGTCCTGCGGATCGTCGCCGACCAGCTGCGTCCCGGCATCCGCGTGTTCATCGGCGTCACCGACCCCCTGAGCACCACGGTCGAGACCTCCGAAGAGGTACGCGACCGCGTCCTGCTCGCCGCCCGCCACATCCCCGTGGACCAGCTCGGCACCTGCGACGACGCCGGCTTCTCCCCCTTCGCCGACGACACCTCCACCTCCCGGGACCTCGCCTTCGCAAAGATCGAGGCCCGCGTACGGGGTACCGCGCTCGCCTCTGAGGCCCTCGGCCTGTAACCGCCCACTACTCGGCGAACGGCCGCTCCCGTCCGGCTCCGCCCGGCCGTAGGACAGGCGGAGTGGCCGGTGTCCGGGAAGGTGTCGCAAGCGGAGAGCGCCTTCCCGGACGTCCCGGCGGGCGATCAGCCGGCCCCTTTCCCCCCTTCCGACAGCGCTGGACACCTCCCTCTTTCCGGCAGCGCTGAGCTCGCAGGTTCCGGCGGTTCCGAGCACTCACAGGCGCGCCACAGGCTCACCACACGGCCGTGACAGCGGGCCCGGCGAGTGTCGGGGACATGCGAACGTCACCGAGCGCCGAAACGCTTCCCTCCCGGGAGCACCTGCCCGTGGGCGCGGCCGGCCGGCCCGTCCTCGACGTGGTGATCCCCGTCCACAACGAGGAGAAGGACCTGGAGCCGTGCGTGCTGCGGCTCCACGAGCACCTTCACCGCACCTTCCCGTACGCCTTCCGCATCACCGTCGCCGACAACGCCTCCGCCGACGCCACCCCGCACGTGGCCCGTGCGCTCGCCGCCCGTCTGCCGGACACCGTCCGCAGCGTGCGACTCGAGCAGAAGGGCCGGGGCCGGGCGCTGCGGACGGTGTGGTCGGCGTCGGACGCGCCGGTCCTCGCGTACATGGACGTGGACCTGTCCACCGATCTCAACGCGCTGCTGCCGCTCGTCGCGCCGCTCATCTCGGGTCACTCCGACCTGGCGATCGGCTCGCGGCTCGCCCGTTCCTCGCGCGTGGTGCGCGGCCCCAAGCGGGAGTTCGTCTCCCGCGCGTACAACCTGATCCTGCGCGGCTCGCTCGCCGCCCGGTTCTCGGACGCCCAGTGCGGGTTCAAGGCGATCCGGCGGGAGGTCGCCGAGCGGCTGCTGCCGATGGTCGAGGACTCGGGCTGGTTCTTCGACACCGAGATGCTGGTGCTCGCGGAGCGGGCCGGGCTGCGGATCCACGAGGTGCCGGTCGACTGGGTCGACGACCCCGACTCGACGGTGCACATCGTCCGTACCGCCACCGAGGACCTGAAGGGCGTGTGGCGGGTGGGGCGGGCGCTCGCGACCGGCGCGCTGCCGCTCGACCGGCTCGCCCGGCCGTTCGGCGACGACCCGCGCGACCGCGAACTGCAGGGCGTGCCGGGCGGGCTGGCGCGGCAGCTGGTCGGCTTCTGCGTGGTCGGCGCCCTGTCCACCCTCTTCTACCTCGCGCTGTACTCGCTCTTCCGGCTCGGCGTCGGCGCCCAGCTCGCCAACGCCGCCGCCCTCCTGGTCTCCGCCGTCGCCAACACGGCCGCCAACCGCCGGCTCACCTTCGGCGTACGGGGCCGGGAGCGGGCCGCCCGCCACCAGGCGCAGGGCCTCGTCGTCTTCGGCATCGGCCTGGCCCTGACCAGCGGTTCGCTCGCCGCGCTCGACGCGGCGAGCGGCGACCCGGCGCACTCCACGGAGCTCGCCGTGCTGATCGTCGCCAATCTCGCCGCGACCGTCGTGCGCTTCCTCCTCTTCCGGCTCTGGGTCTTCCCGGACCGTTCCCCGAACACGACTAGGACGTCGACCCGATGACCACCGACCACCGTTCACCCACCCGGCTCCACCGCCTGTGGCGCGGGCGGCCGGAGGACGCGCCGTGGGTGCGGCCCGCGTTCCACGGCCTGCTGCTCGCCACCGCCGCCCTCTACCTCTGGAACCTGAGCGCGAGCGGCTACGCCAACTCCTTCTACTCCGCGGCCGTCCAGGCCGGCAGCCAGAGCTGGAAGGCCTTCTTCTTCGGTTCGCTCGACGCGGCGAACGCCATCACGGTCGACAAGCCGCCGGCCGCGCTGTGGCCGATGGCCCTGTCGGTGCGGCTCTTCGGTCTCGGCTCCTGGCAGATCCTCGTACCCGAGGTGCTGATGGGTGTGGCGACGGTCGCCGTCCTGTACGCGGCCGTCCGCCGTCGCTTCGGTGCGGGCGCCGGCCTGATCGCGGGCGCGGTCCTGGCGCTGACTCCGGTGGCCGCGCTGATGTTCCGCTTCAACAACCCGGACGCGCTGCTCGCGCTGCTCATGACGGTGGCCGTGTACTGCGTGCTGCGTGCCCTGGAGCTGGACCGGGGCGCGGCGAAGTGGCTGGTGTGGGCGGGCGTGGCGCTCGGTTTCGCGTTCCTCGCCAAGACGCTGCAGGCCTTCCTGATCCTGCCGGTGCTCGCGCTCGTGTACGTGGTGTGCGCGCCGGGCGGGGTCGGGCGCCGGCTCGGCCGGCTCGGCCTGGGCGGGCTCGCGCTGCTGGTCTCGGCGGGCTGGTGGGTGGCCCTGGTCGAGCTGTGGCCGAAGTCCTCCCGCCCGTACGTCGGAGGTTCGCAGAACAACAGCTTCCTTGAGCTGACCTTCGGCTACAACGGCCTGGGCAGGCTCAACGGCAACGAGGTCGGCAGCGTCGGCGGCGGTGGCCGGGGCGGTGCGGGCGGCGCCGGCGGCAGGATCACCGAGAACCTGCCGGCCGGCATGGAGCTGCCCACCCGGGCCGGCGGCGGACCCGGCGGTGGTGGCTGGGGCGAGACGGGCCTCGGGCGGATGTTCGACGAGCAGATCGGCGGCCAGATCTCCTGGCTGCTGCCCGCCGCGCTGATCCTCCTCGTCGCCGGTGTCGTGGTGACCTGGCGGGCCGCGCGCACCGACACGGCGCGCTCGGCGTTCCTGGTGTGGGGCGGTTCGCTGCTCCTGACGACGGCCGTCTTCAGCTTCATGGCCGGCATCTTCCACGAGTACTACACGGTGGCGATGGCCCCGTACGTCGCCGCGCTGATCGGCATGGGCGCGGCGGTGCTCTGGGAGGAGCGGAGCCGGTTCGCGGCGTCGGCGGCGCTCGCGGTGACGGTCGCGGTGACGGCGGTGTGGGGCTGGACGCTGCTCGGCCGTACGCCGGACTGGCTGCCGTGGCTGCGCTGGACGGTGCTCGTGGCCGGCTGCGCGGCGGCGCTCGGGCTGCTGCTCGCGGGCCGTACGGACCGCCGTCTGGGCCTCGCGGCGGCGGGCCTGGGCCTCGCGGCGGGACTCGCGGGCCCGTTCGCGTACACCCTGGCGACGCTGGCCGACGGCCACCAGGGCTCGATCGTGACGGCCGGCCCGGCGGGCATGGCGGGCCCGGGCGGCATGCGCGGCGGCCCGGGCAACGGCCGGATGTTCTTCGTGTACGGGCCGGACGGCCAGGGCCAGGCTCTGGGCGGCCAGGGCGGCCAGGGCGGCCAGTGCGGCCAGGGCGGCCAGGGCGGGCAGGGCCAGTTCCCGGGTGGGCCGGGTGGTCAGGTGCCCGGTGGCCAGGGGCAGATGCCTGGCGGCGGGCAGATGCCTGGCGGTGGGCAGGCGCCGGGTGGTCAGATGCCCGGCGGCCGGGCTCCCGCCGGCCAGGGCGGTCAAGATGGTCAGGGCGGCCAGGCTCCCGGTGCGGCCCGTGAGGGCCGGGCCGGCGGCCCCGGCGGCATGGGTGGGCTCCTCAACGGCGCGGACGTCGGAACCGAGGCCAGGGAGAAGCTGCTCGCCGAGGCCGACGACTACACCTGGGTCGCCGCCGCGATCGGCTCGCAGAACGCCGCCAGCTACCAGCTCGCCACCGAGAAGCCCGTGATGGCCATCGGCGGCTTCAACGGCAGCGACCCGTCGCCGACGCTCGCGCAGTTCAAGCAGTACGTCGCCGAAGGGAAGATCCACTACTTCATCGCGTCCGGCGGAGGCTTCGGCGCGGGCGGCCACGGCGCGGACATCTCGTCCTGGGTGGAGGAGACCTTCGAGAAGGTCACCGTCGGCAGCGCCACCTTCTACGACCTGACCAGCCACCTGACCAGCAAGAAGTAGTCGGAAGGAAGCCGGAAGCAGCCCCAAGGCAGGGACCGGAAGCAGCCGGAACCAGTCGGCCGAAAATAATCGCTATACAGCGTACGAGAGAGTCTTATACGGTGTACGAGTCCAAGCCTCGTACACCGTATAAGGAGTTCCCATGACGGCGTCGACCGCCGCGAACGAACCGGCCGCCACCGGCGGCCACCCGCAGCGCTGGCTGATCCTCGGCGTCATCTGCCTCGCCCAGCTCACCGTGCTGCTCGACAACACCGTGCTCAGCGTCGCGATCCCCTCGCTGACCACCGAGCTCCACGCCTCCACCAGCGACATCCAGTGGATGATCAACGCCTACTCGCTCGTGCAGTCCGGACTGCTGCTCACGGCGGGCAACGCCGCCGACCGCTACGGCCGCAAGAAGATGCTGGCCATCGGTCTCGCGCTGTTCGGCCTCGGCTCGCTCACCGCCGGACTCGCCGACTCCACCGGGCAGCTGATCGCCGCCCGCGCGGGCATGGGCATCGGCGGCGCACTCCTGATGACCACGACCCTCGCCGTCGTCATGCAGATCTTCGACGACTCGGAGCGGGTCAAGGCCATCGCCCTGTGGGCCACCGTCGGCTCGCTCGGCTTCGCCGCCGGACCGCTGATCGGCGGCGCCATCCTCAACCACTTCTGGTGGGGAATGATCTTCCTCGTCAACATCCCGGTGGCCGTGATCGGCCTCGTCGCGGTCCTCAAGCTGGTCCCCGAGTCCAAGAACCCGCTGGGCGAACGCCCCGACCTGGTCGGCGCGCTGCTCTCCACCATCGGCATGACCTCCGCGGTGTACGCGATCATCACCGGTCCCGAGCACGGCTGGACCTCCGTCGAGGTGCTCGTGCCGGCGGCGATCGGCGTGGCCGTCCTGGCGGCGTTCGCGCTGTGGGAGCTGCGCGTCCCGTACCCGATGCTCGACATGCACTTCTTCCGCAACCAGAAGTTCGTCGGCGCCGTCGCCGGCGCGATCCTGGTGATGTTCGGCATGGGCGGCTCGCTCTTCCTGCTCACCCAGCACCTGCAGTTCGTCCTCGGTTACGAGCCGCTGGAGGCCGGTCTGCGGATGGCGCCGCTCGCCCTGACCGTCGTCGCCCTCAACCTCACCGGCGTGGGCCCGCGCATCGTCATGAAGCTCGGCACCCCGGTCACCGTGGCCGTCGGCATGACCCTGGTCGCGGGCGGTCTCACCTCGATCGCCGTGATCGGCGGCGGCGCGGACGGCACGTACTGGGGCATGCTCCTGGGCCTGGTCCTGATGGGCGTCGGCCTCGCCGTCTCCAACCCGGCCATGGCCAACGCGATCATGAGCGCCATCCCGCCGGAGAAGGCCGGCGTCGGCGCGGGTGTCAACGGCACCCTCGCCGAGTTCGGCAACGGCCTCGGCGTCGCCGTCCTCGGCGCCGTCCTGAACGCCCGCTTCGCCGCCCTCGTCACCGTCACCGCCACCTCGCTCCCGGCCGCCCTGGCCGCGGCGGGCAGCGACGCCGAGCGCGGACAGATCGCCGACGCCTACGCCACCGGCCTCCAGACCAGCCAGCTGGTCGGCGCGATCGCCGTCTTCGCCGGCGGTCTGCTCGCCGCGGCCCTGCTGAAGCGGGCCGAGCGGGCCGAGGCCAAGGCCGCGGGCGCTGCCGAACAGCAGGCCGTGGCTGCCTAGCATGGTCACGGATCACTGACGGCGGGGACCAGGATGGAGCGCGCGATGGTCAAGGCAGCCGACCGGGCCAAGAACCCGGCGGGTTCCAGCGTCTGGCTCGAGCACCGGGCCGCCCGCAGCGGCGGCGGCCCGGCCGGGCTCGACCGGGAGCGGATCGTCGCCGCCTCCATCCGGATGCTGGACGAGGAGGGCCTGGCCAAGCTCTCCATGCGCAAGCTCGCGAACGAACTGAACGTCACCGCGATGTCCCTGTACTGGTACGTGGACACCAAGGACGACATCATCGAGTACGCCATCGACACCTGTTACGGGGAGATCGACCTCGCCGAGATCGACTCGGCGGACGACTGGCAGGGCCGGATCAGGCTGCTCGCCCTGGCCTATCGCCTGATGCTGGTGCGCCACCCGTGGATGTCGCCCTGCGCCGGCCAGTACCTCAACATCGGCCCGAACGCGATCGCCGTCGGCGCCAAGATCCAGGAGGCGGTCCGGGACAGCGGGCTGCCGATCGACCGCCAGCCGAGCGCGATGTCGGCCGTCTTCCAGTTCGTGTACGGCTACGGGACGATCGAGTCCCAGTTCCAGCGCCGTGCGGCCGAGGCCGGGATGTCGCAGGACGACTTCTACGGCGAGTCGGTGAAGGCCTTCCGCGACGATCCGCAGTTCGTGGAGGCGCTCGAACCGATGGCGGAGATCCTCGACGAGCGCGCCTCGCACGGCAGCGTCAGCGCCATCTGGGACCGCGACTTCGCGTACGCCCTAGAGGTCCTGATCGCCGGCATCGAGGTCATGGTCGAGCGGAGCCGCACGGCCGGGTAGGCGGGACCGGCGGGCCTGTCAGGACCGGCGGGCTTGTCCGGGACGGGCGGGCCTGGTGGGGCAGGACCGGCGGACATGACGGAGCGGCGGGCCGTCCCCTGCCCGCCGCTCCGTTCCCGACCCGGCCGTGCCTCCGCTCGAAGCGCGGCCGGGAGTCTGTTACTTGGCGTCCTCCGAGGTCACCGTGCTGCTCTTCAGCGCGACCTCCTTGATGAACAGCGTCACCAGGAAGGCGAGCAGCGCGAACGGCGCCGAGTAGAGGAACACGTCGCCGACGCCGTGCCCGTACGCGCTCTCCATCACCGTGCGGATCGGAGCGGGCAGCTTGTCCATGTCCGGGATGCCGCCACCGCCGCCGCCCTGGCCCATGGCCGCCGCGGCCTTCGGGCCCAGCTCGGCCATGCCGTCCTTGACGTAGTCGGTGACCCGGTGGGCCATGACCGCGCCGAGCGCCGAGACACCGATCGCACCGCCGAGGGAGCGGAAGAAGGTGACGACGGAGGAGGCGGCGCCGAGGTCCGAGGGCGCGACCTGGTTCTGGGTGCACAGGACCAGGTTCTGCATCATCATGCCGAGGCCGAGGCCGAGGACCGCCATGAACAGGGCGATGTGCCAGTACTCGGTGTCGTAGCGGAGCGTGCCGAGCAGGCCGAGGCCGGCCGTGGCGAGCGCGCCGCCGCTGATCAGCCAGGCCTTCCAGCGGCCGGTCTTGGTGATGATCATGCCGGAGACGGTCGAGGAGACGAACAGTCCGCCGATCATCGGGATGGTGAGGACGCCGGACATGGTCGGCGACTCGTTGCGGGCCAGCTGGAAGTACTGGCTGAAGAACACCGTGCCGGCGAACATCGCGACACCGACGAAGAGCGAGGCCGTCGAGGCGAGCGTGATCGTGCGGTTGCGGAAGAGGCGCAGCGGGATGATCGGCTCGGAGGCCTTGGACTCGACGAGGACGAAGACCGCGCCGAGCACGATCGAACCACCGACCATGACGGCGGTCTGCCAGGACATCCAGTCGTACTTGTCGCCGGCGAAGGTGACCCAGATGAGGAGCAGCGAGACGGCGGCGCTGATGAAGAAGGCGCCGGCCCAGTCGACCTTGACCTCGCGCTTCACGACCGGGAGCTTGAGGGTCTTCTGGAGGACGAGCAGCGCGATGATCGCGAAGGGCACGCCGACGTAGAAGCACCAGCGCCAGCCGAGCCACTCGGTGTCGGTGATGACACCGCCGAGCAGCGGGCCGCCGACGGTGGCGACGGCGAACACGGCGCCGAGGTAGCCGCTGTACCGGCCGCGCTCACGCGGGGCGATCATGGCGGCCAGGATGATCTGGGAGAGGGCGGTCAGACCGCCGACGCCGATGCCCTGGACGACGCGGCAGGCGATGAGCATGCCGGTGTTCTGGGAGAGACCGGCGACGACCGAGCCCGCGACGTAGATGACCAGGGCTATCTGGACGAGCAGCTTCTTGGAGAAGAGGTCGGCGAGCTTGCCCCAGAGCGGCGTGGTCGCCGTCATCGACAGGAGGGCGGCGGTGACGACCCAGGTGTAGGCGGACTGGCCGCCGCCGAGGTCGGTGATGATCTGCGGGAGCGCGTTGGAGACGATCGTCGAGGACAGGATGGCGACGAACATGCCGAGCAGGAGCCCGGACAGCGCCTCCATGATCTGCCGGTGCGTCATCGGGGCGGCGCCGGAGGTGTCGGTCCGGGCCTCCTGTGCACCCGTGGCAGGTGCGGTCGTAGCCATGAGTTTCCTTTGCGTGGCGGCGGGGGCGGCTGGGCGGCTGGGGGGAGGGGGAGGGGGGAGGGCTGGTCAGGCGTGGCGGCTGAGGGGGAGGGCTGGTCAGGCGTGGTGGGCCCGGCAGTCCCCGAAGGAGTCGCGGAGGCGGGAGAGCAGGCCGGTGAGCAGCGCGACGTCTTCGTCGGACCACTCCGCGAGGTGGCGGGTGAAGGCCTCGGTGACCCGGCGGTCGAGTTCGCCGAGCATCGCGTAGCCCTCGTCGGTGAGTCGGAGGATCCGGGAGCGCTTGTCCGCCGGGTCGGGCAGTCGCTCGATCCAGCCGCGCTCCACGGTGTGCGCCACATGGCGGCTACAGACGGACATGTCGACCGCCATCAGTTCCGCCAGCCGGCTCATCCGCATGTCGCCGTGGTGCTTGACGAGGGCGAGCACCGCCGCCGCGCCGCCCTGGCAGTGGGCGGGCAGGGCGCGGGCGAGGCCGCGCTTCACGGCGCCGATGGCGCTCACCGCCCGGGCGAGCTCCTCGTACCGGCTCAGCGTCTCCATCGCGTCTCCATCGAGCTTCCGCACATCTTGTTGCTTAGAGCAACCATAGAGATGGATGGTTGCTTCAGGCAAACTAAATCGGTCAAAGCGCGCTAAAGAATCGGCAAAGGGGCTCGGGAAGCGCTGGAGGAAGGGAGGGAAGCGGGAGTGGTGGTGGGGGGAGGCGGGGGTGGGGGAGGAGAGCGGAGGGTGGGGGAGGAGAGCGGAGGCGGGGGTGATGGGGGGTTCGTGCAGGTCCCGGGCAAGGGAGATGACCAGGGCTTGGGGCGGCCGGGCCGTCTTCGCTAGGGTCCGGGCCATGGCACACAATCCCCAAGCACCGTACGGCCAGGGTGGCCAGGGCCCCGAGGGCTCCTACGACCCCGCCGGCAGCACCCAGATGTTCCGCGCCTTCGTCGACGAGGGCACCCCGCAGCGACAGCCGCAACAGGCCGTCGCCACGTCCTCCGGCCCCCGCGTCGGCCTCATCGTCGGCGTCGTCGTCGCGATCGCCGTCCTGGCGGGTGTCGCCTGGCTCGCGCTGGGCTGAGCGTATGCGCGGGTGATGGTGCGCGCGTAGCGCGTCTATCTACGCGTCTGTACGCCGCAGGCCGCCCTCTCCCAGAGGGCGGCCCGGCGGCGTGACGTCTCAGCGGACGACGTCGAAGACCTGCTTCTGCAGACCGTTCGCGTAGACCTCGTGCTCGACCAGGTCGAGCTTCTGGACGTCCTTGTCCGTGGTGCTGAAGAGCCGCTTGCCCGCGCCGAGCAGGAGCGGGAAGACCAGCAGGTGGTAGCGGTCGATCAGGCCGGCGTCCGAGAGGGCCTGGTTCAGGGACGCGCTGCCGTGGACGATGATCGGGCCGCCCTCGGTCTCCTTCAGCGCGGCGACCTCGTCGAGCGAGCGCAGGATCGTGGTCTCACCCCAGTTCGAGACCAGGTCGGCCTCGGCGAGGGTCGTGGAGACGACGTACTTGGGCATCACCTTGTAATCGGCGAAGTCCTCCATGTCCGGCCACACGGGGCTGAAGGCCTCGTAGCTGACCCGGCCCAGCAGCATGGCCGCGGCCTCCTTCTGCTCGCGCCCCTTGATCTCGAAGGACTCGGGCAGGAACTCGGTGTGCTTGAAGGTCCAGCCGGAGTTGCGGTAGCCGGGCTCGCCGCCGGGGGCCTCCACGACGCCGTCGAGCGAGATGAAGGCGGAGGTGATCAGGGTGCGCATCATGGATCCTCGGTGTCTTGGGTCGTCAGTCAGTCAGTCAGGCAGTCAGTCAGTCAGTCATAGGTAGTGACTGGGGGCCACGGGGAAACTCATCGGTCTTGGGTGGCGGGTTTCTGAGGCCGTACGGGCGGGGGTTGCGTGTGGGCTTCTGGTGCGGCCGCCCTTGATCCGAGTGTGGCTCCCTCCACCGCCGCGTCAAGGGCGCTCCCTTCGGTCGCGTCGCTTCGCGATGGCCTGTGGCCACCCTTGACCCGGCGGCTCCGGGAGCCTGTTCACACTCGGAGGGCGGCCGGGGGGCCCGGCCACGCGGACCGGCCCGGGCAGCCCGCCGCGCCGTGGGCGGCGCGCGGGCCGGTGGGGTGGGGCTCGGTTAGTGGCGGGGGTGGGTGGGGCCGTTGTCCTCGGTCGGGGGTGCGCGGTCGTGGAATGGGGTGTCCATTGCGGGCTTGGCGGCTGTCGGCCGTCGTTTGGCCGGGGCTCAGGCCCCGCTGGTCACTTCCGGTGGGTGGCATGGGTGGGGGCTTGGGACGGGTTGCGAGCAAACCTGGAGATCGCGGGCCGCTGTGTGACGGGGGAGGACTGGTGTGACGTATGAGGTGTCCTAGGGGCCTCGCGGGCGGGGTTTGCTCGGCCCGTGTCCGGCGGGCGGCCTAGGCCTGTTCGCCGAAGCCGTCGAGGAGCAGCTTCGCGGTCTTCTCCGCCCCGTCCGTGCGGATCCGGGCCGCCAACTCGCGTGCGGTGGTCGCGGTGTGCGGGGCGAGGGCGGTTGTCAGGGCGGTCGAGAGGGAGTCGAAGGTCGGGACCGGGCCGTCGTGGGCGGCGCCGATGCCGAGGGCGGCGACCCGGCTCCCCCAGTACGGCTGGTCCACCATCTGGGGAATCACCACCTGGGGGACACCGGCCCGGGCAGCCGTCGTGGTCGTGCCCGCCCCGCCGTGGTGGACGACGGCGGCGACGCGGGGGAAGAGGGCCTGGTGGTTCGCCTCGCCCACGGCCATGCAGTCGTCCTGGTCGTCGATCAGGTCCAGGTCCGCCCATCCCCGGGAGACGAGAACGCGGCGGCCCTGGGCGCGTACCGCCTCGATGGCCACCCGGGCGGTGTCCGACGAGCTGTGCATGGACATGCTGCCGAAGCCCACGTACACCGGTGCCTCACCGGCCTGCAGGAAGGCCTCGACGTCGGTGGGGAGCGGGCGGTCGTCCGGCTGGGTCCAGACGCCGGTCTGTACGACGTCGAGGTCGGCGGGTTCCTGCCACGGGCCGAGCACCGGGTCGGCGGCCAGCAGCGGCCGGCCGGTGATCGCGTAGTCGCGGACGCTCGCCAGGGGCGGCAGCCCGATCGTCTCCCGGAAGGCGGTGAGTCCCGGGCCGTAGACCGCGTTCTGGCCCTCGACGTCCAGGTCCCACAGCGTGCGGTTGTCGGTCACGCCCTCGGGGAGCGGGCGGCCGGGCAGGGGGTACGGCGGGTGGTGCGGCGACGGCAGCATGCCGGGGAAGTACGCCACGTACGCGAACCGCAGCCCCAGCTTCTCGGCCGCCGAGCGGGCCCCGGCCACGGCCGGGAACAGTCCGGTCGCCACCACCGTGTCCGCGCCGTCGGCGGCCACGGTCACCGCCTCGTACTGTGCGGCGGCGACCATGGTCACGCGCTCGGTCATGGAAACCGGCGCGCCGGCCCTCGTCTCCGCCACCAGTGCACGGATCGAGAGGCGTACGGGCACGAACTCCACTCCCACACCGGCCAGTCGCTCGGCGAACTCCGCGTCCTCGGGCGCACACACCCGCACCTCGGCCCCGAGTCCGCGCAGTGCGATGGCCAGCGCGGCCATCGGTTCGACGTCCCCGCGTGATCCGTAGGACGACAGCACCACTCGCATGACGGTTTCCCCCTTCATCTTTTTCAGCAACGGTTGTTGATTCTGCGTCAGAAGTGACTCCTTGTGGCAAGGCCCCCAGGCGCTGTATGTCGCGAGAGGCGGTCAGAGGCTGCGGGCGGTGATGTCGCCGTAGGACGTGGTGGCGTGGATGGTCAGGCCCGGGGTGCCGTCGGCGTTCGTGAGTGCGTTGTGGATGCGGCCGTAGCTGGTGCCGGCGTCGAGGGAGGCGGAGACGCCCTGGGCGGCGCCGACCGTGATCCCGCCATGCTCGGTGCGCAGGGTGACGGTGCCGCCCATGGCCTCGTGGATGCGGAGGTCGCCCTTCTGGGTGGTGATCTCGGCGGACCCGCCGAGGCGTCCGACGACGATGTCGCCGGCCTGGAGGGCGAGCCGGGCACTCGCGGTCTCGTCGAGCTTGACGGTGCCGGCGGCCCCTTCGAAGGTGACGTCGCCGAGGCGTCCGACGCCGTGGAACTCGCCGGCGGCGGTCTTCGCGTCGACGCGGGAGCCCGCGGGCAGCTGGACGACGACCTCGATCGACCCGGAGTTGCCGAGCATCCGGTTCTTCGAGGCGGGCAGCTCGATGCGCAGGACCTCGCCGTCGTAGCTGACCTCGGTCTGCCCGGCCGCCTTCACGTCGCGACTGTCGGAAGCGTTCGCGGGCCGGACTTCCACGGTGGTGTCGACCCGGTCGCCCGCGATGAACCGAACGCGCCCGGCGGGGACGTCGACGAGGGCCGAGACGGGGGTGGGGGTGTCGAACTTCTGCATCACGCTCTCCTAGCGATCCGTTGTTTCTTACGACGGAAAAGCTACGTTGCGTTCAAGGATCCAGCAACACCCTTCATCCCCTCAACTCTCATAATTGCAGGCCAGACTAAGGAAATTGTTGCAACAGCCCTGAGATCTAATGCAACGCCTTCGACTCCTGGATTGCAATGAGTTGAAGGTGAACGCTCTGCTGTCCACCCCGGACGCGACCAACGTGGATCTCCCGGCGCTCGCGGGCCGTCGAACCACCTCTCTCGTCACACGAGTTCGCACCCACCCCGTCGAGACTCGCGGAGCGCGCACTTTTCTCGCTCCACCCACCGGGAGTGACCAGCGGGGCCTGAGCCCCGGCCGAACGACGGCCGACAGCCGCCAAGCCCGCAATGGGCACCCCATTCCACGACCGCGCACCCCGAACCGAGGGAGACGGTCCCACCCAACCCTCGCCACTGGCCGAGCCCCACCCCACCGGCCCGCGCGCCGCCCACGGCGCGGCGGGCTACCCGAAGCGGTCCGCGTGGCCGGGCCCCCCGGCCGCCCTCCGAGTGTGAACAGGCTCCCGGAGCCGCCGGGTCAAGGGTGGAGCGAAGCGGAATCGCGAAGCGACGCGACCGAAGGCAGCGCCCTTGACGCGGCGGTGGAGGGAGCCACACTCGGATCAAGGGCGGCCGCACCAGAAGCCCACACGCAACGCCCGCCCGTACGGCCTCAGAAACCCGCCACCCAAGACCGCCCGCAGAAAAAAGTCGCCGGACCTGTCACACGTACATCGAGCGCGGTGTCAGTGCAGTGAGCGAGCGGGAAGCGCCCGCCGCCGTCCGAGCGAGGAGCCCGAGATGTCCACCACCGCCACCGTCGTCACCGCCGTCGCCGCGTTCATGGCCGGGTTCTCGGGGGCGTCGGTCTTCGCCCGCGCCAAGTTCGTGGTCGAGCCGCTTGCCGAGTACGGCGTTCCCCGCTCCTGGTGGAACCGGCTCGGCGCCGCCAAGCTGGCCGGAGCGGTCGGGCTCCTGGTCGGCTACGCCGTACCGGCGATCGGCATCGCCGCCGCGATCGGGCTCGTCCTCTACTTCGCCGGCGCCGTCCTCACCGTGATCCGCGCCCGCTCGTACGCGCACGTCCCGTTCCCGCTCATCTACATGGCGCCGGCCGTCGCCGTCCTCGCCCTGGTGTGAGGGCTCGTTTCACAGGCTGTGGACGAAGGTGTCCCAGGCAGCACGCTCGAAGACGACGGCAGGGCCCTCCGGGGCCTTGCTGTCACGTACGGGGACGAGGCCGGGGAATCCGGGGGCGACTTCGAGGCAGTCGCCGCCGTTGGCCCCGCTGTAGCTGCTCTTGATCCAGGTCGCCGCAGTCAGATCGTGCCTCTGCATGGTGCCCGTACCTTTCCATCATGTCGCTGATCAGAACGGCGGACTCGCGGCCCGACAGGCAGTCAGCCCTCAGCACATCATAGGTTTGGCTGTGCCGCGCGAAGATGGCCGGATCATCGCTGAAGTGGCCGCTGTCGAGCGATTCCGAGTAGACCCATTGGTGCCCGTCGGGCAGCAGGATCAGCGACATCGACGCGTCCGGGCGGTCGATCCCGGGTTGGCTGAACGGTGCGACCTGTACCCGGATGTTGGGCAGTTGGGCCACCTTCAGCAGATGGGCGCACTGCTCATGCATGACGTCGGCGTCTCCGACCATGTTGCGGAGACAGCTCTCGTCGAGCACGGCGATGTACGCCGGCCCGCCCGGCGCGAGAAAGCGCTGCTGGCGGCTCAGTCGGGCGCGGACGCGCTCGTCGACCTCCTCGGCGTCCTCAAGGCGTTGTGCGTACAGGGACTGCGCGTAGGCAGGGGTCTGCAAGAGGCCGGGCACCACCTGGATCTGGTACGCACGGATCTCGGTGGCCTTCGCGTCCATCTCCGCCCTGCGCTCGAACCAGTCCGGGTGCTGCACCTCCGGATACCAGTCGATCCGCCCCCACAGCCGGAGTAACACCCCACCCGTCTCCAGGATTTCGTCGCACGCCTTCGCGAACGCGTCCGTCGGCACCCGCTTCGCCGCCTCCACCCGCGCTACCTGCGAGCGGTCACACGGGATCAGGCGTGCCAGCGCCTCCTGCGTCAATCCCGCTGACTCCCGGTAATGGCGGAGGAGTTCGCCGAACACCTCCGCCGTCGTCGCGGCGGCCTCGCTTCCCGTCGCGCTCCTCTTGGTCACCGCAACCCCCCTCGTGACAACAGCCCTTGGCACGCGATCAGCGTTGTGGCCGCCCTCTCCATTGAGCAACGCTGGAACCACACAGAGTAATCGCCCGAACGGGTGAGACACGAGAGGAACAGCGCAATGGCAGGGTGCTCCGGCACGGGACCGGGATGCGGGGACTACCTGTTCGACCTCGCGGCGCGGAAGGTCGGCGAGTACCGCGGGCAGGCCGGGCCGTACGCCATGCTGCGGCCCGTCGGCGGCGGGCGGGAGTGGCAGGCGGATCCGGAGCGGTTGCGGCCGGCCACGCGGGACGAGCGCATCACCGCCGGGGTCCGGGCCGTCAACGAGCGCGCCAGCGCGGCGTACGAGCTGCAACGCCCGCCCGCTCCCGTCCCGGGCTGCGTGCAGTGCGGCGCACTCGCCGACGCCCGTGCCGCCGCCCGTGCCCGGTTCGACTGGAGCGCCGAGACCGACGCGAACGTGCTCCTGCGCAGGCACCTCCGAACGGGTCACCCTGAGTGACGGGCCCGCCCGCAATTCCGCCTGCACTCCGCGATTCCCATGCGCACCGCAATTCCTGATGCGCCCCGCGTCCTAGGGGTACTAGGTTGAAACCTAGTACCCCTAGGAAGGAGTCCCGCGCATGGTGCGCCGTGCCGGCATCACCCCCGACCTGCTCGTCCAGGCCGCCGCCGAGCTCGCCGACGAGGACGGACTCGACAAGGTCACCGTCTCCGCGCTCGCCCGCCGCTTCGGCGTGAAGGACGCGAGCCTCTATTCGCACATCAAGAACCTCCGCGACCTACGGGTCCGGCTCGCGCTCCTCGCCTCCTCCGAGATGAACGACGCCATCGGCGCCGCCGTCGCCGGCCGCTCCGGCAAGGACGCGCTCGTCGCCTTCGCCGACGCGTACCGCGACTACGCGCTCGCCCATCCCGGCCGCTACGCGGCCACCCAGCAGCGCATCGAGCCGGCCGAGGTCAGCGACAGCACCGTCCTCCTCCGTGCCGTCGAGCTGACCTACGGCATGCTCCGCGGCTACGGGCTCGGCGAGCCCGACCTCACCGACGCAGGGCGCCTGCTCCGCGCGACCTTCCACGGCTACATCCACATCGAGCAGAGCGGCGGTTTCCAGCACACCCGCCCCGTCGCCGAGTCCTGGGCGCGTTCGCTCGACGCCCTCCACACCACCTTGGAGACCTGGGGGAACCCCTCGTGAGTGTCATGAACATCGGCAGCCTCGCCGTTCCCGGCGCCACCCTCCACTACGAGTCGCGCGGCAGCGGTCCCGTCCTCCTGCTCATACCGGGCGGCGCGGGCGATGCCGGAATGTACGAGGGAATGGCGGACCGGCTCGCAGCCGCCGGGTACACCGTGGTCTCGTACGACCAGCGCGGCCTGTCCCGCAGCCCCGTGTCCCACAGCCCCCGGTCCGGCAGCCCCGTGTCCCGCAGCCCCCTCGACGGGAGCGCGGCCGCCCCGTGCGCCGACCAGTCCGTGGCCGAGTGGGCCGACGACGCCCTCGCCGTCCTCGACGCGGTCTCCCCGGGCGGCGAGCCCGCGTACGTCTTCGGTGGCAGTTCCGGCGCCATCGTCGCGCTCGCCCTGCTCGCCCGCCACCCCGGCAGGGTGCGCCGGGTGGTCGCCCACGAGCCGCCCCTGGTCGAGCTGCTCGCCGACCCGGCCCCGTACCGAGACCACTTCGCCGAGGTGCGCGAGCTCCTGCGCACGCAGGGGCTCGGCGCGGCGATGGCACGCTTCGCCGAGACGCCGGACGGCCGCAAGCCGCCGCAACAGGACGGGCAACGACACGACGCCGAACTGCCGCCATCCATCCGGCACATGGCCGACCGCATGACGGCCAACATGCCCGTGTTCCTGGAGCACGTCCTGTGCCCCTTCTCCTCCTCCGTGCCCGACATCGACGGGCTGCGCGCCGCCGCAGGGAAGCTGGTCCTGGGCGTCGGCCGCGAAACGGGCGATCAGGAGGCGCTGGTCGGGCCGGCTCGGCGGCTCGCGGAGCTGACCGGGGCGCCGACGGTCGCGTTCCCCGGTGGGCACGTGGGCTGCGTCGAGCACCCGGCGGAGTTCGCCGAGCAGCTGCTCGGCACGCTCGCCTCCACCCGCCCCGCCGACCTCACTGCCAAGCGGCGCTGACCTTCTGCGTGTCCACGCGCATGCCGAGCGGCACCCGCCAGGACTCCACACAGACCGTGTACGTCTGCGTCCGGGCCGTCCCGGCCGCGATCGGGGCGGGCAGCGGCTGGGAGGACGTGAAGGTGCCCCAGTCGATGCCGAGTGCGCCGATGACGTGCGTCGCGAAGCTGACCGTGCCGGAACGGGCCGCCGTGCCTCCGGTGTTGCGGAAGGTGACCGTGACGTTCTCGCACCAGCGTCTGTCGGTGTCCGTGAGCACGGGCGCGGAAAGGGTGAGCGTGGCGGGCGTCGCCGGCGGGTTCGTGGTCGGGGCGGGGGTCGTCTGCGGCGGCGGCGGTGCCGTCGTCGTGGGAGCGGGTCTGCCCGGCGCCGGGGCCGTACCGCTCGGAGCCCCGGGGGTACGGGGTGGGGCCGCGCCGCCCGCGACCGGGGGCGGCGCCGTGGCCGTACCTCTCGGAGACGTACCGCCGGGGCCTGGCTCGCCCGGTCCCGGTCCCGCTTCCGGCCTCGGTGACGGGCGCGACGTGCTCGACGTGAGCCCTGGGTCCGTGGATTTCGCCCCGTCGGCGCCGTCGGCGCCGTCCTGCGGGTCCAGCGGGACCAGGGTGACCGAGCCGGACGGCGGCATCGCGCCCTTCGGTGGGGAGCCGGCGCCGACCGCCGCGTATCCGTCGCCGTCGTCGCCCGATCCGCACGCGGTCAGCGCTCCGCCGAGGCAGAGCGCGACCGCCACGAGTCCCGGGCGTCGCTTCCTTCGCCACTGGCACTTGGACATGGCGCCAGTGTGGCTGACGATATGTCAGCAAGGAAGCGAAACAGCGCAATGCGGGGTGCCGGATCCGCTCAGTCCGCGATCAGGCCCTCCCGCAGCTGCGCCAGCGTGCGGGTCAGCAGTCGCGAGACGTGCATCTGGGAGATGCCGACCTCCTCGCCGATCTGCGACTGGGTCATGTTCGCGAAGAAGCGGAGCATGATGATCTGGCGCTCGCGGGGCGGGAGTTTGGCGAGCAGCGGCTTCAGCGACTCGCGGTACTCGACGCCCTCCAGGGCCGTGTCCTCGTAGCCGAGGCGGTCGGCGAGGGAGCCCTCGCCGCCGTCGTCCTCGGGGGACGGGGAGTCGAGCGACGAGGCGGTGTACGCGTTGCCGACGGCGAGGCCGTCGACCACGTCCTCCTCCGACACCCCGAGCACGGCGGCGAGTTCGGGAACGGTCGGCGAGCGGTCGAGCTTCTGCGAGAGCTCGTCGCTGGCCTTGGTGAGGGCGAGCCGCAGTTCCTGGAGGCGGCGCGGGACGCGCACCGACCACGAGGTGTCTCGGAAGAAGCGCTTGATCTCACCGACGACGGTCGGCATCGCGAACGTCGGGAATTCCACGCCGCGTTCGCAGTCGAAGCGGTCGATCGCCTTGATCAGGCCGATGGTGCCGACCTGGACGATGTCCTCCATCGGCTCGTTGCGGGAGCGGAAGCGGGCCGCCGCGTAGCGCACGAGCGGGAGGTTGAGCTCGATGAGGGTGTCGCGGACGTAGGTCCGCTCGGGGCTGTCCGCGGCCGCGCCCTCCTCGTCCAGGGCGCGCAGCCGCAGGAACAGGGAGCGGGAGAGGGTGCGGGTGTCGAGGGCCTCGGGCGTGACGGCCGGCGGCGAGGGGAGCGTCTCCCCGCCGTCGGTGGCGTCCGTGGCGGCGGGGTCCGCAGCGCCGAGGTTCGCGGCGCCGAGGTCCGTGACGACGAGGTCCGTGGCGACGGTGTCCGCGGCGGTCGGCGCCGTCGTCTGCGCGGGCACGGGCGTCTGCATGGGCGTGAGCGTGAGCACCTTCGAGCTGCCCTGTTCTGCGGACATGCCACCCCCTTGAGGTCGCGGACGGTCGTGGCGGCCACGACCATCTGAGGAACGCAGCCTCCACCTGAATACCGGAGGCGGGGCTGCGGCAAACGCGGTTCCTGCAGAATGTCACATGTCGGCAACACGCTGTAGTGACTTGTCGACATGGAAGGCGTGCATATCCGCAGGAAACAAGGGGTGTACGGCATTTGAGGGGCCGTAAGACCGCCTGGAAACGGTCTACCCGTTTCGGTTACGCCTCGATCCTGTTTGCGGATCTCAATCGGGCGAAGCTCCGGGCGAGGAGCCTTGACACGTGCATCTGGGAGACCCCGAGCTCCTGGCTGATCTGAGACTGGGTCAGGTTGCTGTAGTAGCGCAGCATCAGGATGCGCTGCTCGCGCTCGGGCAGCTGGACGAGCAGATGCCGTACGAGATCGCGGTGTTCGACCCCGGCGAGCGCGGGATCCTCGTAGCCGAGCCGGTCGAGCAGGCCCGGCAGGCCGTCGCCTTCCTGGGCCGCCTCCAGGGAAGTGGCGTGGTAGGAACGGCCGGCCTCGATGCAGGCCAGCACCTCGTCCTCGCCGATCTTCAGCCGCTCGGCGATCTCGGCGGTGGTGGGCGAGCGGCCGTGCGCGGTGGTCAGGTCCTCGGTGGCGCCGTTGACCTGCACCCACAGCTCGTGGAGGCGGCGGGGCACGTGCACGGTGCGGACGTTGTCGCGGAAGTAGCGCTTGATCTCGCCGACCACGGTGGGCATGGCGAAGGTGGGGAACTGTACGCCGCGGTCGGGGTCGAAGCGGTCGATGGCGTTGATCAGGCCGATGGTGCCGACCTGGACCACGTCCTCCATCGGCTCGTTGCGGCTGCGGAAGCGGGCGGCGGCGTACCGCACGAGCGGCAGGTTGGCCTCGATCAGCGCGCCGCGCACGCGGTGGTGCTCGGGGGTTCCCGGCTCGAGGTTCTTGAGCTGTCCGAAGAGCACCTGGGTGAGGGCGCGGGTGTCGGCGCCGCGGGTGCTCTGGGGTCGGGGGCGAGGGGGCTCCGGGGTCCCGGCCTCGTTCTGGGGCGGGACTTGAGGCGCTGTACTGGCCGGCACGTTCACGCCACCCCTTCAGGTCAACTTCGCATGTCAACTTCGGTCGACTCATCCGTCAAAAGCGGTCATAGCATCACAAGACATGTCCACTGTGTGCAAGCACCGGATAACCACGTGTTGAGGGCGCGTTGGGCGGGTAAAAACCTGGGCCCCTCGCCGTCGAACGGCGAGGGGCCCAGGGGAGAGTGCGTCGCTTCGCGGTGGAGCCGGGGTGGTCTCCGACCGGCCTTCGACCGGTCTCAGAACTCGTAGTCGGCGATCACCCACGTGGCGAACTCGCGCCACTGGGCGACGCCCGCCTGATGCGCCGGGTGGTCGAGGTAGCGCTGGAGCGCGTCCTTGTCCTCGACGGCGGAGTTGATGGCGAAGTCGTACGCGATCGGCCGGTCGGTGATGTTCCAGTCGCACTCCCAGAACTTCAGCTCCGGGATCTGCGAACCGAGGGCACGGAAGGCCTCGACGCCCGCGGTCACGCGCGGCTCGTCGCGCTGCACGCCGTCGTTGAGCTTGAAGAGGACCAGATGGCGGATCACGGCGGTACTCCCGGTAGTCCGGAGCCGTCTTAGTTGACGAGCTCGGTCATGAACTGGCCGACGCCTTGAGCGGCGCTCGATATGCCCTCGAACCCTACCTGGACGAGGTCCGCCGCCCTGGCCGGGGATGTGATGATCGTGTACAGCACAAAGACCACGACCGCGTAGAGCGCGATCTTCTTCGCCTGCGCCATTCGTCCGCCCTCCCCTGGCCGAGATCCGCCCGCGCCTCTCCGGCCGCGTAAGCCTAACCGAGTCTTTATGGACCAAGGGCCCGGGGATCGGGGCCTTTTGCCGCCCCCCGGAAGGGTGACGGACGAGCAGGATGGATGTCGAGCCCGGCGGATCTGGCAGGAATCCGCAGGGCATGGAACCGGCCCACACTGCGGGGTCCGCGCCGCGAGCTTCCCCCCTGACTGCGGCGCAGGACTTGCGGGCCGGGTCTCATCGGGGGGAGCGGCTTGTCCCCCCGATGCCGCTCCCCCCGTCCAGATCGTCCCGTCCGGATCGTCCCGTCCGGATCGCCTCGTCCGGATCGCCTCGTCCGGATCACCGGAACCCGGGCAGCGACGTCCCGCGGGCAGTGACGAACACACGCCCCGGTAGTGACATGGGCATGGCTGTACGTACGGCCGAGGGCTAGGCTGACCACCCTTCCCAGGCGTCACAGGCGTTCCCGAGGGGGGCGAGCGGTGAGCACTCCCGAAGACGACGGATCCGGCTACGAGCACGACGGAGCCGGTTACGAGGACGAAGGGGGCGGCTACGAGGACGTCGGAGCCGGTGAAGAAGGGCGCGGCGAGCCCGCGCGTTCGTACGCGTCCGGGCGCGACATGTACGTCGCCGAGCAGGGCGACCTCCACCTCTACCTCCAGGAACCCGACGGCACCGAGCTGCACCGCACCGTGGGCCCGGCCACCGACGACGACTGCCCCTACCCCGGCCTCGTGGCCTTCACCGCCGACCGGGCCGACCACTACTTCGGCCGCGCCCGGCTCCGCACCGAGCTCGGCGAGCGGATCGCCGACTGCCACGCCGCCCGTACGCCCCTGGTCGTCGTCGCGCCGTCCGGCGCCGGCAAGACCTCCCTGCTCCAGGCCGGCCTGTGGCAGGACCTCGACCGGGGCCGGGTGCCGGTGCCCGGCTCGCGCGACTGGCCCCGGCTGCTGCTCACTCCCACCGCCCGCCCGTCGTACGAGCTCACCGCCCGCCTGGCCCGGCTCGCGGGCCTCCCGGAGCCGGAGTCCGAGGCGGAGCCGCCGCCCGGAGCGGCGCCCGGCTCCGTGGCCGCGCTTGAGTCCGTAGCGGAGCCGCCGTCCGTAGCGGCGCCCGGCTCCGTGGCCGCGCTTGAGTCCGTAGCGGCGCCCGGCTCCGTGGCCGAGCCCGGCTTCGGAGGAGAGCCGGGTGCTGCATGGGCGCGGCTCGCCGAGCGATTACGGCGGAAGACCGGCCGGAGCGGAGGCGGCGGCCGGATCCTCCTCGTCGTCGACCAGGCGGAAGAGCTGTTCACCCTCTGCGACGACCCCGCCGAGCGGCAGGCCTTCGTCGACCTCCTCGCCCGGCTCGCCGACCCCGGTGACGGCACCGCCCCGCTCGCCGTGGTCGTGCTCGCCCTGCGCGCCGACTTCTACGCCCGCTGTGCCGAGCTGCCCTGGCTGCGCGCCGCCGTGCAGAACGGCCAGCTCCTCCTCGCTCCGCTCAGTCGCGACGAACTCCTGGACGCGATCCGGCTGCCCGCCCGGGCCGCCGGCCTCCGGCTCGAACCGGGCCTCGTCGAACTCCTCGTCGCCGACTTCGGTGCCACCCGCGGTCTCGTCGAGCCCGGAGCCCTGCCGCTGCTCGCCCACGCCCTGCGCGCCACCTGGCAGAACCGGCAGGGACGGCTCCTCACCGCCGCCGGCTACACCGGCACCGGCGGCGTCGCCCACGCCCTCGGCAACACCGCCGAAGCCGTCCACGAACGTCTCGACCCCGCGGCCCGGCGCACCGCGCGCCGGCTCTTCCTCGGCCTCGTCGCGATCGGCGAGGACAGTGCCGACAGCCGCCGCAGGATCCGGCGCGACCAGCTCCTCTCCGGCATCCCCGAGCAGGAACGGGAAGCCGCCGAGGCCGTCCTCGCCGCCTTCACCTCGCGGCGGCTCCTCGTCCAGGAACGGGACACCGTCTGCCTCACCCACGAGGCCCTGCTCACCGCCTGGCCTCGGCTGCACGCCTGGATCAACGACGACCGGCCCCGCAACCTCGTCCTCCAGGACCTCGACACCGCCGCCCGCACCTGGCACGCCGGCGGGCGCGAGGCCGGCGACGTCTACGAGGGCAAGCGGCTCGACCGGGCCCTCGCCGCGGCGCCGGAACCCGCCGATCCGGCCGAGGACGACCCGTTGCGCCGGGCGTTCCTCGACGCCTCGGTACGGCGGCGCCGACGTGCCGTACGGAACCGGCGCCGGCTCGCGGCGGTCCTGGCCGCGCTCGTCCTGATCGCCTCGGTGGCGGCCGTGGCCGCCGTACGCCAGCGCGACACGGCCCGCGCCGAGCAGCGCGCGGCCCTCGCCGCCCGCATCGTCGCCCAGGCCGACCGCCTCCGCGGCGCGGACCCGGCCCTCGCGGCCCAGCTCAACCTGGTGGCCCACCGCCTGGCGCCGCGCAGCGAGACGACGCTGAACCTGCTGGCGGACGGGAACACGATCATGCCGCGGACCCTCACCGGCTTCCGTCTCGATGTCGGCACGGTGGTGTACCGCCCGGACGGGAAGGTGCTCGCGGGCGTGGACACGGGCGGCACGATCAGGCTGTGGGACGTGGCCGACCGGTCCCGCCCGCGGCCGCTGGGCAGGCCGATCGAGGACGTCGGCGTCGTCGTCAGCCTCTCCTTCAGTCCCGACGGCCGCACCCTCATCGCCGGCCGCTACAACAAGGGCGTGGCCCTGTGGAACGTCGCGGACCCGGGCCGGCCGGTTCCCCTCGATCCGCCGCCGGGTGTCGGGAAGGGCAGCGGCAACATGGCGTTCAGCCCGGACGGCAGACTGCTCGTGGGCATCGGCCCCCAGGGCCGGATCCTCTTCTGGGACTTCACGGACCCGGCCCGGCCCGCCCTGCTGCCCCGGACGCTCACCGGCTTCACGGGCTTCCCGGTACGCCTCGCCTTCGGGCCGGACGGCCGTACCCTCACCGCCACCGGCAACGACTTCTCCGTCTGGGTGTGGGACCTGGCCCGGGCGGACCGGCCGCCCGCCCGGCTCGTGCCGCCGACCGTGACGCACGCGGTGTACGAGACGGTGTACAGCCCGGACGGCCGCACGCTGGCCATGGTCAACGACAACCGGGTCTGGCTCTGGAACCTCACGGACCCCTCCCGGCCCACCCGGCACCCCGTGTACCTCCCGACGGTGGGCACCCGCGCGTCGGCGCTCGCCTTCAGCCCGGACGGACAGACCATCGCGGTCGCCGACGACGCCCGGACCGTACGCCTCTGGGACGTCGCCGACCCGGCCGACCCCAAGGGACGGCCTGCGGTTCCGCAGGTCGTGGAGCATGTGATGGGGCTCGCGTTCGCCGCGGACGGGCGCACCCTGGCGGGCGGCACCGAGGGCGGAACGATCAAGCTGTGGAGCCTCCCGGACCGGACGCTGCCCGCCGCCGCGTACGACTCCGAGGCGCTCGCCTTCACGCCCGACGGCCGGATCCTCGCCACCGGCGGAAAGGACGGCACGGTTCGCCTGTGGAGCCTCGCGGAACCGGTCCGGCCGCGGGCTATCGGTGAGGTGCGCACCGATACGGACGCGGTGACGGCCCTCGCCTTCGGGAAGGACGGCCGCACCCTCGCCGGCGGAGGCGCCTCCGGAGCGCTCGGTCTCTGGGACGTCGCCGATCCCGCCCGGCCCCGGCGACTCGGCCGCCCCGCGGCGCGCCCCGAAGGGCCGCTCGCGCTGGGTCCCGACGCCCGGAGTGCCGCCGCCGGCGACACGGGCACGGCCGCGGTGTGGGACCTGTCCGACCCCGCCCGGCTCCGGCGGACCGGCCGGTCCCTCCGCGGGGACAGGTACGTCGAGGAGCTGGCCGTCGGCCCCGGCGCGGGCACGGTCGCCGTCGGCTACGGCGACGGAAGCCTCGCCCTGTGGGATCCCGCGAAGCCTTACCCGCTGGCGGAGTTGGCGGGTGCCGACCCCAAGGCCCTGGCGCCGCAACGGCTGGTCTTCTCCGCGGACGGCCGCACCCTCGCGAAGGCCGACCGGGCCGTCCTCACCGTGTGGGACGTGACAGACCCGGCCCGGCCCGTCGCCCGTGGCGCCGCGACCGGCAGCAGCATGGTGACCTCACTGGCCTTCAGGCCGAGCGGCGACCTGCTCGCCGAGGGGAACGCCGACGGCACGGTCAGGCTCGCCGACTCGGCCCGGCCCACGCCCCTCAGCCGTGGCCTGTTCGGAGGGACGGCCCGGGTCACCGCCCTCGCCTTCGCCCCCGACGGCCGCACCCTCGCCAGCGCCGGTGAGGACCAGCCCGTGCGCCTCTGGTCCACCGACCCCGACGCGGCCGCCCGTTGGATCTGCACGGCCGCGGGCAACGTCATCACCCCGGCCCAATGGGCCCAGTACGTCCCGGGATTGGCGTACGAGCCGCCCTGCGGGGGAGAGGGGGGAGGGACGGGGGCTCAGGGCTGAGGGTGTGAAAAAACCTCCCCGATCCGCGTTTCCGCAGTTCGGGGAGGTTCTCTGGCGGTAGCGGAGGGATTTGAACCCTCGGTGACTTGCGCCACACTCGCTTTCGAGGCGAGCTCCTTCGGCCGCTCGGACACGCTACCGAGAGAGAGCTTAGCCCAAAGGCGCCGTGGACTGAAATCCGTATCCCCCGGCACGCTCTCCGCAGGTCAGCGGTCGCGGAAAAAGCGGGTCAGCTGCGCCGAGCAGTCCTCCTCCAGGACGCCGTGGATCACCTCGGGCCGGTGGTTGAGACGGCGGTCGCGGACCAGGTCCCAGAGCGAGCCGGTGGCACCCGCCTTCTCGTCCCACGCGCCGAACACCACCCGTTCGACCCGCGCCTGGACGAGCGCGCCCGCGCACATCACGCAGGGCTCCAGGGTCACGACGAGCGTGCAGCCGGTCAGCCGCCACTCGCCGGTCGCCGCCGCGGCCCGCCGCAGGGCGAGGACCTCGGCGTGGGCGGTCGGGTCGCCGGCGGCCTCCCGCTCGTTGTGGCCGCTGGCGATGACCCTGCCGTCCGGGGAGAGCACGACCGCGCCGACCGGTACGTCACCGGCCGACGCTGCCAGGTCGGCCTCGGCGAGGGCGAGCCGCATCGGGTCCCGCCAGGGGTCCCGTACGGGGTCCGCGCCCGCGATCGGGCCGGGTGTCGCGAGGGGTGGCACTAGCGCACGGTCTCCAGGATGTCCGAGGCGCCGATCGCGTCCGCGACCTCGCCGAGGGCGTCGTCGGTGATGGCGAGGAGCTGCTTCTCGGGCAGGCCGAGGTCGGCCAGGATCCGGGTCTCGCCCAGCGGGCCGGCCGGCGCGACGCCGGCGCCGGTCACCGTGTCGTCGTCCTCGTCGTCGTGCTCCGGCTCACCGTCCTCGGTGCCGTCCAGGTCGGTCAGTTCGTCGAGCTGGTCGTCCTGGTCGTCGTCGCCGAGGAGTTCCGAGGTGAGGATCTCCCCGTACGAGGAGCGGGCCGCGGCGGCCGCGTTCGAGACGAAGACCCGGGGGTCGTCCTCGCCGTCGACACGGACGATGCCGAACCACGCGTCCTCCTGCTCGATGAAGACGATCACCGTTTCCCCGTCGTCACTGGCGGACTCGCGGGCCAGATCGGCCAGATCCGCCAGCGTCTCCACGTTGTCGAGCTCCGTATCGCTCGCTTCCCACCCGTCTTCGGTGCGCGCGAGCAGTGCGGCGAAGTACACCTGACTCTCCCACTGATCAGAGGTGTGATGATCCGGCGGCGACGCTCCTGATGCCCCGCCCAATCGGCATCGTGACAGAAACCTCGGCCTCAGGAGAGGTCTTCGGCTCTTGCGTCGTGCATCAGTCTGAACGACGCCCGGATCGGGCGGGCGCGCGACCCCGGCGCACGGAGGGGGCGCACGGCCGGCCCGCACGGCCGGACGGCCGGCCCGAGCTCCGCAGGTCAGCGCCCTTGCGGACCGGGTCCGCGCGGCCGGCGCTCACCAACGGAAAGTCCGCATCCGCATCGCCTGGCGCATCCGGGCCGCCCGGGCGCGCCGCGGCTGCACGCGGTCGCGCAGCGCCTTGGCCTCGTTCAGCTCGCGCAGGAACTGCGCGCGGCGCCTGCGACGCTCCGCGTCGGTCTCCTGGCGCGGCTCCCCCTCGGGAGGGTCCGCGCCGGACTTGCCGTCCAGGTCGGGCATAGGCCACACCACCCCGTGACTGGGTCCCTGTGTCCCCACCTTCCCTCGCTGGCGTGGGTTGACGCCAGTCCCGGCTACTGTTGGGGCATGCGTCTCCACGTCGTCGATCACCCGCTGGTCGCCCACAAGCTCACCACGCTGCGCGACAAGCGCACGGACTCCCCGACCTTCCGCCGGCTGGCCGACGAGCTGGTCACCCTGCTCGCCTACGAGGCGACCAGGGACGTGCGCACCGAGCAGGTCGACATCGAGACCCCCGTCACGCCGACGACCGGCGTGAAGCTGTCGCACCCGCGGCCGCTGGTGGTCCCGATCCTGCGGGCCGGTCTGGGCATGCTCGACGGCATGGTGCGGCTGCTGCCCACCGCCGAGGTCGGCTTCCTGGGCATGATCCGCAACGAGGAGACGCTGGAGGCGTCGACGTACGCGACGCGGATGCCGGAGGACCTGTCCGGCCGCCAGGTGTACGTCCTCGACCCGATGCTCGCGACCGGCGGCACGCTGGTGGCGGCGATCCAGGAACTGATCAAGCGCGGTGCGGACGACGTGACCGCCGTCGTGCTGCTCGCCGCCCCGGAGGGCGTCGAGGTCATGGAGCGCGAGCTGGCGGGCACGCCGGTGACGGTCGTGACGGCCTCGGTCGACGAGCGGCTGAACGAGAGCGGCTACATCGTGCCGGGCCTCGGCGACGCGGGCGACCGCATGTACGGCGCGGCGGAGTAAGCGGAGTAATCCGTACGCGCCCGCTCGCCCGGGGCCACGGCCTCGGGCGTCAGCAGCGGCCCGGTACCGGCTTCGGCTTGTTGAGCGCCACGAGCGCCGCGTCCGCCACCGCCTTCGGGTCGAGCGTCTTGAAGGCCGTACCGATGATCAGGTCGACGTCCGCCGTGGTGCGGGCGTCGACCTTCGTCGTGGCGCCCTTCAGCTGGGTGCCGACGACGGAGAAGGTGCCCTTGGCGGCGCCGGGGGCGCCGAGCAGCAGTCCGGCGCCCGGGACCTTCTTGTCGTAGGCGGCGGGCGCGTTCCCGACCTTGCCGATGAGGAAGCCGCGCTTCTTCAGCTCGTCCGCGGTCGACTTGGCGAGCCCGCTGCGCGGGGTCGCGTTGTAGACGTTGACCGTGATCTGGGCAGGCTTGGGCAGCGCGGCCGCGGCGGGTTGCGCGGTCGGCTTGGGCGCGGGCTTGCAGTCCGGTCTGCCCGCGGCCGTGGTGGTCTTCTCTTCGCCGCCGGAGAAGACGTCGATCAGCTGCACCGTTCCCCAGCCGGCCGCGCCGAGCACGAGGACGGCGGCCGCGGCTCCGAGGACGATCCTGCGCCGACGACGGGGGCGGCGCATGCGCGGGTAGACGTCCCCTGTGATGCGGTACTTTCCGCCCATTCCGGGGGGAGTGAGCATGCTCATGAGCGCAGCGTAATGCCGCCCGTGGAGGATGCCTACTGGATGATCATGTGATCGCGTCCGGATGGGGGTGAAGAGGCCCCGAAAGGATCAGCCGGGGCCGCGCCGTCGGCCGGTGAGGGGCGTCCAGCCGGGGACGTGTGTCAGCGGGTGGAGCCGTCGGCCAGGGACGGGCGTCAGCCGGGCGGCGCCGCGCGCCTGCGGCGTCGTCGGCCGGCGCGCCCGGGTGCACGAGGGGTGCGCCCGGGCGCTCAGTCCAGTTCCAGGACGCGGGCGTGCAGCACCTGGCGCTGCTGGAGCGCGGCCCGGACCGCGCGGTGCAGTCCGTCCTCCAGGTAGAGATCGCCCTGCCACTTCACGACGTGCGCGAAGAGGTCGCCGTAGAAGGTGGAGTCCTCGGCGAGCAGCGTCTCCAGGTCCAGCTGGCCCTTGGTGGTCACCAGCTGATCGAGGCGGACCGGGCGCGGTGCCACGTCCGCCCACTGCCGGGTGCTTTCCCGGCCGTGGTCGGGATACGGCCGGCCGTTTCCGATGCGCTTGAAGATCACACGGAAAGCCTACCGGGCAAGCGGCTCCCGGCGCAGCCACGCGGGCCCGGTGCGATGCTGGGGCAAACCGGGTGAAAACGTGACAGGGGTCTGCGATGAGTGCGACTGAGCAGCCGTGGGCGGAGATCGCCGCCGGGTACGCCTTCGACGGAGCCGCACTCGATCTGGGGGCTCTGCTCTGGGACGGCGCGTGTCACCCGGACGCGCAGGTCCGCATCCCGCTGCCGATGCTCAACCGGCACGGTCTGGTCGCGGGCGCGACCGGCACCGGCAAGACCAAGACGCTCCAGCTGATCGCCGAGCAGCTCTCCGAGCACGGCGTGCCGGTCTTCCTCGCCGACATCAAGGGCGACGTCTCCGGCATCTCCGCGCCGGGACAGGACGGCGAGAAGGTGCGGGAGCGGGCCGGACAGGTCGGGCAGGACTGGTCGGCGAGCGGCTTCCCGTGCGAGTTCTACGGGCTCGGGGGCGGCGGCATCCCCATCCGGGCCACGGTGACGAGCTTCGGCCCGGTGCTCCTGTCGAAGGTGCTCCGGCTCAACCAGACGCAGGAGCAGTCGCTCGGCCTGATCTTCCACTACGCCGACGCCAAGGGCCTCGAACTCGTCGACCTGAAGGACCTGCGGGCGGTGGTCGCCTTCCTCGTCTCCGATCTCGGCAAGCCCGAGCTGAAGGGCATCGGCGGGCTGTCGACGGCGACGGCCGGGGTGATCCTGCGGGCGATCACGGCCCTGGAGCAGCAGGGGGCGGGCGGGTTCTTCGGAGAGCCGGAGTTCGACACGAGCGAGTTCCTGCGGACGGCGGCGGACGGGCGCGGTGTCGTGTCCGTACTGGAGCTGCCGGCCGTGCAGGACAGGCCGCAGCTGTTCTCGACCTTCCTGATGTGGCTGCTCGCGGACCTCTACGGCGACCTGCCGGAGGTCGGCGACCTCGACAGGCCGAAGCTGGTCTTCTTCTTCGACGAGGCGCATCTGCTCTTCAACGGGGCCTCGAAGGCCTTCCTGGAGTCGGTGACGCAGACGGTGCGGCTGATCCGCTCCAAGGGCGTCGGGATCTTCTTCGTGACGCAGACGCCGAAGGACGTGCCGGCCGACGTGCTCGCCCAGCTCGGCAACCGGGTCCAGCACGCGCTGCGGGCGTTCACGCCGGACGACGCGAAGGCGCTGAAGGCGACCGTACGGACCTTCCCGAACTCGGCGTACGACCTGGAGGAGGTGCTGACCGGGCTCGGCACGGGCGAGGCGGTGGTCACCGTCCTCGGCGAGAAGGGCGCCCCGACCCCGGTGGCGGCGACGCGGCTGCGGGCGCCGCGGTCGCTGATGGGCCCGATCCCGGCGGAGGACCTGGCGGCGGCGGTGAAGGGCTCGCCGCTGTACGGGCGGTACGCGGAGGCGGTGGACCGCGAGTCGGCGTACGAGAAGCTGACCGCCGAGCAGCAGGCGGCGGAGGCGGCGGCGGAGCGCGCCGTGTCCGAAAAGGAAGGAGCGAGGGCTCCTCGGGAGAAGGAGGAGCCCTCGCTCGTCGAACAGGTCGTGGGAAGCGGCCTGTTCAGGTCGCTCGCGCGGTCGGTCGGGACCCAGCTGGGCCGGGAGATCAGCCGCTCGGTCTTCGGCACGGCGCGCCGCAGACGTTGACCGTCAGGCGGTGCTTACTCGGTGACCTCGTGGTGGTCCTCGTGCAGACCGCCGCCGCTGCCCGCGTCGCCCTTGGTCGGGACGAACGGGACCGGCTTCTTCAGGGAGCTGAGGTCGTGGGCGTAGGTGCCGACGGCGTTGGCGATGACGTCGACGTTGACGTCGAACGCGGTCATGTCGATGTTGTTGATGTCGTCACCCGCGGCGTGGTAGTTCACGTCGTAGGCGACGCCCGCCTCGCCGCCGAACTTCGCGGCCTGCGCGGCGGTCTTGATGCCCTCGGCGCCGGTGAAGGTGCCGCCGGAGGGGATGCCGACCTCGATGAACGGCCCGTAGTCGGAGCGGCCCGTGAAGTCGGTGCCCTCGTGCGGCAGGCCGCGCTTGTCGAGGAAGTCGTTGATGTCGCGCTCGAGCTGGGCGGAGCCCTCGGGGCCGGCTTCCGCGCCGACGCCGTCGGAGTTGTCGCCGTCGTACACGAAGAGTCCGTAGTTCGGCGAGGCGATCATGTCGAAGTTGAGGTAGAGCTTGATCTCCTTCCGGTCCAGGGAGCTCATGGTGGCCACGTAGTGGTCCGAGCCGACGAGGCCGACCTCCTCGGCGGACCACCAGGCGAAGCGGATCTTGTTGCGGACCTTGTCCTGCGACGGGGCGAGCTCCAGGGCGGCCTGGAGGAGACCGGCGGAGCCGGAGCCGTTGTCGTTGATGCCGGGGCCGGCGGTGACGGAGTCGAGGTGGGAGCCGAGCATCACGGTGTTGGCGGCGTTGCCGCCCCTGGTCTCGGCGAGGACGTTGTTGGTGGAGCGCCTCTCGATGAGCTGGCGGATCTCGAAGTCGAGGTTCACCGGGCCCTTGGCGAGGTCGGCGACGAGCTTCTCGCCCTCGGCCTTCGTGATGCCGCCGGTCGGGATCCGGCCGTTGGCCGGGTCGCTGAGGGTGCCGGACAGGACGCCGTCGACGTTGTTGTAGACGATCGCGCCGACCGCGCCGGCGTCGGCCGCCTGCTGCTGCTTCACGGCGAAGGCGCACCCGCCGCGCTTGATGAGCGCGATCTTGCCGGTGAAGGCGCCGGAGGCGTAGTCCCCCGGCTCGCAGCCGGTGGTGCCGTCGGCGTCGACCGGGACGGCCTTGAGCTCGGCCTTGATGCCGCCCGTCGGCGTGGACTTCGAGTAGGTCATCGCCCGGATCGGCAGGTCGCGCGGGGCGGGGGAGAGGACGGCGGCCTTCTCGGCGAGCGTCTGCGTGTACCAGAAGTCGAACTTCTGGTACCTGACGTCGTAGCCGGCCTTCTTGAGCCGGCTGTAGACGTACGCGGCCGAGGCGTCGTGGCCGAGCGTGCCGGCCGCGCGGTTGCCGCCCGCCGAGTCGGCTATGGCCTGGAACTTCTGCAGGTGCTTGAAGGCGTCCGTCGCGGTCGTCTCGCGGACCAGCTTCCTCGCGAGCCGGGCGGCGTCGCGGGCCTCCGCCGCTCCGGGTTCGGGCGTGGCGGTGGCGGGCGCGGCGAGCATCAGCGGGGTGGCGAGCGCGGCGACGGCCAGAACGGCGGCTGCTCTGCGCTGAGTTGCGTTCACAGAAGTCCTTCCCGGTACGGACGAGGTAGAGGGGAAGTTAGCGATCGCCGGGGATGCTGTGAACACATCTCGCGCAATTCCTGTCAGGTGGAACAGGATTGACATGGGGAATTATCAATTCCCACGGGTTTTAGTCCTTTTGGCGCTATTCGCGCTTTTGGCAGCCTTGGCAGCCTTGGCAGCCTTGGCAGCCTTGGTGGCCTTGGTGGTTCTGGCGGACGTGGCGGGCTTCGTGGCCGCGGAGGCCTTCGTGGCCCCGGAGGCCTTGGCCGCCTTGGCCGCGGCCTTCATCTCCTGCTTGTGGGCGCGGACCTTCGCCAGGGATTCGGGACCGGTGATGTCGGCGGCGGAGCGGTAGCAGTCCTTCTCGCCGTACGCGCCCGCCGCCTCGCGCCAGCCCTCGGGGCCGACGCCGTACTGCTTGCCGAGCAGGGCCAGGAAGATCTGCGCCTTCTGCTTGCCGAAGCCGGGCAGCGCCTCCAGGCGGGCGAGCAGCTCCTCGCCGCTCGTCGCGTCCCGCCAGACCGCCTCCGCGTCGCCTCCGTACTCGTGCACCAGGAAGCCGCACAGCTGCTGGATCCGCTTGGCCATGGAGCCCGGGTAGCGGTGCACGGCCGGTTTCTCGGAGAGCAGTGCGGCGAAGGCCTCCGGATCCCGGGCGGCGATCTCGTGGGCGTCGAGGTCGTCGTGGCCCATGCGGGTGGCGATGGTGTACGGGCCGGAGAAGGCCCACTCCATCGGCACCTGCTGGTCGAGCAGCATGCCGACGAGCGCGGCGAGCGGGGAGCGGGCCAGGAGCTCGTCGGCTTCGGGCTGCTGGGCGAGGTGGATCACGGGGCTCATGTTCCGGTCGGCCATGTTCCGATCATCCCGCCGAGGCGGGCCACCCGCCCGGTGACTCACCCTTTCGCGGGGCCGGCTCAGGGTGGGGCCGGCCGTGCGCGGCTCAGGCCTTCGCGAAGCGGGCGAGGGCGTCCATGACGAGACGACGGGTCTCGTCGCTGCCCAGGTGCCCGGCGCCCTCCACCACGTGGAGCTCGGCGTCCGGCCAGGCCTTGACCAGCTCCCAGGCGGTGTGGAGCGGCCCGCCCATGTCGAACCGGCCGTGCACGAGGACGCCGGGAATGCCGGCCAGCCGGCCCGCGTCCCTGATCAGGGCGCCCTCCTCCAGGAACGCGCCCTGCGAGAAGTAGTGGGAGCAGATCCGTACGAGGGCCAGCTGGGCGGTGTCGACCCGGTCGGAGTACGGGGTGCCCTGGCCCTCGCCGGAGAGGACGGCGTCCTCCCAGGCGCACCAGTCGGCGGCGGCCTTCTCCCGTACGGCGGGGTCGGGGTGGCCCATCCGGGCCGCGTAGGCGCCGAGCAGGTCCGGGGCCCCGTCCACTCCGTCCCGGAAGCGCTCGTGGGCCTCGGGGAAGAAGCGGCCGACGCCCTCGTACAGCCAGGCCGTCTCGGAACGGCGGGTGGTCGTCACGGACGGGATGACGATCTCGGTGACCCGATCGGGGTGCGTCTCGGCGTAGGCCAGGATCAGGGTGGAGCCCCAGGAGCCGCCGTACAGCAGCCAGCGGTCGATCCCCAGGTGCTCGCGCAGCCGCTCCATGTCGGCGACGAGGTGGGCGGTGGTGTTCACGGCCATGTCGGTGGCCGGGTCGCCGGCGTGCGGGGTGGAGCGTCCGCAGCCGCGCTGGTCGAACTGGACGATGCGGTAGTGCTCCGGGTCGAAGACCCGGCGCGCGTGCGGCGAGGAGCCGGAGCCGGGGCCGCCGTGGACGACGAGCGCGGGCTTGCCGTCGGGGTTTCCGGCGACGGACCAGTGGACGTGGTTGCCGTCGCCGACGTCGAGCATGCCTTCGTCGTACGGGGCGATCTCGGGGAATCTCTCCAGACGCATCCGGCCGACGCTACCGGTTGCCGGTCACCCGCGTCGCCGGGTTTTCGCACCACTCGAGGACCGAGGGCCAGGGCCCGTAGCCGCCGTGCTCGGGGTTCAGGTGCCCGCCGCCGGGCACGTGGTCGAGGTCGAGCCCGAGGGGGACGCCGTAGTGGACGTCGGCGCCCTCGGGGCAGTACGGGTCCCCGTCCCCGTACACGAGCCGCGCCCGCGCACCGCGCCGGTCCGGACCCGGTCCGAGGTCGAGCCCGTCGGCGAAGCCGGCGATCTCCGGGATGGAGGCGGTGACCTGCGGCGAGGGCGGCGCGACGAGCAGCACCCGGTCGGCCTCGGGCGCCCGCCCGGCGGCGACCGCCCGCAGCCAGAGCAGCACGGACAGACTGTGCGCGACCACGACGAACTCGGAACCGTCACCGGGCCGTTCGCCGTGCTTCTCCAGCGCGGCGAGCCAGTCCTCCAGTACGGGCGCGTCCGCCTCGGGCAACTGCGGATACCGCACCTCGTGCCCACGCTCCCGCAGCTGCCCGGCGAGCCAGTACTGCCAGTGGCCGGGCGGACGGTGGTTCTGGAAGCCGTGGAGGATCAGATAGGTGGTCATGACACCGATGCTGGGGCCGGATGCCCGGTCGGGTCCAGAGTAGTTTCGAGGAATGGACGGCTTACGGGAGTGGGGCGCCGCCCTCGACGGGGTGCGGGTGGTCGGCCTCGGCGAATCGACGCACGGTACGGCGGAGTTCTTCCGGCTCAAGCACCGGCTGGTCGAGCACCTGGTCACGGAGCACGGTTTCCGTACGTTCGCGATGGAGGCGAGCGCCTCGGCAGCCCTCGCCGTCGACGGGTACGTACGGCGCGGGGAGGGCGACGGGGCCGCGGCCCTGGCCGGGCTCGGCTTCTGGACCTGGCGGACGCGGGAGGTCCTGGACCTGGTCGAGTGGTTGCGCGCGTACAACCGGGGGCGTCGTTCGGCCGACCAGGTCGGCTTCGTGGGCGTCGACCCGCAGCGGTGCGCGGCCTCGGTGGCGCACTTCGGTGAGCGCGCCGGTGTGCTGTCGGTCCTGGCGGACGCACAGCCAGGATCCCTGCCCGGGCGTGGGGCGGAACTGGCGGCTGCGGCACGGGCCTTGCCCGTCGTGAGCGGGGACGACCAGCGTCACGCTCGGATCCTGGCGCGCGCGGTGGACGTGGTCAGCGCGCCCCGGCCGGAGCTGTTCCGGGTCAGGGACGGCCACATGGCGGACGCGGTCGGCGAGCTGATCGCCGCCGATCCCGGTGCGCGGATCGCGCTGTGGGCCCACAACGGCCATGTGGCCGTACGGGGCCGGTCGCTCGGTGCCCAGCTGCGCGAGCGGTACGGCTCCGCGTACTACGCACTCGGCCTGTTCTTCGGCGAGGGCGCCTTCCGAGCCCGCCGGATGTGGCCCGGCCCGTGGGGGCCGCGTCTGAAGCGGCCCTCGCCGGTGGCCGTCAACCGGATCGGCCCCCCGCCGCCCGGCTCCTTGGAGGCCCTGCTCGCGGAGCGCGGCGCCCACGTGCGGGACCTGCGGAGCGCGGCCGAGCTCTGGTTGTGGGAGCCCCTGCCGTCCCGCTCGTACGGCGCGTACGTCTCCCGTGGTGTCTACCGTCGCAACGTCACGCCGACGGTGCCGGCGGAGGAGTACGACGGCCTGGCGTACGTCCCGGTGTCGACGCCGTCCGTGCCGTACTAGTGCGTCTGCAGGCTCAGCAACTGCCGTATGCCCGCCTTCAGTTCGTCCGCCGAGATGCGCTGCTCCTGGGAGAGGTGGTGCATCAGGCTGGGGGAGAACGGGGCCAGGAGGAGGTGGGCGAGGAGGGGGGCGTTGGCGGTGGGGCGGGTCTGGGAGACGAGGAGGGTGAGGTGGGTGTGCATCGCGAGGTACGCGCCGCTGGTGTAGCGCGCGCTGGGGGCCGCCGTCTGCGCGGCGAGCAGGATCTCGCGCTGCTCGACCACCCGGTCGACGAGCGCGTCCAGGAACGCGTCGAGCCGCTGCGCGGCGGGCGCGCCGGGGCCGAGCGGCGGCGGGCCGCTCAGATACGCCTCCTGGAACTGCCGCTCCCGGTCGTCGAGCAGCGCCCACAGCAGCTGCGAGACGTCACCGAAGCGCCGGTACACCGTGCCGACGCCGATGCCGCTGGCGTGGGCGACCTGGTTCATGGTGACGGCCTCGGGGCCCCGCTCGGCGACGATCCGGGCGGCGGCGTCGAGGATCTTGCGCCGGTTGCGGGCGGCGTCGGCGCGCTCGGGCGCGGGACCGCCGACGGTCGGCAGGAGGTTGAGCAGCGGCGAGGGCGCGGCGGGCGTCGCCGGTGTCGGGCCGCCGCTCTCGGCCTGCCGTTTCGTCGTGCTCATCCGTCGCTCCCTGCCTTCCTCGCGCGTCCCCCTCGCATCGGTCCCTGACCTGAGCATACCTGCACCCCTTGCGAACCGGATAGCTGTCCGTTTAGCCTGGGGAACGTTGAAGCGGAAAGTAATCCGGTTACAGGACGCCTTCAGGAGGGCTCGTCATGTCCGTCAAGGTCGCCGTCATCTACTACTCGGCCACGGGGAACGTCCACCAGCTCGCCCAGGCCGTCGCCGAGGGCGCCGAGAAGGCCGGCGCCGAGGTGCGGCTCCGCCGGGTGCCCGAGCTCGCTCCCGACACCGCCATCGACTCCAACCCCGCCTGGCGCGCCCACGTCGACGCCACCGCCGAGACCGTCGAGGTCGCGACCCTGGACGACCTGGAGTGGGCGGACGCCTACGCGCTCGGCTCGCCGACCCGTTTCGGCAACGTCGCCGCCCAGCTGAAGCAGTTCATCGACACCTCCGGCGGCCTCTGGAACCAGGGCGTCATGGCCGACAAGCCCGCCACCGCCTTCACCAGCGCGTACAACACCCACGGCGGCAACGAGTCCACCCTGCTCGCGCTCTACAACACCTTCCACCACTGGGGTTCGGTCATCGTCTCGCCCGGCTTCACCGACCAGTCCGTCTACGCGGCCGGCGGCAACCCCTACGGCACCGCCCACCCCGGCGCCAACGGCGAGCCGGACGAGAAGGTCCTCGCCGCCGCCCGCTACCAGGGCGAGCGCCTGACGAAGATCGCCAAGCGCCTGAAGGGCCTCGCGGTCGACTGACGTCGGCGATTCCGATCGGCCGGCTGCCTGAGTACCCCCGGGGAAGATACCCCCGGGGGTACTTCTGTTAGGGTCGTCCGTATACCCCGGGGGGTAAATTCCCGAGGCCGGAGGTTCCTGAGGTCCCGAGGTTTTCGGGGTTCCTGGAGTTCTCGGTGCCTCGGAGTTCCTGGAAGGAGTACGGGCGTGTTCTTCGTGGACACCGTCGAAGTGCCGGGCCTCGGCAACCGCAGCTACCTCGCGGGCGGCCCCACGACCGCCGTCGTCGTGGACCCGCCGCGCGACATCGACCGGGTGATCGCCGCCGCCGCGCTGCGCGGAGTGCGGATCTCCCACGTCGTCGAGACACACGTGCACAACGACTACGTGAGCGGCGGCCACGAGCTCGCCAGGATCACCGGCGCCGTGTACGTCGTGCCGGCCGCCGCGCCCGTCTCGTACGAGCGGCTGCCCGTGGCCGACGGCGACACCCTCGCCGTCGGCGAAGGCCTCGTCCTGCGGGCCGTCGCCACGCCCGGCCACACGCCGCACCACACCGCGTACGTCCTGGAGGAGGGCGGCGAACCCGTCGCCGTCTTCACCGGTGGCTCCCTGCTCGTCGGCACCGTCGGCCGCCCCGACCTGGTCGAACCCCGGCTCACCGCCTCCCTGGCGCGCGCCCAGCACGCCTCCGCGCACCGGCTCGCGGCCGAACTGCCCGACGCCACCACCGTCCTGCCCACCCACGGCTTCGGCAGCATGTGCGCCGCCGCCAGGTCCGGGAACGGAGCGGGCAGCCCAGGAGGCGCTGGCGGTCCGGGCGGTCCGGGCAGCACTGGAGGCACGGGCGGCCCGGGCGGTTCAGGCAGCCCGGGCGGCGCGACCACGATCGGCGAGCAGGCGGCCGTCAACGAGGCCTTCGCCAAGGACGTCGACACCTTCGTCGCCGACCTGCTCGCCGGCCTCGACGACATCCCCGCCTACTACGCCCACATGGGCCCGCTCAACTCCGAGGGCCCCGCGCCCGTCGACCTCACGCCGCCCGCCGTCGCGGACGCGGACGAGATCGCCGCGCGCCTCGCGGCCGGCGAGTGGGTGGTCGACCTGCGCAGCCGGGTCGCCTTCGCGGAGGGCCACGTGGCCGGCTCGTACAACATCGAGGCCGGCGAAGGACCCGGCGGGCAGCTCGCCGTGCTCCTCGCCTGGCTGATTCCCTGGGGCAGGCCCGTCACCCTGCTCGCCGACTCGCCCGAGCGACTGGCCAGGGCCCAGCGCGAACTGGTCCGGGTCGGCATCGACCGGCCCGCCGCGGCGGCGACCGGCACGCCGGAGGAGTGGGTACCGGAGGGCGAGCGGCCGGCGAGCTTCCGCCGCGCGGTCTTCGCGGACCTCGCCTCCGAACTGCCGCACAGAGCTGTGTTGTTGGACGTGCGGCGCGCCTCCGAGCGGGCCTCGGCCGGTCACGTCGAGGGTTCCCGGCACATCCCGCTGCACGAACTGCGTTCCCGGATGCGGGAGATACCGTCCGGCGTTCCGGTCTGGGTGCACTGCGCGGGCGGTCTGCGCGCGTCCGTCGCCGCGTCGCTGCTGGCCGCGGCCGGTCGCGAGGTCGTCGCCGTCGACGACTCCTTCGCGAACGCGCCGGTCACCGGCCGATGACCCTCGCCCTCGCCCTCGCCGCCGGTGCCGGGGCGGTGGTCGGGCTCGCGCTGGGCGCGCTCGGTGGCGGCGGCAGTGTGCTCGCCGTGCCCGCGCTGGTCTGTCTGCTCGGACTCACCCCGGCCGCCGCCACGACGGCGAGCCTGCTGATCGTGCTCGGCACGTCCGCGACCGCGCTGTACGGGCATGCCCGCGACGGCCAGGTCCGGTGGCGTACGGGAGCGCTGTTCGCCGCGGCCGGTGTCCTGCCGGCCGCGGCGGGCGGGCTGCTCTCGGCCCGGCTGCCGGAACCGCTGCTCACCCTCGGGTTCGCGGCGGTGGCGGCGGTCGCGGCGGTACGGATGGTCCGCCGGGCCCCGGCAGGGGAGGGCGAGCGGCGGGTACGTCGCTCGGGTCCTGCGGTCGCGGGCGCCGGGGCCGGGCTGGGTGCCGTGACCGGGGTGCTCGGCGTGGGCGGCGGGTTCCTGACCGTGCCGGCGCTCGTCCAGGTCGTCGGACTGCGGATGCGCCCGGCGGTCGGGACCAGCCTGCTGGTCGTCGCCGTCAACGCGCTGGTCGCGCTGCTGGCCCGCGCCGGCGCCGCGGGAAGCGCCGTACCGGTGGACTGGGCGGTCGTCGCCCCGTTCGCGGGAGCGGCGGTCCTCGCCGCCTGGGACGGCCGCCGCCTGGCCTCCCGCGTCCCGGGGGACACCCTGCGCCGGGCCTTCGGTCTCGTCCTTCTCGCGACCACGGCCGCGATGCTGGCCGACCTGGCGGTCTGAGGGCGGCGACCCCTGTGGGCGGAGGGGGATCAGGCCAGCGAGAGGAAGAGCTTCTCGAGCCGGGCCCGCATCTGCTCCGTGTCCTCGCCGCTCTTGCGCCCGTTCTCCACATCCGTGAGGCACTGCTGGAGACCGGTCGCGATGATCGCGAACCCGGCCCGGTCGAGGGCGCGGGAAGCGGCGGCCAGCTGGGTCACGACCTCCTCGCAGTCGCGGCCCTCCTCGATCATCCGGATGACGCCGGAGATCTGCCCCTGGGCCCGGCGCAGCCGGTTCAGCACGGCCTTCAGCTCGGCGCCCGCGAGATCCAGTTCCACAACCACTCCTCAGCAGATACCCCAGGGGGTAATTTACTCCCCGTCGTGGGGTCCCGTCGAAGACCAAGGATGACACCTGCCATGACCGCGCCCGCCTCCCTCGACGCCGCCCAGACCCTCGCCCGCCTGGGCGAACTCACCGTCGTCGACGTCCGCAGCCCCGCCGAGTACGCGGGCGGCCACCTGCCCGGCGCCCTCAACGTGCCCCTCGACCGCCTGGACCGGGCCGTGCCCGCGCTCAAGGAGGCGGCGGCCCGCGGCGAGCTCCTTCTCGTGTGCCAGTCCGGCAACCGCTCCCGCACCGCCTGCGAGCGGCTCGCCGCCCACGGCATTCCGGCGCTCGACCTGGCCGGCGGCACCAGCGGCTGGGCGGCCCAGGGCCACGCCCTCGACCGCCCGGCCGGTGCCCCGGCCCGCCCGCCCTGGGCCATGGACCGCCAGGTCCGCCTCGCCGCCGGCTCCCTCGTCCTCCTCGGCCTGCTCCTCGCCCTCCTCGTCCACCCCGCCTTCCAGCTCCTCTCCGCCGCCGTCGCCGCGGGCCTCGTCTTCTCGGCCCTCACCAACACCTGCGGCATGGCCGCCGTCCTCGCGAGGCTCCCGCACAACCGCACGACCTCGTGCCCGACGGACGAGGAATCCACCCTGAACGCGACGCTGGCCCGACTCCGGCAGGGCTGACCGCCGTCACACGAGGGCCGGCGTCACGGATCGAGCCCCGCCGCGCGCGTCTGGAGGTAGCGGCGTTCCGGGAGGCTGCGGGTCGTGCGGGCGGCGGTGCGGTAGGCGTCGGCGGCGGCCTTGCGGGCGCCGGTGCGTTCGAGGAGGTGGGCGCGGACGGCGGGGAGGCGGTGGGAGTCGGGGAAGCGGGGCTCCAGGGCCGCCAGGGCGGCCAGGCCCGCCTCCGGGCCCTCGGTCATCGCGAGGGCGACGACCCGGCCCAGCTCCGCCATCGGGTCCTGGGTCTTCGTCAGGAGGACGTCGTAGAGGGCGAGGATCTGGGGCCAGTCGGTGGTGTCCGGGCCCGAGGCCTCGTCGTGGAGGGCCGCGATCGCCGCCTGGAGCTGGTACGGGCCGGGCGGGCCCTCCGTCAGGGCCTCCTCCACCAGCGCGGTGCCCTCGGCGATCGCCGTCCGGTCCCAGAGCGTGCGGTCCTGCCGGTCGAGCGGGACCAGCTCGCCGTCCGGTCCCGTACGGGCCGCGCTGCGGGCCTCCGTCAGCAGCATGAGCGCGAGCAGGCCCGTCACCGCGCCCTCGCGCGGCAGCAGCCGGCGGGCCGCCCGGGTCAGCCGGATCGCCTCGCGGGCCAGCTCGGCGCGGTGGAGCGCGGGCCCGGAACTGGCGGTGTAGCCCTCGTTGAAGATCAGGTAGAGGACCTGGAGGACGGAGACGAGCCGGGCATCACGGTCCTCCGGGCCGGGAGGACGCAAGCCGGGGGGACGCAAGCCGGGAGGGTGGCCGCTGGGAGGGCGGTCGCCGGGAGGCGGGGCGCCGGGCGCATGGAGGCCGGGCGCGTGGTCGCCGCGAGGCCGGGTGCCGGACGCGTGGTTGCCGGGAGGCGGGGCGCCGGGCGCGTGGTCGTCGGGCGGGGGGTCGCACGGTGGGTGGAAGGGGTGGTCCGAGCCGGCCGCGCGTAGCTTTGCCTTCGCGCGGCTGATCCGCTGCGCGACCGTCGCCTCCGGCACCATGAACGCGCGGGCGATCTCCGCCGTCGTCAGGCCGCCCACCGCACGCAGCGTCAGCGCGATCCGGCCCGCCGGCGGCAGCACCGGGTCGCAGCACAGGAAGAGCAGCGTCAGCGTGTCGTCCTCGGCCGGCGCGGCCCGCACCTCGCGCGGTTCGAGCCTGACCGCCCGCTCCTCCCGGCGCGCCCGCGCCGCCTCCGCCCGCAGCGCGTCCGTCAGCCGCCGCGACGCCACCCGGATCAGCCAGCCGCGCGGATTGGCCGGTACGCCGTCCCGCGGCCACTGCTCGGCGGCGGCGAGCAGCGCCTCCTGCACGGCCTCCTCGGCGTCGTCGAAGTGCCCGTACCGGCGCACGAGCGCGCCGAGGACCTGCGGCGCGTGCCGGCGCAGCAGGTCCTCGACGGCGTACGCGGAGCTCACACCCCGCCCCCCGCGAGCTCGCCCGAGCCCAGGTCGCTGCCGCCGGCCTCGTCGATCGGGCGGATCACCACGGGGTAGACCGGCGCCCCGGCCGGCTGCGGGCACTGCGCGACCCGCGCCGCGATCTCCGTGACCCGCTCCAGGCTGGCGCAGTCGAGCACCCAGTACCCCGCCAGCACTTCCTTCGTCTCCCCGTACGGCCCGTCGGTGACGACCGGCCGCCCTTCGGCGTCGGCGGTCACGAACCGGGTCCTGGCGGGCTCGACGAGCCCCTGGCCGTCGATGAACTCGCCGGTCTCCGCGAGATCGTCGTTGATGTTGTTCATGTACGAGAACATCGCCCTGAGTTCCTGCTCGCTCCAGGCCGGGCTGTGGTCCGAGGCCTTGCCGTTCATGGCGTCGTAGTCGGCCTGCGCGCCCTGCACCATCACCAGGTACTTCATGACGTCCTCCATCTTCGGTGACCACGGCCCCCGAGCGGGGCCTTCTACAGGGGACGTCGGAGCAGGGCCGCGTTTCTCGACACCTCGCCGGAGGTCACCGGTTCGGACGCGCCCGAAGGTACGAACGGTCCCGCTCGGCGACCCGCCCGCGCGGGCCCGCCGCCCGCAGGACGACATCGAGGACGGCACCCGGATCCGCGGCGTAGCAGTGGGCGAACCACGCCATGTTCGCCTCCACCACCGCCCAGCCGTCCGCATGCGTCGGGCTGCCTTCGAGGAGGCCCACGTCCACCACCACCCCGCTCGGCAGCGTGTCGCCCACCGCCGCGAGCAGTTCCTCGCCGAAGCGCCGGGCGTCCGGCGCGAGCGGGCCCGGTTCGAGGCGGCCGTACACGGCGTACCGGCTGCCCGTGACCACCTGCCCGTCGAGCACGAAGAGCCGGTACTCGGCCGAGAACGTCACCGGGTCCGAGACCAGCACCGGGGTGTGCGGCGACACACTGCCCCGGACGGCCTCGAAGCCGGCCGCGCCGTCCGCGTACACCGCCGCCGGGAAGGACTTGTCCGACGGCGGCTTCAGGAACACCGGCCGGAACACCTCCCGGTACACCGAGGAGAAGGTCTCCAGCGTGATCCGCCGCCGGGTGAACTCCGGCGGCAGCGCCGCCGGCCAGCCGTCCGAAGGCTCCAGGAGCCCGAGCCCCAGCGGCTCCGCGACCCGGTCGGCGAGCCGCGGCCCGCCGTGCCAGTGGACGGCCTCGCCCGGGCGTACGACGCTCTCCGGCGGGCCGTTCAACACCCGGGACGTCATGCCGCGGCGGCTGGCGACCCCGGCGAGGAGAACTGCGGTGGAGGTGTGCGCCGCGGACAGCAGCAACACGTCTCCGTCCCGGGCCTCGCTCGCCCGTATGCCGGTTTCACGGTTCGTACCGGTTGCGCGGGTCATGAAGCCGAGAGCTCCTTCTCCAGCGGGGTGCGGAAGCGGGGCGTGATCCGCGTGTCGCCGACCCAGTCGGCCAGGCGCCCGGCCTCCTCCGCGATCCGGAAGTCGTCCACGTCCCCGTCGCCGTCCGTGAGGCGCCGCCACACGATCTCACCGTTCGGCCGCTGCGCCCAGCCGCCGACGATCCGGCCGTTCCACCACACCGTCGGGCCGATGTTGCCGCTGCGGTCGAAGAGGGCGGGGCGGAGGTCCGGCTCCAGGTACCAGTCGCGGGACTGCCAGCCCATCGCCGTCGGGTCCAGGGCCGGGAGGAGCGCCGCCCACGGCTCGCCCGCCTCCTCCGGCCGTACGGGGTCGAGGTCGTCCGGCAGCACGTGGCCCACGCCCTCCGCGAGCCCCACCGGCACCGCGCCCACCGCCGCCAGGGCGCGCCGCACGTCCGACACCTTCCAGCCGGTCCACCACTTCAGGTCGGCCTCGGTCGCCGGACCGTACGCGGCCAGCCAGTGCCGTACGAGCTCCGCCTGCGCGCCGTCCCGCGCGACCTCCGCGTGCGGCGGGACCGCCGCCCAGCGGAACCGGCTCGACGTCCAGCCGCCCTGCGGCCGGCCCCGGGCGATCCGGCCCTCCATGCCGAGGACGCGCAGCACCCGGCTGCCGACCGGCTGCGGACCTTCCTGGTTGGTGCCCACCCCGTACACGTACTTCTCCCGCAGCCTCGGTACGGCGGTGCCGAGTTCGGCGCCCGTCGCCTCGCCGCGCGCCGCCAGCTCGGCGAGCACCCGGCGCTCGGTCTCCGCGAGCCAGGCCTCGTCGTGGTCGCTGCCCGCCGCCAAGTGTTTGATCAGGAGGGTGCGTTCGCGGGCGGAGGCGGCGTCCGTGGTGGAGGAGTGGACGACGGCGGCGAGCGCGGAGGGCACCACGAACAGGGTGTGCCGCATGCCGTGCATCCGGGTCAGCGTCCGCTCCTCGTACAGCGCCCGCTCGACCTCGGCGACGGGGTCCCGGTCCGCGGTGAGCCGCGCGCCCGCCGCCAGGAACACCGTCGCCGCGTCCGTGGCGTGCAGCGCCACCAGCGCACCGGCCACCTGTTCCGCCGTGGCCGCCCGCACGCCCGCGCCGAGCCGGTGCCGCAGCGCGAGTCGTGCCCTGCGCTCCTCGGGGCCGATGGTTCTCGTGTGCGTCCGCGTGTCAGCCATGCGCCCCAGTGTTGCGCCCTGTCGATGCTCCCGCCCGTGCGTCTCGCTCATGCGCCTCGTTCACGGGTCTCATCCATGCGTCTCGCGCACGCGTCTCGCGCACGCGTCCTCCCCTGCGGTCAGGCATGACCTCACGCGTCCGGGAAGTCCGGCACCCTGCCGTCAGTCCGCCGCCGCGCGCTCCCCCGTCGGCCGGCGGCGCAGGGTCGGGTCGGTGAGGGCGGCGGGCCGCCAGACGCCGTCCGGCGGGTAGACGTTCGTGCCCGGCGGCACGATCTCGTCGATCCGGTCGAGGACCTGATCCGTCAGGGTCAGCGAGGCACCCTTCAGCAGGCCCTCCAGCTGCTCCATCGTGCGCGGCCCGAGGATCACCGACGTGACCGCCGGGTGGGCGGTGACGAACGCGATCGCCAGCTCGGGCAGCGTGCAGCCGATCTCCTCGGCGAGCGCGACGAGCTCCTCGACGGCGTCCAGCTTGGCCTGGTTCACGGGCAGCGACGGGTCGAAGCGGTGCGGGTGGAGCGCGGCCCGGCCGCTGGTCATGTCGATGTCCCGGCCCTTGCGGTACCTGCCGGTGAGGAAGCCGGACGCCAGCGGCGACCAGGTCAGCACGCCCATCCCGTACCGCTGCGCGACCGGCAGCACGGAGGTCTCGACGCCGCGCGCGAGCAGCGAGTACGGCGGCTGCTCGCTGCGGAAGCGGCGCAGGCCGCGCCGCTCGGCGACGGCGTGCGCCTCGACGATCTCCTCGGCGGGGAAGGTCGAGCAGCCGAAGGCCCGGATCTTGCCCTGGGAGACCAGGTCGCCGAGGACGTCGAGGGTCTCCTCGATGTCGGTGCGGTGGTCGGGCCGGTGGACCTGGTAGAGGTCGATCCATTCGGTGCCGAGCCGCTTGAGGCTGTTCTCGACGGCCCGGGTGATCCAACGGCGCGAGGTGCCGCCCCTGTTGGGGCCTTCACCGCCGACCGGGAAGTACACCTTGGTGGCGAGCACGGTCTCGTCCCGGCGGCGCGGGTCGCGCAGCGCCTTTCCCACGATCTCCTCCGACTCGCCCGCCGAGTACATGTCGGCGGTGTCGACGAAGTTGATCCCCTGGTCGAGGGCGGCGTGGATGATCCGTACGGAGTCCTGGTGGTCGGGGTTGCCGACCGCTCCGAACATCATCGTGCCCAGGCAGTACGTACTGACTTCGATCCCGGTCCCGCCGAGTACCCGATAGCGCATGCGCCGCACCTTAGGGGTTGGAGTCCACTCCAGCGCAAGGGAGTTCGGCGAGGAATCCGGAGATCAGGAGGTGGAGGACCTCGGGCTGCTCCAGGTGCAGGTCGTGGCCGGTGCCGGGTACGCAGACCCCGCGGAGTTCCGGGAGCCGGCGGGCCATCTCGTCGTACTCCTCGTCGGGGATGATGCCTCGCTGCCCGAGGACGGCGAGTACGGGGACGGGCGGCCGTGCGTCGCTGATCGCGTCCCACTCCTCCCACCAGGCGCGGCCGGCGTTCTCGGCGAGCGAGGCGACCATCACCTCGGGGTCGAACCGGGGCCACAGGCCGCCGTCCCGCTCCTCCAGTCCGTCCGCCCAGCCTTCCCCTACGGGACCGCCACCGAGGTACGCGACGGCCGCCTCCCGCGACGGGAACGGCACCGGCCATGCCCTGAGCCATCCGCCGATCTGCTCCAGGACACCCGGCTCGGCCCCGCCGGGCCCGGCCTCGACGAGCACGGCTCCGGCGAGCGGGACCCGGGGACGCTCCGCTTGGGCGGCGTGGGAGGCGGCGACCGGCCCGGCGGCGTGGGACGCGGCGATCGGCCCGGCGGCCTGGGAGGCGGCGGTGAGCAGGGCGGCGTGCCCGCCGTACGACTGGCCGACCAACACGACGTCCGACAGGCCGAGTTCGGCGATGACGGCGAGGACGTCGGCGACGTACGCGGCGCGCGAGACGTTCTGCGGGTGCCGCTCGCTCGCGCCGTGCCCGCGCTGGTCGAGGGCGACGACCCGGTGCCCGTCGGCGCGCAGACGCCGGGCGATGCCGTCCCATTCTCCGGCGTGTCCGGCGAGCCCGTGCAGCAGCAGGAGGGACCGCTGTCCGCCGGCGCAGCCGCCCTCGCCGGCCGCGCCGCCCTCGGGGTGACCGGCGCTCCCGCCGTTTCCGACGTTTCCGCCGCTCCCGCCGTTCCCGCCGCCCCAGTCGCGCAGAGAGAGCCGTACGCCGTCCTCGCGTACGAGGGTGCGCTCGATCCAGGCCGGGGCCTCATCCGCATCCCGTTCGGGCAGGTCTTCAGTCGTCTCGGTCATGCGGGTCACAGTGCCTCCAGCTCGGGGCAGAGCAGCGCGTCGGCGACGGCGGTGCGGGCGTAGAGGACGGACCGGCCGCTGCGGTGGGCGGTCACCAGGCCGGCGTTCCTGAGGGCGGTGAGGTGCTGGGACACGGCGGCCGCCGACAGACCGAAGGCGGCGGCGAGCCGGGTGGTCGAGGCCGGAGTGTCCAGCTCGGCGAGGAGCAGCGCGCGGGAACGCCCGAGGACGCCGGCGACGGCGTCGGTGGCCGTGCTCGTGGTGCGTGGCTGCCACAGGTTGCCGATGCCCCGTGCCGGATAGGCGAGCTGGGGCGGATCGGGCGCGACCGAGCGGGTCAGGACCTTCGGCCACGCGAACGCCGACGGGACGAGCAGCAGCCCGGAACCCGCCTCGTCGCGTGTGAGCGCGCAGGCCCGCCGTACCAGCCGCAGGGTGCCGTCGTCCCACCGTACGGTCTCGTGGAGTTCGCTGAGCACGCGCGCGGAGCCGTGCTCGGCGACCTGGCGGGCCCGGTGGAAGACGTCGGCTTCCAGGAGACTGCGGATGCGGGCCCAGTAGGGGGCGAGGGCGAGTTCCCAGTAGGTGAGGATCTCGTCGCAGAGCCGGTCGAGGTCGATGTCGTCGCCGCCGAGGCGGGTGGTGGTTCCGAGCGTCGCCAGGTCGTGGAGGAGGTTCTCGCGCGGGGTGCGGCGGATGGCCTCGAGCTCGCTTTCCAGGGTGGGGAAGGGACCTTGGGGCGTGGGGTTGAGGCAGTCGGCGAGGTAGCCGTGGGCGGGGATGAGCGCGGCGAGCCGCCCCCGGTCGAGCCCGGCGCGCAGGAAACGGGGCCGCACCTGCGCGACCCAGCCGCGGTGGATGGCCGGAGAGCGGTCGTCGCCGGCGCGGAGCAGCCGGAAGCTGGTGACGACCTCCCACATGGGGGAGACGGCGAAGCGGGTCTGGGCGAGGTCGGCGGCGGAGAAACTGAGCCCTGAGTCCATCGCGTACCCCCTGTGTTCGGCGAACGGATTCGGCTGGAGCTTAATCATTGGAGGGTGGGAAGGGCGCGGCAGCAAGCTCACCGCATGCCCTCGAAGCCCACGGGCGGCCCCGCCGCCGATCCCACGAAGCCCGCCGCGCCGACGAAGTCCGCCGGGTCGGCCAAGCCGACCGAGCCCACGAAGCCGGCCGGGTCGGCCAAGTCGACCGAGCCCGGGAAGCCGGCCGGGTCGGCCAAGTCGACCGAGCCCACGAAGCCCACCGCGCCAACGAGCTCGCCCGAGTCCGCCAAGTCCCGCCCCTCCGCCCGCCTTTCCTCCCTCCTCCCGTCCTCCTTCAGAAACCTCCCGTCCGTCGTCTGGACGATCTTCGCGGGCGCGGTGATCAACCGTCTCGGCTTCCTGGTCACCCCGTTCCTCGTCTTCTTCCTCGCCTCGCGCGGTGTGACCGGCACCGACACCACCTACGTCCTGGGCGCGCTCGGCGCCGGCAACCTCCTCGGTCCGGCCGTGGGCGGCGTCCTCGCCGACCGCATCGGCCGCCGCCCCACGATGCTCGTCGGCCTGACCGGCTCGGCGGCGGCGCAGGGCGCGCTGTTCCTGGCTCCCGGCGTGTGGACGATGGCAGCCGCCGCGCTGCTGATCAGCGCCACCGGCATGACGGTGTCCCCGGCCGCGTACGCGCTGATGGCGGACGCCGTCGACGCGGAGCGCCGGCAGCGCGCGTACGCCCTGTTCGGCTGGGGAGTGAACATCGGCACGGCGGTCGCGGGCGTCCTCGGCGGCTTCCTGGCCGCACACGGCTACTGGCTGCTGTTCGCGGTCGACGCCGGTTCGATGCTGCTGTACGCGGTGGTCGTCGCCACGCGCCTGCAGGAACCGCCGCGCGCGCCGCGGCCCGCGGACGACGGCATCGGCTACGGCGTGGTCCTGCGCGACCGCCTCGCCGTCCTGCTCCTGCCGGTCCTCGGCGTGCAGCTCTTCGTGTACTCCCTCACCGAGGTCGCGCTGCCGCTGGCGATCCGCGACAGCGGCCTCTCGCCCGCGGTGTACGGCACGATGGCGGCCCTCAACGCGATCCTGGTCGTCGCCCTCCAGCCCTTCACCACGGCGCGGCTCGCCCGCCTGCCGCAGCTCACGGTGCAGGTCGTGGGCAGTGTGCTGATCGCCCTCGGGGTGGCCCTGACGGGACTGGCGGACGGGATCGTCGGCTTCGCGTTCTCGGTCGTCGTCTGGTCGCTGGGGGAGGTGGTGGTCGCCGGCATCGGCGCCGCGCTCGTCGCGAACCTGGCCCCGTCCCACGCCCGCGGCCGCTACCAGGGCGCCTTCAGCTGGACCTGGGGCGTCGCCCGTTTCGCCTCCCTGACCCTGGGCGTCACGGTCTACACCGGCCTCGGCGCCGCCGCCCTCTGGTGGTCCGCCCTCGCGGCAGGCCTCGCCGCGTCGGCGGCGCTGCTGGCCCTGAGCGCCCGCGTGACCGAGCGATCGGCGACGGCGACGGCGGTGGCGGTGGCGACGGAGTCAGCGGCCGCCGCCGCGACGGCGACGACGGCGTCCGGTGACCGAGCGGGTGGCGACCGCGTCAGCGAGGCCTCACCCGTCAACGACCGCGTCAGCGAGGCCTCACCCGTCAACGACCGCGACAGCGAGGCCTCACCTGTCAACGACCGCGTCAGCGAGGCCACTTCGCCTGCGGCCCCTTCGTCCGCAGCGCGTTCAGCCGCTGTCTGAGGTGCTCGCGGCAGGTCGGCCATTCCTCGTCCGTCACCGAGAAGACGGCCGAGTCGCGGAGGCGGCCTTCCTCGCCGGGGGCGGAGGAGGGGGACCAGTTGCGCAGGACGCCCTCGAAATGGGCGCCGGTCTTGGCGATGGCCGCGCGGGAACGGCCGTTGCGGGCATCGGTCTTGAGGTCGAGGCGGGCGACGCGCCAGTGCTCGAAGGCGTACGCGAACAGGAGGTACTTCGCCTCGGTGTTCAGGCCGGTGCCCTGCGCCGACGCCGCCAGCCAGGTGAAGCCGACCTCGATCGCCTGGAGGCCGTCGCCGGAGGGCGTCAGGCGCGGGTCCCAGTAGGAGGTGACGCCGACCGCGCGGCCGGTGGGCCGGTGGATCTGGGCGTACGGCGCGAGGGTGCCGGCGGCGGCACGTCCCAGCTGGGTGTCGATGTACGCGCCGATCTCGGCGGGCTCGGGGACCCACGTGTAGGCGTACGTGTCGCGGTCCTCAGCCACGGCGGCCGCGAGGTCCGCGGCGTGATGGCCGCCCAGCGGTTCGAGGCGCACCAGGTCGCCTTCCAGGACCGGCCCTGTGAGCACGAACGCCATCGCTGTGTCCCCCGTCTCGCGGACCGGGCGACCCGCCGGCCATCCGATCCCTTTGATCCGTCGATCCATCGAGCCTTTGATCTTTCGATCTGAGTGTCGAGCGCAGGGTGGCAGAGCGGTCCGCCGCGTGTCGCGCGAATTCCGCCGCCGTGCCCGTGCGATGCTCCTACGCTCCTTCCGTGACCGAGAACGAGATCAAACTCAAGGCCATCGCCGCACTGACGGCGCTGCGCGGCGGAGTCGACGAGAGCCTCGTCTCGGACCTCCTGGGCGAGGTGATCCCGGGGCAGTTCGCGGTACCGGCCGGGGCGACCGCCGAGGAGGCCGGCCTCGCGGTCCTCGCCCAGCTCTCCGAGCCCCTGAGCGCCCTCGTCAACGGCTTCATCCTGGCCTTCGAGGCCGTGGCCGACGCCCATGACGCCTCGGGTGCCGAGCCGGCGACCGAGCCGATCCTCCAGGAGCTCGCCCTCCGCCTGGCCAGCGACAACTTCGGCTGACCGGAGGTACCGCACCGGCGTCGCCCGCACTGATCGGGTGAAGGCGAGGTGTCGTCGCACGGACGCGGCCGGGCGCGCCCGCATGGTGAGCGCGTCGACCGGAGCCGTCGGCGCCCGTGCCGCCGGTCCGGTCGCGCCCCGTGAGAGGAGCGCGCATCGTGCGAAGAACCGGGTCCGTCGCCAGGGCCCTCACCCTGCTCGTCGCCGCGGCGGCCCTCGCCGCATCCGCCCTGTCCCTGCCCGTCCCCTCCGCCGCGCACGCCGACGGCGCGGGGGCCCGGGGCGACGGCGCGTGGGGCGACGACGCGCGGGACATCCGTACGGGGCCGCCCGGCACTCCCGTCACCTGGGGCAGCAACAGCAGGGGTCAGCTCGGCGACGGCAACACCTCCGGTTCGGGTGCCGTCCCCGGCAGGGTCTGCGGGAACGCCACGTGCACCACCGCGCTCGGCAGGATCGTGCAGGTCGCGGCCGCCGGATGGCACAGCCTCGGTGTCCTCGAGGACGGCAGCGTCGTGGCCTGGGGCCACAACGCGTCCGGCCAGCTGGGGGACGGCACCGACACCGACCGCACCACGCCGGTCCGGGTCTGCGCGATCGGGGAGCCCGCGCCGTGCGCGAGGCATCTGAAGGGGGTCGTGGCGGTCGCCGCGGGCGTGGTCCACAGCATGGCGCTGCTGACCGACGGAACCGTCGTCTCCTGGGGCAACAACGCGTACGGCCAGCTCGGCGACGGCACCGCCGTGAACCACCGGACGAGCCCTGTCCGGGTGTGCGCCGTCAACGCGACCGCGCCGTGCACGACGCACCTGAGCGGGGTCACCGCCCTGGCCGCGGGCTACCAGCACTCGCTGGCGGTCCTGGCCGACGGCACGGCCGCCGCCTGGGGCCTCAACACCGACGGCCAGCTCGGTGACGCCAGTACGCAGGACCGCACGGTCCCCGTGCCGGTGTCCGGGCTGACCGAGGTGGTGTCCGTGGCGGGCGGCGTGTATCACAGCGTCGCGGTACGCGCGGACGGCACCGTGCGCGCGTGGGGTGCGGGCGACGCCCTGGGCGACGGCGTGGGCGCGCGGTCCACCGTGCCGGTGCAGGTGTGCGCGGTCGGCCAGACCGTGCCGTGCACGTCGTTCCTGACGGGAGTGAAGGGCGTGGCCGCCGGGGCGTACCACAGCCTCGCCGCCAGGACCGACGGCACCGCCGTCGCCTGGGGCGACAACAACTGGGGCGCGATCGGCGACGGGACCGGCCTCGACCGGAAGGTCCCGGCGCAGGTGTGCGCGCCCGGCGGCTGCGCCACGAAGCTGACCGGCGTCACCCAGGTCGCCGCGGGCGTCGCCGGCGCGCACAGCCTCGCGCTGCGGGACGACGGCACGGTACGGGCCTGGGGCCTCAACGAGTCGGGCCAGCTCGGCGACGGCACGCGGACCACCAGCAACCTCCCGGTCCGGGTGTGCGCCTCGGGCCAGACCGCGCCGTGCACCCGGCTGCTCGAAGGGGTCACGTCCCTCGCGGGCGGCGACGTCCACACGGTGGCGCTGTCGGTGCGGTCGGCCGACCTCGCGGCGTCGATCGCGGCGAGCCCGGAGCCGGTGGCGAACGGCGGAACCCTCACGTACACGATCCGCGTGCACAACTACGGCCCGACCACGGCGGAGAACGTCGTCCTCACCGACCGTCTGCCCGGGACGGTCCGCTACGTGAGCGCCGCGACGACGTCCGGTCACTGCGACACCCCGCCGCCCGGCACGACGGACACGGTGACCTGCCACTTCGGCAGCCTGGGCGGGGGCGGCTCCGCGGCGGTCTCGCTCGCGGTGAAGGTCCGCACGACGGCCGGGGCGACCCTCGTCAACGGCGTCTCGGCGACGAGCGACACACCGGACCCGAGACTGACGAACAACACGGCGACGATCAGCACACCGGTGACCTGAAACCACACGTGAACACCATCCGGCCGAGTTCATCCAGCCCTCCCCGACCGTCCCTCCCGGACCATCCCTCCCGGACCATCCCGCCCCGACCGTCCCTCCCGGACCGTCCCTCCCCGCCGTCCCCCTCCGGCCGCCCCTCCCGGCTCTCTCCCAGCTGCCCCGCCCAGCGGTCTCTCCTGGCTGTCCCTCCCGACCGTCCCTCCCCGGAGTGATCACCGGTGTGATCAGGAGCGACCGCCGGTGCGCCTGCGTGAACGGGCACGGCGCGGCTGCCGAGGATGCGCCCATGCGCCTCTCCTCGTCTCTCCCGCGCCGTGTCCTCGTACCGTTCGTCGCGGCCATCGCCCTGCTGTCCACCGCGGCCGCTGCCGCGGCCGACACCGCCGAAGCCTGCGGCTCGGTCATCACCGCCCCGCTCGCCCCGCCGGTCTCCGCCGACGACCCGTGTCCCAGCACGGACCCGGTCGTGTGCCGCATCCGCGTGATGCCGATGGACGAGAAGGTGGAGGCCCAGCGGACCCGGATCCGCTACCACGGGCTCCTGGAGTCCATGCACCGCACGGAGGCCGACATGCGCGCGGCCGGCGCCACGGACGAGGAGATCGCCCGCGAGCTCGTCGACATGCGCAACCAGGCGAAGGAGATCACGCGCGCGGGCATGACGCCGGAGGAGGTCCGGGTCCTGGAGGAGCGCAACAAGGCCAAGTACGGCAACCCCCTCGGCCCGACGGCCGACCAGCTGTACGCGAAGTACGGCTCCTGGGACCAGGTCGCCTCGGCCGCGATGCGCACCAGCTACGCCGTCGACCGCGAACTGAGCCTCGAGTACCGCCCCTGCCCCGTATGAGAAAGCAACTCTCGAAAAGCCGAAGGGCCGGACCGCTTTCACGGTCCGGCCCTTCGGGCTGGCGGAGGATACGAGATTCGAACTCGTGAGGGGTTGCCCCCAACACGCTTTCCAAATGTTCGTATGGGGGTTCGGAGCAGGCCGTACCCGTCCTGACCTGCGGCGGAGCGTTCGGAGTGGCCCCGTCCGGACAGGTCCGGACGGGGGTGAATGCAACCAGAACTGCAACCGACCGAGTGCTCAGACTCCTTGTTTCGGATCTTCCGGCCCGGCCTCCGGCTCCGTGCGTGCGCGCCGGGACTGGTAGAGGTAGGCACCGATCAGCCGAATGAGCTCTTCGGCTCGTTCACTCTCGCCGGTCAGCGCGCCAGTCAGTTTCCCGAAGGCCCCCTCGTTGAGCACGGCTGCATCGGTAAGGGCCTCACGCAGGTTGGGGGAGATGAGGAACTGGTCCTGCGCGTTGTTGTCGATCTGCTCGGCGATCCGCGGGTCCTCCTCAGCCATCCCGGCCGCGGCCGTGACGAAGCCGCCGATCTGCGGGTCCGCGAATTCGCCGCCGAACAGGCTGTTGATCTTGGCGATCACTTCCGACAGCAGCACTTGCTGCGGATCACGGGCCACAGCGGTACCGATTCCAGTGACGCCTCGCAGTCCCGGCGTCTCCTGGTCGCCGGACAGGGCTATGGCCGCCTTCCCCTGGTCAATGTGCCGCACCCGCTTGAGGACTATCCCGGACAGGTCCACATCGGCGCGTGGATCGTCGACCGCGAGGAGGCGCACCAGCTGGCGCAGGAACTCGGCGAGCTTCTCCAGGTCGGTGGTCGCGTAGTCGACGACCTGAGACATGAAGTCGTAGAGGCGGACGTAGGAGCCGCAGTCCTTGCGGAAGGTCCGCAGTTCGTTCAGTGCCTCACTGTCGTCCCTCTCGGTTGCGTCGGCCCATCGATTGGTGAACTCGTCGCGGGCCGGCGCGATCGCCGCCGTCAGCGCCGAGTGCCGCTGCTGACCCCACCAGGCTTCGGCGTAGCGTTCTACGTCGGCTCGGGTGTAGATGCCGGGCTGGGCGAGCTTCATGGCGAGCTGGTGGACGAGGTTGGGGTCGGTGGCAGTCTCGACATGGGCCTCGGTGTAGTACTGCAGGAACGCTTTCTGGATGTCAACGGGGTTGTTGACGAAGTCGAGGACGAACGTCTGGTCCTTCGCCTCGCCAGACGGGGCACGGTAGGTGCGGTTGAGGCGGGAGAGTGTCTGGACGGCGTGGACGTCGGGGAGCGGCTTGTCGACGTACATCGCGCACAGCAGCGGCTGGTCAAAGCCGGTCTGGAACTTCTCCGCTACCAGCATCAGCCGGTGGTCGGGGCGACGGAACTCGCGGGCGAGATCGGACCCGAGGCCCGGGTTCAGGGACGCTTCGGTAGCGTTCTCCAAGCCGTAATCCTCGTCGGTGATGTCTCCAGAGAAGGCGACAACCGTCTTGAGCTTGTAACCCTTAGCGCGGATGTACTTGTCGGTTTCGATCTTGTAGCGGGCGGCTGCGTGGCGCGAAGAGGTGACGATCATGGCCTTGGCCTGGCCGTCCAGGAGGTGTGCGACGTTGGCCCGGAAGTGCTCGACGATAATCCCGACCTTCTGCCCGATGTTGGACGGGTGAAGGTTCTTGAACCGCATGATTTGCTTCGTCGCGACCTTCGGGTCCACCAGTTGACCCTCGTCGTCGCTGCTGATCGTGGTAACGATGCCCTCGGCGCTGCGTTCTTCGATCTCGAAGGCGGTTTTGTACGTCTGGTAGCCACGCAGGACGTCGAGGATGAACCCCTCCTCGATGGCTTGCCGCATCGTGTACACGTCAAATGACTCGGGCGTGCCATCGGCGCCGGGGCGCCCGAACAGGGTCTTCGTTTTGTGCTTCGGTGTGGCGGTGAACGCAAGGAACGACACGTTCGGTGACACGGCTCGGGCAGCCGTCTCCGCAGAGATCTGCTGCTCGCGCTGGGCGCGCTCATCATCGGCGGAGAGGAGCTCGTTGACGACGTCCTGGGCGTCCACCACCTCGTCCTCGTCTACCTGCCCACCCTCGGTGAGGACCTTCTTCAGGGCGTTGGCTGTCTTGCCGGACTGGGAAGTGTGAGCCTCATCGACGATGACGGCGAATGCTTTGTCGCTGAGCGTCGTGTCGATCAGGCCCTTAACGTAGGGGAACGTCTGGATCGTGACCACGACGACCAGCGCAGGCCCGGTCAGCGCGTCGAGTAGGGCCCGGGACTTCGAACCGCCGGAGCGGCGCACCGCGGCGGAATCGATGACGGCCACCGAGTCGCCGGAGTCGTCGACCTGGCTGACGGCATCCTGGAGCTGCCGGTCGAGGACCTTGCGGTCGGAGACGATCAGGACCTTGTCGAAGATCTTCCGATTGACCCCATCGTGTAGCTGGGCGAGGTTGTGCGCGGTCCAGGCGATCGTGTTGGTTTTACCCGAGCCAGCCGAGTGCTCGATCAGGTACCGCCGGCCCGGACCGCCAGAGCGGGCCTCGTCAACGATCCGCTGTACCGCACGCCACTGGTGGTATCGGGGGAACAACAGCGTCGTCGACCGCTTGATCTTCCCGGTGGCCGGGTCCTCGTCCTCGTCCTTGCGCAGGAACATCAGCGCGCCGAGGATGTGGAGCCAGTTGTGCCGTTCGAGGACCTCCTCCCATAGGTAGGAAGTGGCCGCGCCGTTTGGGTTTGATGGGTTGCCCTTTGCACCGTTGGCGTGGCCCCGGTTGAACGGCAGGAAGTGGGTCTTGTCGCCGGCCAGCTTTGTGGTCATCCAGACTTCGTCGTCGTCGACGGCAAAGTGAACCAGGGCGCGAGTGCCGAAGCCGAGGAGCGGCTGGCCCTTCGGCTGCCGGTCCTGCTTGTACTGCTTGACTGCGGTGCGCCACTCCTGCTTGAAGAACGACTTGAGCTCCAGTGTCGCCACCGGCAGCCCATTCACGAAGAACACCAGGTCTATTGACCGGTTGTCACCGCGTGCCGACGAGTAGTGCACCTGACGCGCCACTCGCAGTCGCACCGACTGGTACGCCTTCGTCACCGTGGGATTCAGGGCCGTTGCTGGCGCGAACTGGCACATTCGGAAGTGCGCTGTCGCACCGCGGGTGTGAGAGAACCTCCGTCGCAGCACGTTGAGGGTGCCGCCGCCCGAGCCCATAGGAACGTCCAGGCGTGCCACGAGCGCGTCGAGTAGAGCCTCCTTGTCGGCCTGCTCGGTCGGGGTGCCAGCCTTGACGACCTTCTCGTACTCCTTGGGCTGCGTCGTCTGCAACCACCAGTGCACGTCCTCCGGCCACAGGGCGCGCTTGGCGTCATAGCCGTCGTCGGACGAGCTGTACTCCCAGCTGTGGGCCGCCAGGTACTCGGCGATCTCGGTCTCGAACGCCTCTTCACGAGTCTGATCCGACACAGCCATCATCAGCCTGCCTTCTGGAAAGTACGCGCGTCGATCTGACCGCCGACTGCGGCCGTAATCAGCGCGGCACGCCGTTCCTTGGTGAACATGATGTGCTCTCGTGCCTTAGCAATGAGAGAATCGACCCGCTCTGTAGCGGCCGCTACCTCAGCCAACAACTGGTGCTGCTTGTGGACTGGCGGCATGGCTAGTCGCAGGGCCCGTAGGTCGCCTACGGTCAAGCCACCTTTTGTAGCGCCATTTTCACTACTGATGCGACGCAGGTATTCGTAGTTCGAGCGTAGGCTCCACAAGAGGTACTCGGGCACCCAGTAGCGCTTGTCAGGCTCGATGTACGCAAGATGCTGGTTGATGGTGGACTCGATCCGGAGGATCGTCGCCGCACCTCGGGTCTTACCTTGCCCGGTGAGCGCAACCAGAATTGATCCAGGTGACACGATTGGCAGATGGCACTCAAGGACAGCCGCTTTGGTTACGCGCCGCGAAGGCTCGCGGACCTCTGGCAGGTTCACCACAGATGAGTTGACCCACGGAACCTCACCGTCAACCCAGTAGCGGTCCTCGCTACTCCGTGGGGTTGATCCGTTCCCCATGCGCGTTCGACGGTGAAGCTTGTCAGGCGGATTCCCGTCTTCCTCAGCACGAGAGAGGATCTCAGAGACCACAACGCTCCGGCGCTCGCGGAGCAGCGCCACGAACTCCTCCTGCTTGGAGACCAAAGCGTCGATCTGTCCAGTCTCGCGGTCCAGGAAATCAGCAATAGCCCGCTGCTCAACGAGGGCAGGCGCGGGGACCTCGAATTTTGACACCTTGTCGGCGGTGAAGTGAGGAATCGTGGCAGTGCTTGTGACGAGGTCGACCCGGCCACGCGTGAGTGCGTCTTGCAGCGCATAGTCGAGGAACCTTCCATCGGCACGCCCAGAGAGGGGACGCAGACGAATGATCGAGTTCTGAAAACCCCACCCTGGCAGATCCTCACGAACCACGGCTGATCGGCCGTAACCGGCACCACCTTCGACGATCACAACGTCGCCGCGTCGCAGGTCAAGGGCCCGCAGTTCGCTCGGATGGAACCACATCGGCTGCTCTGGCAGATTAATGATCTTCCCTTGAGGCTGGACGTGTGCCGCTCGCAGGTATGGGGCGGAAATATCAGACGGGCTCTTAGGGTCCGGCTGAACCATTTTCCCGAGTGTGACGCTCGCCAGCCGTTTCACTGGCAGAACAGTGCTCACGCCTCTACCTCTCGCAGCATCTCCATGATCTCGCCAACAACGCGGTTGAGATCAGCGTCGATTTTCGCCAATGGGCGGGGCGGAGTGAAGCGATAGAAATGACGGGTGAACGGGATCTCGTAGCCGGTCTTCGTCTTCTTGTCGACCCAGGCGTCAGGAACGTGTGGCTTGACCTCAGCCTCGAAGTAGGCGGCGATGGTCGTTTGAGCGGCATCGTGGGTTTTGGGATGGCCGCCCCAACCGAAGGGGATGTTTTCGGTGTCGCGCAGAGCCGGGTCGGGCTCAATTTCGCCCTTTTGTGGGCCGGAGGTGTAGCGACAGATGTCGGCTTCGTCATCGTGTTCGCCGATCGTCTGCCACAGCGTCTTCCGCTGAGCCGGGGTCAACGTGACTGAGCACTCACTCAGGTGCTTGCCGAGGTTCTGGAGGAACTCCTCCCTGTTGAGGTAGAGCTGCTCACCGAAGGAGGTGAGGGCCTCAACCAGGCCGGAAACCTTGCCAAGGGTTTTGTGCTCGGCCACGCCGGCGATCCGCTCAGTGGTGCACTGGAACTTGAGGCGCAGGGGACGCTCGACCGTGATCGTCCAGTAGGCGAAGTCACGGTTCTCGAAGATTTTCGAGATATCCGATGCCTCGTGGGAAGTGAACGCCTGCACGATCGCGGTGCGGGCGTCCTCAGAAATTTCGACGCGCTTGGAGCCGATCGACTTGCGCAGCTTGGAGCCGAGCCCGGTAGCGTCGATGAGTTGTACGGTGCCCTCGCGTTCGGCGGGCTTGGCGTTCGAGAGGATCCACAGGAAAGTCGGGATGCCGGTGTTGTAGAACATATCGTTCGGAAGAGCGACGATTGCCTCGACCAGGTCGTTCTCCAGCATGTGCCCACGGATGTTGGACGGTCCGGATTCCGCGCCGCCGGTGAAGAGCGGCGAACCGTTGAGGACGATGCCAGCCTTTCCGCCGCGCCCGTTCTCGTCCACGTCGCGCATCTTCGATGCAACGTGGAGGAGGAACAGCATTGCGGCGTCCCCTATCCCGGGCAGCCCTGGGGCGAAGCGTCCCTGGCCGCCGCGCTCGTGCTCGGCGGCTACCTCGGAAGCGATCGTCTTCCAGTCGGTACCGAACGGCGGGTTGGACAGGACGTAGTCGAACTTGTGGTCCTTGAATCGGTCCACGACGAGAGTGTCGCCTTGGCGGACGTTAGTCGGGTCCTGGCCCTTGATGAGCAGGTCGGCCTTGCAGATCGCGTAAGTGCGCGGATTGATCTCCTGGCCGAACAGGGCCGTTGAGGCGGACCGGTTCAGGTCATGGAGGTGCTCGTCGGCGACGGTCAGCATGCCGCCGGTGCCGACGGTAGGGTCATAGATGGAACGGACCTGGCCTCGGTCTCGCAGTGCCTCGGTGTCCTCGGCATAGACGAGGTCGACGAGGAGGCGGACAACATCGCGGGGTGTGTAGAACTGGCCCGCGCCGTCGTTGGCGGACTCGGCGAACTGGTAGATGAGGTTCTCGAACAGGTCGCCCATGTCCGCGTTCGAGACGGTCTCCGGGCTCAGGTCGATTCCCTGGAAGTGCTTGACGACCGGCGAGAGGCGGTCGCGGGAATCGAGGGTGCGTAGCACGTTCTCGAAGTCGAAGGATTTGAACACGTCCAGATTCGACGAGAAGCCAGAGACGTAGTCGATGAGGTTGGCCGCGAGATTGTTCGGATCCTGCAGAGCCTTCTTCAAGCTGTACTTACTGGTGGTCCAGAAGTTCAGCCCGGCATTGTCCAGGGTGCGCGTCTTGAGCTTCAGGTGGGTACGGCGCTGCTGATCACCTGGGTACTGTCTGATGATCTCAGCCATCGTCTCCCGGTGCGGTTCCATCACGCACTCCAGTCGGCGCAACACGGTGAACGGCAGGATCACCGAGCCGTACTCGGCTTCCTGGTAGGGGCCGCGCAGGGTGTCGGCGACGCTCCAAACGAATTGGCTGAGGACGCTCACGCAGGTCTTCTCCGGTCTAAGGCTCGGGCGCTTACAGCTCTGCTCGACGAGAGCCGTGTCGCGTTACCCGAACCCTATCCGCGACCGACACCAGGCGGAGCAATAGCCAACAGATGTGGGTTGGTGGTGGGCGAACAGGCGGCAGTGGTCATGACGTGTTCGACGAGGAGGTTGGAGGCGATTGGTTACAGCTCGCGTAGGCCGGTCAGGACTCGCCCGATGAGCATCGGGGCCGCCTGTTGGCCGCCGAAGCCTGGCTCACCCAGGCCGCTGCTGGGACGAGCGGGGACCTCCGCCCAGACGATCTTCCCGGGGTATGGCTGCGTGGGGGAGTAGCCCCAGCGGTTGGCCATGGTCTGGATGAGGACGAGTCCGCGGCCCCCGGTGGCGCCGGCGTTACCGGCGCGAGGTGCCGGCGGTCGCGGGTCGGGGTCACTGACCGCGAGGATGATGCCGCCGTCGGTGGGCCAGAGCATGAGCACGATCGTGCCGATGCCGACGGGATGAGCGGCCGCTTCAGACGTCTTCGCGGGGCGTGCGTGCTGGATCGCGTTGGTAGCCAGCTCCGAGACGAGCAGCCGGGCGACTTCGATGCCCTCGTCGGGGAAGTGCCAGCGCTGGAGGATGTCGACGGTGTGGCGGCGGGCCCAGGCGACGGCGTTGGGGGCGGCGGCGAGGGTAAGTTCGCTGATGGACGGGGGGACCTGGTTCATGCGGGTGGCTCCCTCGGCGGTGTGGCCGGGCGGGTGCGGGGCGCTGTGGTGTGGGTGGTGCCCGCGGGTCCGGGGCGGCTAGGGACGGGGCGTCCCGGACCCGCGGGCTGCTTGAGGGGCTACTTCGTGGCGACGACGTAGACGCTGCCCCAGCGGCGCTTCGGGTTGGCCATGGTGGGGTCGAAGGTCCAGGGTTCGACGGTGGTGAAGCCGGCCTCGGTGAAGAGCTGGACGAGCTTCTCGTGGTCGTAGGCCCACAGGTGCGGGGTGTACGTGGGGTCGTCGTCCTGGTCGCGGAAGACGAGGTTCACGAGGTCGAGCCGCGTGTTGATGTCACGGAGGCAGTCGCGCTTGGCGTACCAGCGCTCGATCGTCTCGTCCGAGGTGTCCAGGGGACCGGGGTACTGGCTCAGGGCGAAGGCGGCGTCGGGGACGCCGGTGATGATCCGGCCGTCCTGCGCGAGGACGCGGTGGGCCTCGCGGACGTAGTGCTTGGCCGAACGCGGGTAGTCGATGTGCTCCAGGAAGTGCTCGGAGAAGATCTCCTCGACGCTGTCGTCCTGGAGGGGTACGCCCTCACGGATGTCCCAGAGCAGGTCGGCCGGCGGGACGAGGTCGATGTTGAAGAAGCCGTCGATGCGGTGGGCCCCGCCGCCGATCTGGACCTTGGCGGGCTTGTCGTCGATGCGGCCGTTGGGCCATGCGCGCCGGCTGGCGTGGTGGTAGCGGTGGAGTTCGATCTCCTTGGCGGCGGCCCGGAGGATACGGGCGAGGCCGTGGCTGGTGGCGGGGTCGGCGAGGACGGAGGCGATCTGCTCGCCGAGGAGGTCGACCGAGGGCATGCCGGAGGGACTCATCACGGATCTCCTACGTGTGAGGTTGCTCGGGGTGGGGTGGGCCGCGAATGGCGGCGGCGGTGATCAGGCGGCGCTGGGCGCGGGGGCGGTCCACTGGTTGTTGCGCATGAGGGTGTACTTGATGTCCACCAGCCGCGGGGCGATGGTCAGCGCGAGCTCCTCGGCCGGGTGGAGGTGGCCGGCGTCGTCCTGCTCGGCGCGCCAGACGCGGTAGTCGAGGTTGGGGTAGGCCGGGTTGATGCCGATCTCGCCCTTGGGCATCGTGCCGTTGAACGGGGCGACGATGTCCATGTGGTTCCAGTAGTTCCAGGCTTGCAGCGCCTTGTGCTGGTCGAAGTAGAAGTAGAAGTCGGGGTAGCGGCCGAAGGTGCGCAGTTCCCGGTGGATGAGGTGGCCGAGGAGCGGTCCGAGCTGCGTGGCCAGGGAGTCGAACTCCCAGCGCGTGTGATGCCAGGCTTCGGGGGCGTCGCCGGGCGCGAAGAGGCGGGCGGCGACGAGGTAGCTGATCCGCTCGACCAGGTACGCGCTCGCGTGGCTGGTGTCGATGGTCGGGTCGACTCGGTGGATGAGCGCGGCGAGCTGCTTCGGACGGGGTCGGAACCTCGCGAGGTCGAACTTGCCGGCCATGGCGGGGAAGGAGGCGAACAGCATCTCCTTGTACAGCCAGTTGTTCAGCTCGCCGAGCTCGGCCAGGCGCCGGGTGTGGCGGGAGGCCGAGTGGAGCATCAGGTATTCGGCGACCGCTTCGAAGTACAGGTAGCCGAGGATCGGGAGGCGGGGGATCGTCTCGTCGAGCAGCTTGAGGAACGGCTCGGCGTCGACCTGGGTGCCCTGGTAAGCGACGGCGGCAGCGGTGGCGAGGAATGCGGCCGAGTTCTTGACCCGGCTGACGACGGTCTCGCGCAGCTGGTGCCGTTCGTTCTTGCTGAGCAGGTATTCGAGGTGGCTGTAGATCTGCAGGTGGATGAGGCCGAGGCGCAGGTAGTCCACGCCGGCGAGACCGCGATACGCCTGAAGCGGGGTGTCGATCTCGAAGATCAGCGGGGTGGGGACGCGATCGGTCACGCCGAGCTTGGCCAGGAAGGCCGGCGCTTCCTTGGTCAGGACGTAGGCGCCGAGGTTGTGCATGCGGAAGCCCTGGTCGGTCGCGGTGAGCGGCGCGCAGTAGATGCTTCCGACGAGGCAGCCGCCCGACGGGTAGAGGACTCCCTGCCGGCTGATCTCCTCCAGGGCGTGGGTGACGTGCAGCAGGTGCAGCTTGCCGTTTCCGCTTAGGGCCTCGAAGAGGGCGTTCTGCCGCAGGAGGTGGCCGTTCGGGGTCTCTTCGGCGAGACGTCGGTCCCAGCCCGCCGTCTGGGTGGCGAGCGGGTCGGTGTGGTCGGAGGGGCTGGGGATGAGGGTGGAGTCGAAGAAGGCGTGGGCGTCGGCCCACAGGTGGTAGGCGTCGAGGAAGTCCATGGTCAGACCAGGCCCTTCTCGGCGAGCGCGTAGCGGACGGCTGCGGTCCCGCTGGCCCCTGCGAGGTAGGCCCGCTCCGAGACCAGGACCAGGTCGAAGGCGAGGCCGCGCAGCTGGTTGAAGGCGGGCTCGCGGACGTACCGGGCGTCCGGCCACCACTTCAGTTTCGGCAGGCGGTAGCGGTCCAGGGCATCGGCGGCCTTGACCACGTCGGTGATGCGCTCGGCCCGGGCGTGGTCGGACTTGTCGTCTGCGGTGAACGCCTCGTACGGAATGTCGTGCAGTCGGACGGCGGTGGCCGCCTGCACGATCCGCCGGGGTGTGGCGGCGAGGCCGAAGTGGCCCCAGACGGTGTCGGCGTTCGCGGCGAGCCAGATGGCCGCGCGGGCGCCATGTCCGCGATCGTCCTGGTCGTGGCGCCGCTGGCAGTCGTGTACGGCGGCGGCGAGGATCGCCGTAGCGGCGTCGGCGTCGTCAAGGCCGTTCGTCTCGGCGAGGACGGCGGCGAGCGCCGCCGTCCTCATGGCGTGGCGGACGCCGTGGAGCGAGGTGTACAGGCGGGGGTCGGCCCACCACCGGGTGGGCAGTCCGCCGTGCGCGAGCAGCTCTTTCGACTGCGGGCGTACGGCGGGCTGCGGCGCCGGCGGGAGGTCGGGCCTGTGGTCGCTGATCCACGCGATGGTGGCGTGGTCCATGTGCTGGTGGAGCGGGAGCTGCCCTCGGGCAGCCAGGTCGATCAGACTTGCGGTCAACGGGGTCGTGCTCACTCGTGCCCACCCCCTTGGTGGTCTCCGCGGTGATGTTCCCTACCGGATCGGCGCGGCCTGCTGCTCGCGCTCCTTGCGTTCCTTCTCGGCGGCCTCGAAGGCGGCGGTGAAGTCGGCCAGCTCCTGCTCCGTCATCAAGGGCACGCCGAGCGCCGCGGCGACGTCCGTGATCTTGGCCTCGGCCTCGGCGCGGGCGGCGTCCGAGGCGCCGTCCTCCAGCAGGACCTCGAACTCGGCGTGGTAGCCCCACGCCTCGCTCCACTTGACCGCGATCTCGACGGCGTCGAGACGGAAGTTGTGACGGAAGTTGAACGCCTCGTGCATCGCCGCCTCGAACCCGAGGGCGTTGAACACCTTCACCGCGGCAGGAACGTCGGCCGGGGCGATGGCGAACTCGGTCTCCGCGAAGGCCGCACCCTGCCCGATCTTGCTCCCCTTGAGCGTGATCTTGGCGGTGCCGGCGGCGGTGTTGTCGGTGACCTTCAGGAGCTGGTCGGGCAGCACGTAGAAGTAGATGTGCTTGTCGTCGGGGCCCAGGTCCTCCCCGTCCGCCTTCAGGCGGGTGACCAGCTGGTCGTGAACCTCCTTGGTGAAGCGGGCGCGCATCTCGATCTCGACGGCCACGGTGCTGCTGCCTCCTCGTTTCAGGCATGGCGAAGCCAGCCGGACCCTGCCACGAGGGGGCTGTCCGGTCGGGCGATCGCTATGGGATTGGTGGTCGAGCGCGGGGCGATGCGGCCGATGCGGGTGCCGGCCGCATCACCCCGGTGGAGCGGCGGGTGTCAGCCGAGGGCGCCGAAGCGCTCCTCGACCACACCCGAGTGCAGGTACGTCGGCAGCTGAACGCCTCTCACCGACGTACGGCCGGTGGCGACCTGCTCCTCCGTCTCGCTGGGGAAGCCCTCCAGCAGACGCAAGCACTGCTGGGCCCACTCACGCGACGCGGGCCAGTCGCCCAGGTCACGGTGGCGCACGGCCAGGGCGTACGCGGTCTCGGTGGCGGCCCACCGGTCGGTCGCCAGCTCACGCTGGAAGATCGACTCCAGCTCGTCGGTGGAGGCCAGGCGGGTCTGGTTGGTCATGGTGCCCTCTCGGTTCAAACGGTCGTGCCCCAGTAGTGATCAACGCCCCGGCGTCCCCGCGGTGACGCCGTGACCCGCTGCTAGTACGTGTAGATCTCGGCCAGCGTCTTGTAGTCCTGCAGCTCGTCCTTGTCGAACCACAGCTCCACCTCCTGCTTGGCCTCCTCCGCGTTGCCGGAGGCATGCACGAGGTTCGCGACCGCCTTGCCCGAGGCGATGCTGGCCGCTGCGCTGTAGTGCGAGAAGTCGCCCCGCACCGTGCCGGCCGGAGCCTGGTTCGGGTACGTGCTGCCGACGATCTTGCGGACGGTGGCGATGGCATCGAAGCCCTCCAGCACCAGGGCGATGACGGGCCCCTGCTGCATGAACGTCGCCGTGACGTTGTAGACCTCCGACCCCAGTCGCTCTTCCAGGTCGAAGTAGTGCTTGCGGGTGAACTCCTCGTCCATCCACTTCATCTTGGTGCCGACGATCTTCAGCGCGGCGTCTTCGAATCGCGTGATGATCCTTCCTGCCAGGCCACGCGCCAGCGCATCGGGCTTGAGCAGGACGAGCGTGCGCTCGACAGTGTGTGCCTGAACCTCGGCCATTGACTCCCTTTCGCCTTGCTAGCAACCGAACATGACGGACGATCAGCCGTCATCTGCTGAGGTTACCGGCGCTGGCAGGGCGGTTCGGGCGTGCGGGCAATGCCCCAGACGGGCGAATGCCGGCCAAGGGGCGGCTGATCAGCCCATCGAGAGTCCCGATTCGGGCAACTTCTCTGTCTCCACTATCCGCTGGGGGTACGCACCTAGAATCTCCCTGTGGTCGTCTGGCGCTCTCGCGCCTCTCATACGCCTCCCAGGGACTGAGCCTTCGACGGGCGATTCCTTGGCCCCTGGTGACTTCGATTCTTCCGGGGCTCTTCCCGCGTGACCATGAAGTGCCAGTGCAGTGGGAGTGCACTTTCGGCGCGCGGATTCCTGCACCGGGGCGGCGACGAGGGGGCAGTCTTGTGGACGTGATCGAGCGCTGGAGCGGCCGGTACGCCTGCCTGCTGCAGTCCGCCCTACGGCTCGGCAACGAACAGTTCGCCGCTCACCTGGGCATCGCAGTGAGGACGGTGGCCGCCTGGCACTCCGACGCATCCGTCGTGCCTCGCAGGGAGATGCAGCAGCTCCTCGACACGGCCCATGAGCGGGCTCCTGAGGCTGCGCGACAGCGCTTCGCGCTCCTGTTGGCGAAGGAACGGGCCCCAGCGGACTCGACGCCGCCCGGCGCACAGGCGCTGCGGGTGGCCATCGCCGTGGTCGTCCGCGACAGCGATGTCCTCCTGGTGTGCCGACGGGACGACGACGCCGCTGGAATCACGTGGCAGTTCCCGGCCGGGGTCATCAAGCCGGGCAGCAAGGCGGAGACCACCACCGTACGGGAGACCTTGGACGAGACGGGTGTCCACTGCGCGGTCCGGCAGCACCTCGGGAACCGCCTTCACCCTGTGACCGGCGTGCTGTGCGAGTACTTCCTCTGCGAGTACCTGGCTGGCGAGGCCACGAACAGCGACGCGGCCGAGAACATCGACGTCATGTGGGTCCCCAGAAACGCGGTGCCTCGCTTCATCCCCGTCGATACGATCTTCCCACCCATCCTGGCCGTCCTGGAGGAGCAGACGTGACGAACCAGAACACGGACGAGCGCCCGGGCATCGCCGCCGCCATCGTCGTGAACGAGGGACGCGTGCTGATGGTGCGCCGCCGGGTCAGCGAGGGACAGCTCTCCTGGCAGTTCCCGGCCGGCGAGGTCGAGCCCGGCGAGGCCCGCGAGGACGCCGCTGTGCGGGAGACCCAGGAGGAGACCGGGCTGACCGTGGCGGCGGTGAAGCTCCTCGGCGAGCGCGTCCACCCGAAGACGGGCCGGCTGATGTCGTACACCGCGTGCGAAGTCCTGGACGGTACGGCCCACGTCGCCGACACCGAGGAGCTGGCCGAACTGGCCTGGGTCGCCCATGGCGAGATCCCGGAGTATGTGCCGTACGGACTGTTCGAGCCGGTGCAGGACTACCTCGACGCGACCCTGCTTTCCTGAACAGCCTCAGGTCGCGGTCATGAGCACCGAGGAGCGCCTTGTCGTCGTCGGGGCTGGGGTGGCAGGGCTCACCACCGCCGTCGTTCTCGCCGAGGCCGGAGCCTCGGTGCACGTGATCGCCGAGCAGGTGCCAGGCATCACCTCACTGGCGGCCGGGGCGATGTGGGGGCCGTACCTGGTCGAACCGAAGGACAAGGTCGACCAGTGGGGACAACGGTCCCTGGAGATCTTCCGCAAGCTGGCCGAGAACCCGTCCACGGGCGTCCGGCTCACCAGCGGCATCGAGGCGTCCCGCACGGCCGAGGCGCCACCAGACTGGGCCACCGCCCTGCCCGGCTTCCGGCCGTGTGAGCCGGCCGAACTGCCGGCCGGGTTCTCGGCCGGCTACCGGTTCACGGTGCCGCTGATCGACATGCCCACCTACCTCGACTACCTCCTGCGCCGGCTCGATGCCGCCGGGGGAACGGTCGAGCGGCGACGCCTGGCCTCGCTCGCGGACGTCGGCCCTGCTGCCGTGATTGTCAACGGCACGGGCCTCGGTGCCAAGGATCTGCTTCCGGACCATGACCTTCGGCCCATCCGCGGCCAGCACGTCGTCGTCACCAACCCGGGGCTGACCGAGTTCTTCTCCGAGGACACCGGCCTTTCACCGGACCTGCTGTGCTTCTACCCCCATGGCGACACCGTCGTCCTGGGCGGCACCGCCATCGACGGTGAAGGCGACCGCACGGCTGACGACACGGCGGCGGCCAACATCCTGGCCCGCTGCGCCGAGGTCGAACCCCGTCTCGCCGATGCCCGCGTCCTGGAGCACCGGATAGGCGCCCGGCCGACCCGCTCCGCAGTTCGCGTGGAGGCCGAGCGCTGGGAGGATGCCACCGTGGTTGTGCACAACTACGGGCATGGGGGTGCTGGCGTCACGCTCTCGTGGGGCTGCGCCGAAGAAGCCGCAAACCTCGTGGTCGCCGACGGGGGAGACCTGGGGTGAACGAACCGCCGACGAAGCCCTTCCTGTACGTCGTCGTCTGTGCCGCCGACATCGCGGGCGACAGCGGTCACGCCCTGTACGACCTCGTCGCCGTCGGGTTCAGGCTGGTCACTTAGGCCGCAGGCCCGGCCGTTGTTTCCGGTCGGGCCTGCGGCATATGTGGGGGCCCCAGGGGCAACGCTGACTGCGTGGCGTGCTGAGGCTGCTGGCGAGTGGGTGGAGTTGCGATGTTCCCTTGCGTGCCTGGAGTTTGTGGTGGGGACGCCGTTGGCGTGTGGCCGTCAGTCCTCTGCGTGTTCGGCGAGGTATTCGAGGGTGTCTTCCGCGGTGACGATGGGGAGCAGGCGCTCGTACTCGGCGTAGTCCTGGTCGGTCATGATGGCGACGGCGTCGCCGACCACGGAGCCCTCGGGGAGCTTGGCGAGGTACTTCAGGACCAGGTTGATGAAGGACTGCCGCATTGCGTCGACGTCGCGCAGCCAATCGGCCTCACGTCGCAACTGCGCCAGCCCGGCGGCCTGCTCTTCCGGAGTGATGGTGTTGAGCAGGAGGTGCTCGGCGCGGGTGAACGGCCGCCCGTCGCGGTGGTAGGGGCGCTGGGGATCGTCGAGGTGGCCGTACCAGTCGACGTCGGTGAAGAGGACGACGACGTCGGGGCGGATGGAGGTCTGGGGCATGGGCGGTTCCTTGGCAGAGTCGTGTGATCGGTTTGCGATGGTGAGCGGTTCGGGGCGGTGTCTGTGGGTGGGGCTCGGGGCATAGAGGTGCGTCTTCGCTCGGGAGGCATGGGCAACGGGGGAAGGGCTTTCGCTCCGGGGCGCGGGACGGCTGTTGATGGCTCTGGCCAATGGGTGGTCGGGGCCATCAGCCGGTGACGTCCCTTACCGGATTGCAGTGATCAGCGGCGTGGTGTGCGAGGCGTCGACGGTGCCGGCATCTGCCGAGCGGGGGCTGGCTGGCTGTTGGCAGGTGCGGCCCGGTGGGCTTCCGCTGCCGAGACGCCATAGGCGGGGAGGTCCGCGGTGCGGCGTAGGCGCCAGACGAGGACATCGCTGATGGAGGTGGCGCTGGTCAGTTCGCGGCGTCGGGTGGCCTCGCCAAGGAGGGCGGCCGGGTTGTAGCCGGCGGCCTGGGCGTCGGCGAGGGTGGCTGCGAGGGCCGGCCAGCCGGGTTCGGCGAGGATCCGGTCGGCCAGCTCGGGCAGGGCCTGGCGCACTGCGGCGGAGTGGTGGCGTTGCCACGACGGGGCCAGGCGTCGGCCCCGCTGGTGGAGCAGGGCCATGGGTTGGTTGGCGGCGGCCTGGTAGGCGGCGCGCAGGTGTTCGGCGGCCCGGTGGGCGGCCTCGGCCTGCTGGGCGTGCTGCTTCTTGGCGTGCCAGTTCGCGGCGGCGACGGCGAGGAAGATCAGCATGTCGAGCGCCATGGCCGTGGTGGCGCCGTCCTCTCCGCGGCCGAAGGCCGAGCCACTGTGGACGAGGTCGTGAGCGGCCTGGCGAAGGGCGCGGTCGTGGCCCCGTGCGGTGCGGACGTGGGAGCGGGAGGCGCGTTCGAATGCGGTGGCTGCTGCCTGGAGTTCGTAGCGGGTGTGGGCGGCGGAGGTTTGGGCGAGGGCGTCGAGGACTTCCCCGGTGGCGGCGATTTGCGCGGCGATGAGGCTGTCGTCGCCGTGGTCGATGACGAGCAGTGCCTGCCAGGCGGCGGTGGTCGCGCGTCGGCGTGCGGACGCGGGCCCGGTCGCCGGCGGCAGGACGGAAGGGGCGTTGTCGTGTGAGGTCTGGGTCCAGCGTTCGCGGATGCGGGGTAGGGAGAGGTCCGGGGCGAGCTTGGAGCCGGAGTAGAAGACGGGTTCGCCCTTGGCGTTGCGGTCGCCAGGGAGGGCGACGGTGTAGCCGAGGGTGTCGCCCGACGGTGCGACGCGCCGCCGGATGAGCAGGCCGGCTGCGGCGAGGCGGTCGAAGAACTCCTCCTCGCTCGCCGCACCGGCCACCGAGCGGCGCACCGTCTCGCGCAGTTCCTCGCGAGAGGTGCGCTGTCGGCCACGGCGGTCGGCTTTGTGGCGTTCGGCGCTGGTGGGCCGCTTGGCGGCGGTGCCGTCGCCGGTCTTCACACGGTGCAGGTCGTAGTCGACTTCGATCTGGCGGCATTCGGCCTGGGCGCGTTTGGCGGAGCGGTGGTGGTCAGGGCGACGGCCGTCTTCGCGGACGAGGGTGGCGATGAGGTGGATGTGATCGTCGGCGTGACGGACGGCTGCCCAGCGGCAGCCCGCGCCGTCACCGGGGTCGATGCCGGTGGCGGCGATGACGCGGCGGGCGATGTCGGCCCATTCGGTATCGGTGAGGGTGCGGTCGCCGGGGGCGGAGCGGACGGATGTGTGCCACACGTGGTTGTTGGGGCGGGTGTCTTCGGCGAGGAGGTACAGGGGTTCGTCCAGGAGCTGGGCCAGGCTGTCGAGCGTGGCGTTTGGGTCGCGGCCGGGGTCAGGGGCGAGGCCGTCGAAGGAGGCGACCAGGTGGGGATCGGTGTGCTCCTCGCGGCGGCCGGGGCCGTAGAGGTAGGCGAGGAGGCGGGTGGTGTTGCCGCCCTGCTTGTGGATGGAGGGGATCAAGCGGCGGCACCTTCACCGCGCGGGTTGGTCAGGCGGGTGGTGAGGTGGCGGATGTTGTCGGCGGCGTGGCGGACGGCATCGATGGTGGCGTCGAGGCCGTCCGGGTAGGCGCCTGTGTTGAGGGCGTGGGCGGCCTGGTTGAGGTTGTTGTTGGCGTACCCGAGCTGCCGCCGGAGCGCGAAGAGGGACGTCAGGGTGTCCTGTTGGGTGGCGATGGTGGCGGCGGTGCGGTCGAGGTCGCGGGCGGCTGCGAGGGCGGATTGGGCGAGGAAGCCGGCGATGCTCATGCCGACGGTCTCGGCGCCGGCGGCGATGGTCGCGTGCTCGCGTTCACTGAGGCGGACGCTGTGAGCTCGGCGTTGCTTGCGAGCGCGGATGCGGGGCTTGCCCCGGCGCCGCTTGTCCGGCTGCGGTCCGCCCTCGGTCGCAGCCCCTTCCTCCCGCGCCCCCTGGCGCGGGAGGAAGCCCGCCACCCCCGGGGCGGGTACGGGTTCGGACGCACCCTCTGCGGGGGAGTGTCCGAACCTCCAACTTGCTGCCCGGTTGGTGGCTGGGGTGGAGGTTGTCTGCTGCTGGTCGAGGGGCGTGGTGCGAGCGGGCTGATCGTGCACGGAAGTAGCTCCTGCTGGAGAGGCGGGTCGGGTGATGCGGACGAGGAGGCTGGTGGAAGGCGCGCCTCACTGCGGTGCGGGAGAAGGCACACGGGGCGGGTTGTTGCTGCGTGGGGCGAGCGCGCGGAAGGACGACGGACCAGCTGGAGCCGCTGGTCCGTAGGCCGCCGCTCTTGCGTTCCGTGGATGACCGGATATCCGGTCAGTCGGTGGACGCCCTTGTGTCGGCGTCCTGTTCTGCGAGGAGGAGTGCCCTGAGCTCGGTGAGCCGGTCCTCGGCGATGGTGAGGTCGGCGGCGCGTACGGCGTCCCGCAGGACGGCACGGGTGGCCTTTCCGCGCACGGCGATGGCCTGGCGGCCGATGGCGAGCAGCTCGTCCATTTCTGCGCCGGGAGGACGACCGTAGCGTTGCGTCAGGGGCCCGCCCGCCGCAGGGGACGGCGTCGCACCTCCAGGGGCGGGGTGCGTTTCGTGCAGAGGCAGCTGGGGTTGCACGGATGGCGACGACGCGACCGCGGGATGGGTGTCGGGGCCGGGGTGTTCCCTTTCCTCATCCTCGGGACCACTGTCGGCGCTCGATCGGCTGGGTGAGCGCTCCGGCTCGACAGGGGACGCGGGGCTCTGGGCCGGGCTGGGCTCGGTCCAGGGCGAAGGCAGCTCGATGGTCGCCAGCGCTACCGCATGGCGGCGGGCAGCGAGCTGCCGCAGGAGGTCCTGGCGCTGGCGGTCGTCGGTGCCCACTGCGGCCTGGGCGACAGCCCGCGACAACCGTCGTGCGATGCGCCGGCCTTGCCACCGGTCGTGCTTGTCCGGGGTGAGCTCGGCAAGGCGCGCGGCCAGGGCGACGGCCTTGAGGGTGGCGCGGTCGCGGGTGATCTGCGCGGCGTCCCGATCGCGCTCGGCTATCCCCAGACGGGAGAGAAGGCGTTCGCGTACCTCGCGGCCGGCCCTGGCCAGGATGCCGTGGGACGCGGCCTCCGGCTTGCGGAGACGCAGCTCGATGCCCATGGCCTCGTGCCAGAGCACCGCGGCCAGAACCGGGCCCACGAAGGCTCGCACCGTCCCGCCGACCAGGCCGGACTCGGCGTACGCGGGGATCACCTGCACGGTGGTGATCACCCAGGTCAGGGTCCCCGGCAAGCCGGTTGCCTGCTTGGGGCCGTGGAGGTTCTGCCGTGCCAGCAGCGCCGTGGCGAACAGGGCGAACTCCGCGGCGGCGAACATGGCGGCGCGTTCGGCTGTGCCGCCCATGTCCAGGTAGTCGGCGGCGAACCGCCAGCTGGTGTCGGCGCTGTAGGCGGTGCAGCCGATCGCGGCCAGCGCGGCGACGATGACCGCCGGCGATCCGGACTTTCGGCTGCCGACGGTTCGGCGCGTGCGCTGCTTCATCAGCCGCCTGATCAGCATCGCCGAACAGGCCAGCGCGAGGACGACGAGCGCGAGGGAAGCGGCGTTCCATTGCCCGAGTGCGGGCAGGGCGAACGGTGGCATGCAGGGGTCTCCAGAGACCCGCCGCGCCATGAGGGCGCGGGCGGGGATGAGGTGGGTGTGTGCCGAGGGCGCTTACGCTTCCCCCTCCCTAGAGAGGGGGAAGCGCGTAAGCGCTTTGGGGCGGAGGCGCCGTTCGAGGGCGCGTACGCGTTTGACCTGCTGTTTTGCTGATTCCGTACGCGGTGTAGGCGCTACGTAGGCGCTTCCCGGGTGGGCAGGCGCATACGGGTGCGCGTACGCGCTCGGAGGGTCAGGACACGATGGTCATGTGGCGGGCGGGGACGGCGGTCCAGCGGGTGGCCTGGCCTCCGCCGGCTCCGCCTCCGGCGCCGGTCTCCTGGGTGGCGTGGCCGCTCTTGGCGAGGGCCTCCAGGCGGCGCCTGGCCTTGGCGACGTCGGCCTGGCGGGGGTTGGCCTCGCCGGTGACCTGCTCGGCGAGCTGGCGGGCGGTCAGGCCGCTCGTGCCTGCCTGGCGGAGCAGGGTGAGGGGGTCGAGGTGGTCCTCGACGCGGGAGGTGCCGCGCTGGTGGTCGTGGGTGACCGGGAGCGGGCCGATCTCGTCGTTGATGGTCTTGAGGTGGTGGAGGTGGACGATCGGGTCGCCCGCCGCACCGGCGACGAAGAGGACGCTGCCCGCTCCGGCGGTGAACCAGGCGGAGCCGTAGACCTGGTCCAGGACGGGGCGCTGGCTGCGGGACGCGTCCTGTCCCTGCTTGCGCTGGTGGTGGAGTTCGAGGAGCTGGACGCCGTCGCGCAGGAGCTGCTGGCGGGCGTTGTTGTAGGCGAGGCCGGCCTCGTCGTCGGTGAGTTTGCCGACGACGTCCTTGAGGCTGTCGATCACCACGGTGTCGGCACCGTGCTCGGCCGCGAGCTCGGCGAGCAGCTGGGGCTCGGTGATCAGGGACGCGGGCAACGGGCCCGACCAGAAGACCAGGCGCTGGCGGAGGATCTTCTCGTCGACCGGCCGGATGATCCGGCTGAAGGCGCGGGCGAGCTGGCTGGGCCGGTCCGCGGCGATGTAGAGGACCTTCTCGCCCTCCTGCACGGGCATGTCCAGGACCTGGGCGATCAGGCCGATCCGGGCCAGCACCACCTGCTGCGCGATGGTGGACTTGCCGACTCCGGGCGGACCGACCAGCATCAGGCTCTCACCGGCGGCCCAGGCCGCTTTTCCCGGCATGCCCCAGATCGGCTCGGTGTTGGTGGCGGTCTCGGTGACGAAGGCCCAGCCGTCGAGCGCGTAGCGCTGCAGGCGCCCGCCCGTGCTCCGGCGGGTCCGGTCGGTGATCTCCTGGACCGAGGCGTTGAGCAGGTTCCGGACTTCCGCCGGGTCGGCGCCCTCGGCGGTGGCGCCCTGGAGGACGCGTACGGCCATGGCCTGCATGGCGCGCAGGTCGGCCTGCTGCCGGATGATCTCGGCGTAGTACTCCGCGCCCGCTCCGACCGCGGCCGCTGAGGCGAGGGTGTGAAGGTACGCCGCCCCGCCGACGCGGGCGAGGTCGCCCGTCCGCTGGAGCTGGTGACCCAGAGCGATGGGGTCGGTCGGCGCCTGCTGGCGGTGCAGGTCCAGCAGGGCGTGCCAGACAGTGGTGTGCGCCGGACGGTAGAAGTCGCCGGGCTCCACCAGGCGCCGTACTCGCTCGATGACCTCACTCTGGTGCATGCACGCCCCGAGCACCGCCATCTCGGCTTCCTCGTTGCGGGGCATGCTCACCGCCCCAGCGGTCGAAGGCGCTGGGGCGGACGGTCGGTCGAAGTGTGCGGCGAGGGGTGCGCTGCCAGGGCCGATGGCCGTAGGCTGGGACATGGATTCCCTCCCTGGAGTGCATATGGCCCTGGCAGGCCGCACTCCCGGTTGATCGTCTAGCGATGGGTGGTCGTGGGAGCCGTTTATGGCCTCCGGTGCGCTAACACCGGGGGCCGCTCCCATTTCCGGGCGCGTCAAGGACGCGGCCCGGCAGCAGAAGCATGTTCTGCACGCGGCGCACAGTCAAGCCCTGATTTTGAATCGTGGGCACACAGGTCTTGTGTGATTTTTGATCTGGTTGCGCTTGAACCTGTGTCGTGGCCGAGTTAGCGTGGTGGTTATGACGCAGAACGACTGGCAGGGGCGCCTCACGCAGCACGTGGCCGACGCGGTGCGCCACTATCGGAAGGAACGGGGTCTGAGCGCTCAGGCCCTCGCGGACGCCTGCGCCAAACTCGGATACGCCGTCCCGCGGACCTCGATCGCCAACCTGGAGAACGGGCGCCGTTCCGGGGTGGAGATCGCGGAACTGCTGGTTCTCGCCAAGGCTCTGGAGATCCCGCCGATCGCGCTGATGCTGCCCGTCGGCATGTCCGGCTCGGTCGAGGTCGTGCCGGGGGAGGAACTCCCGATCTGGGACGCCATCGCCTGGATCACTGGAGAAACCCTTCTCGGCAGCGAGCCGCAGCCGGGAACAGTGGCCGAGATCATCTACGAGCTGCGCATCCACGCGCAGGGCGTCAACCAGGTGCAGAAGGCGATCCAGTTCGCCGAGGAGACCCAGCGACACGGCCTCTACAGCGGGCAGCGCCTCAACGGCAAGGACATGCAGGAGAGCATTCAGGCCTACGCCCGCGAGAGCGCCGGCGACCTCCGTGAGTTCCGCGGAAAGCTCCGCGCCCGAGGCATCGAACCCCCGGCCCTCCCCGAGGACCTCAAGTTCCTCGACGAGCCCCAGTAACCCCCTCCGTCCTGTCTCACCAGCGGTGTTAGCGCGCCGCGAGCCAGGACCGCAGCCACCGGCTGCATGACCACCCATCACACGATCCCGCCGGAATGCCAGATCCGGCGAGGAGGAGTCCACCATGCACCGAAGCGGTCTTCCGCTTGCCCAGATAGCGCAGCTCCTCGACGTCCCCGAGGACGCCCTGCGCACCCTCATGGCCGAGCAGCGCTCGGCCGGCGACACCACCCTCGTTGCCCTCACCGTCTCGGAGGCCGCCCGCCGGATCGGCATCGGCCGCACCAAGCTGTACGAGTACGTTGCCTCCGGCGAGATCGCCTCCGTCAAGATCGGAAGCTTGCGCCGCATCCCAGCGGAGGCGGTGAACGACTTCCTGGCCCGCCGTCTGTCGGCGACCGACTTCGGGGCCGCCGCGTGACGCGAGCCTCCGCACCGAAGTCCCGCCAGCCCAATGGCGGCTCCTCGATCTTCCAGGGCAAGGACGGTCGTTGGCACGGCTACGTCACCGTCGGGGTCAAGGACGACGGCACCCCTGATCGGCGCCACGTCAACCGCAAGACTCGCCCCGAGGTCACCAAGGTCGTCCGCGAGCTGGAACGGCAGCGCGACAAGGGCGCCGTCCGCAAGGTCGGCCAGAGCTGGACGCTGGAGACGTGGCTGACGCACTGGGTGGAGAACATCGCAGCCGCGCACGTCTCGGAGAACACCATCGACGGCTACCGCGTCGCGGTGAACCACCACCTCATCCCCGGCCTCGGCGCCCACCGCCTGGAGAAGCTGCAACCCGAGCACCTGGAGCGCTTCTACAAGAAGATGCATGATTCCGGCAGCGCGGCCGGCACCGCCCACCAGGTCCACCGCACCGTACGCACCGCCCTCAACGAAGCGGTCCGCCGCGCCCACCTCACCGTCAACCCGGCCACGGTCGCCAAGGCCCCGCGCCTGGAAGAGGAGGAGGTCGAGCCGTACACGGTCGAGGAGGTCCAGCGCCTGCTCGCCGAGGCCGCCAAGCACCGCAACACCGCTCGCTGGGTCATCGCGCTCGCCCTGGGCCTGCGCCAAGGCGAGGTCCTCGGCATGCAGTGGGACGACGTCGACTTCGACCTCGGTGTTATCCGCGTACGTCGTGGTCGGCTGCGGCCCCGCTACAAGCACGGCTGCGGCGACCGCTGCGGACGCAAGCCCGGCTTCTGCCCCCAGAAGATCAACACCCGCCGCGAGACGAAGAACGCCAAGTCCCGCGCCGGTCAGCGCCCCATCGGCGTCCCCGACGAGCTCCTCCAGCTCTTGCGCCAGCACAAGGAGGAGCAGGCCCGCGAGCGAGCCCTTGCCCGCGACCTGTGGACAGAGAAGGGGTACGTGTTCACGTCGTCCACCGGCGAGCCCCTGAACCCGAACACCGACTACCACAAGTGGAAGGAGCTGCTGAAGGCCGCCGGCGTCCGCGATGCCCGCCTCCACGACGCCCGCCACACTGCGGCGACGGTCCTGCTCATCCTCGGCGTCCCGGACGCGGTCGTCGACTCCATCATGGGCTGGGAGCCTGGAAAGTCGGCCCGCATGCGCCGCCGCTACCAGCACTTGACCAGTCGCGTCCTGAAGGACACCGCCGCCAAGGTCGGCGGCCTCCTGTGGGGCACGGACCAGGCGGAGGGAAGCGGTGTGCCGGAGGCTGGCCAGAGCCCCGTCCCCGCCGAGCTGGTGGTGTACGTCGCCCGCCTCGGCGAGCGGCGCGTGCCCTTCCTCCACCGCGAGCACGCCGACGAGGTCGTCGCCCGGTGGAGCGAAGACTGGCCCGGCCACACCGCCGAGGTCGAGGAATGGGACCGCCGACGCTGGGAACACCAGAGCCCCGGCGGTGCGAGCGCCATCCGCGACCGGGTACCCGAGCGGGCCGTGGTCTTCCACGCCCGAGCTCTGTTCCTCCCCGGCGGGGAACGCACGGCAACCGGCGTGCCCGAACAGTGGTCGGTGTCGGCCTGGGAGTTCGAGACCGACCGCTACACCGACCGTGCCTCAGCCTGGCGCACCGCCCGCCGACCCGGCACGGCCCAGGAGGTCGAAGCCCAGGTGCGTGGCACGGACAAGGTCGCCGTGGAGGCGGCCTTCGCCGAGGCGTGTGCACAGGCTGTGGACCGCGCTCAGAACCCAGGAAAGTACGGCGACACTGACGAGTGGTGATGTAGGAGAACCCAATGTGCCCGTGCGGGTGCCGGATTTCCGTCCGGCACCCTCCTTAGGGGGGGGGAGATCAGTTCCCAGGGCTCCACGCGACTTCGTGGGCCGCCGCCCCTCGTGAGGAGCCCCAACGCCTCCGTGATGGCACAGCGACGTCGGAGACCACCCTTACGGCGCGGCCAAGGTATCCGGGCGGCGGATCACCGCCGAGATTCCGCGGAAGCCTGCAGCGAACCCACTCTCGTGTCGGCAAGCGCCGCCGACCCGCAGGGCACCGTCGTCGGAACCCTGCGCGACCCGTGCATGCTCGTCGTCCACGATCAGTTCGGCGAGGACTTGATCCTTCAAACGGTCGCCTCGGGCTTCGGAGACGGCGGTTTCGTCCTGGCAGCGGTCCGCCACGTGTCGCCAGCGGTCGGCGGAATCCGGATCACCGCTCCACGTCCACAGACCTGCTGCTGCCCGTGCCACTTGGGCCATGAACTCCGTTCCGCCCATGTGGGCGGAGTGTGGCCGCGCCGAGCCGGGTGACCCAACCCAGGCGTAGTTGCCGATGACCGCTTCGAGCGCTCCGTCCCTTCCGTCGAAGATCAGGAGGCTCGCACCGCTGCCCGTCCGTTCTTTCGCTGGCTTCAGGAGATCCCTGCCCAGCCGTTCTGCGGCGTGGTAGCCGATCCGGTGCAGCAGGTCGACGATGTCCTGTGGGTTGGTTCCCTCTTCCGTGTCGCCGTAGAGGACGTCCACCCGCACCCCGCGCGCCACCGCAGCCTGGATGACGTCGCCGAGCTTTGACAGGCTCTCCATATTCACCGTGGGTGAGGCGATCAGGACGTGGCTCGCCGCCTTGGCCAGTGCCTCGGCGAGCACGAGTTGGTGGGCCTCCTCACCGGACACATCCGAGAACAGGGTCGCTTCGGTCGACTGGTCTGTAGGACTGTCATCGCTGCTTCCGAAAGGCTCGCCGCCATAAAGCCATGGGAAAGAGACACTTGTCTGGGGTGCCGCTGCGGCACCGAGCGCGGCGGCCGGAGGCTTCCGCCCGGGGATGCTCAGCGGTGTCGGCCGGTGCCCGACACCGGTGGCCGGCATCCGAGCCTGTACCGGAGGTGCCACCTGCACGGCCGCCTGTGGCGTCGGCTGAACTTCCGGGGCGCTTTCCAACTCCTCCTTCCTGGCCTGTGCCGCCGCCAGAATCTCGGCTGACAGAGCCTGGTGCCAGCCCCGGGGAAGCCCCGTGATGGACCGGTCGACGAGGTCGACGCGCACGGGGAGGTAGCGATCGACTGTCACGAGCCTGGGCCGTCCGATGCTCCGCACCCATTCGCCGCTGGCTCGGGGCAGTAGCTTCTGGATCTGGGACTCGTCCAGCGCGTTGCGCACGATGCGCAGGGGTGTGGACGGGTTGAGGTCCGGCCGTGCCTCCTGCTTCGAGACGGTCAGTACTTCACCGCGCCTGGCCAGCTGTCCTGCTGTGCGATCGAAAACCACCGTGCAGGGCGCGGCCGGAGCCACGACGACTGATGCTGGGTCCTTGCCGGACGAGCATGCCTGCTGCCCTTCGTCGGTGAGGACGAAAGTGGCCTCCCGGCCGCTGGTGACGGCGACCCATCCTGCACCGACCAGGGTCACCACGGCTTCGACCATCAGCCGTTCGTGGACACGGAAGGTGTCGCACAGAGAGGTCAGGGTCGCGCCCTGGTTGGGGGCGACACCTGCCTGAGTGGCGATCTCCTCCAGAACCCGCCGCTCCAGACGGCTGTACGGGCGGCCCCGGGCCACGCTGAAGTTGACGCTGAACATGCTTACAGGTACTAGGACGATCACGAGTACTCCCTGAGGTCAGCCGGGATGCGTACAGCCCTGCCATCCAGGAACCATTCGTCGAGCAGGGTGACGATCTTCTTGAAGGACCACAGGGGCTGGGACTCGTCCTCGAGACGTACTGCCTGCACCTGGTGGAGGAAGAAGTCCCAGGACCCGACGAGGATCAGCAGGCGCTCCGCCCGCGAGAGGAGCACGTTCATCCGGCCTGGGTCGTCGAGGAAACCCAGGCCGTGGCCGATCTCCTTCTCGTTGTTGCGGACCAGGCTGATGGCGACGACGTCTGCCTGGTTGCCCTGGAAGGAGTCGACGGTGTGGGCGGGGAACCGGTTGCTGCTGTTCGCTTCGGCTTTGAGACCTAGCTGGACCTGCAGTCCGGCTGGTAGGGGCGTATCCCGCAACTGCTGGCTGAGCAGGTTCACCTGCCGGGAGTATGGGGCCAGCACCGCGAGCTTGCCCTGACACCCGCCGTCCGGCCCGAGGGCCCGGAGGAAGTTGGCGAGCGCGAGAGCCTCCGACGGATTGGTGTACTTCGACTGGCCGCTGTTCGGTCCGACCTCGCGCGTGGCGGCATCGTTGCGGCACCACGGCACGTCGAGCCAGACCACGGCACGGTCACGGATGCCGGCCGGGGTGTGGAAACCGTGACGCACCCGCTCGACTGGTTCGCCCTTCTGGTTCAGGGTGCGGTTCATCAATCGCCCCTGGTAGTAAGCCTCGGAGATCAGCCGGCCGATGTCCGGGTGCATGCGGTGCTGGCCGATCAACTGCCCCGCGGACGCTCCCTTCGCCTCTGTGTCAGTGACGAGACGGTCCGCACCTGTGGCCACGGCGCAGTACTCGTACAGACGGTGGAAGGTCCTCAGCCATTCCTTGGAGTACTCGCGAAACTCGTCCCGGTCCGCCTGGCTGCGGCGCTCCCAGGAGTCGAGCCATTCCTGGTCGAGCATGCCGGACGCCCGTACTTTGAGGCGGCCGAGGGTGTGCGCCACCGGATCGAGCTTGTCGATTCCTTTGTGGTAGTCCTCGTACCGGTAGGGATCCAGCTGCTTGTGGTCACCGATCAGCAGCCAGCGATGACCTGCCTGCAGCGGCAGCGCGAGGTCGAACGCGTGTGCCTTGCCCGCCTCCTCGACGATCGACCAGTCGAACGCCTGACCAGCCGCGAGGGCGACCAGGTCGCCGGCGCTGGTGGTGCAGTACGTGAGGTTCGCGCCACGTTTGACCAGCTCGACGAAGTCCGACGACCGGGGGCCGAGGTCCCCCTGCTCCTGCATCATATTGATCTCACTGACCATGGCCTTCGCGTCCTCCAGCCAGGCGAGCTGCACCTCGCTGGGCGAACTCATGGCTTCGAGCTGGGAGATGCTGCGCTGGAGCACCTGCCTGGCCACGCCCTCGACGCCGTCCTCCGGCAGGGTGGTTCCGGCCTTATGCGGACCCCGCAGCCGGATCTGCAGTGGCCTGTCAGCTTCGGGTACGTCCTGGAACGCCTCACCCACCTTCGACCTGAGCACGTCGACGGCTCCGTGGGCCTGGGCCGTGACCAGCACCTGGACGACGGGATCCTCTGTGATGATCTCGCGCAGCAGCCAGGCGACGAGGGTGGTCTTGCCCGTGCCGGGCGGCCCTTGCAGCGTGTAGATGGGCCGTACCCGGAGGATGTCCTCGATACTCGCCCGTTTGGGCTCGTCGACTCGTTCGTGGTCGAGTTCGACGGGAAGCTCGGAGGCACCGGTGTCCATGCGGACGTGGCTCGGGCTGGCCAGCGAGCGCAGAAGGTATCCATGCTGGTCGAGGGCATCGATGGCCTTCTTGCGACGCCGGAACAGACTGATCTGCCCAGGCATGCCGGCGCTGCGGAGGAACCCCTCCTTCTCCAGCTTCACCCGACCTTTGCTTAGGCCCGGCCGGCTGAGTGTGATGCACTCGGTCGTCTGGTCTATGGCGTCGACCTGCCACACGTTGCCGTCGTCGTCGGACTGGGGGTCCCGGGGCGGGAGCTTCAAGCGGGCGCCGTCGCGGGCTCCCGACAGGATGACCTTGCGGTCGCTGCCCCGTACCTCCTTCTGCAGGAAGTCGATCAAGTCCACGCGGAACGGCTCGAAGACTTCGTGTCCTTCGGGGCGCGCGCGCTCCTTGACCACGGCCCACTCCACGCCGTCCTTCAGCCACGGGCCGCGGACGACTTCGTACGGGAAGATCTGTGAGTCGAGGAGGAGCAGTTCGATTTGGTTGCTCACGCGGACGAACTCGTGGAAGCGGCTTAGCTCGCGTGAGACCTGCGCACTGCGATCGATCTTCGGTAGCGCGAGCTCCCACGATGTGGCGTTCTGCGCGATCGTACGGTCGCGGGCCACCTCATCCCTGGCATAGGCGAACACGCGGCCAGGCGGGAGTTCCCGGAAGCTGTCGTCGCCCTCGCTGTAGACCAGTGGCTGGGCGGACCGGCAGTCCGCGACCTGCCAGCTGGACGTGCCGTCCTTCCCCCGATAAGTCGTGATCTTTAGGCTGAGCCTGCCGCCGACGAGGATGAAGTATGGCTTGTTAGGGACGGCGTACAGAAGCGGCTTCTGCAGGTCCTGGCGGACGAACTCGCAAGCCTCCTTTCGGTGGATCGGATCCCCAGGGATAAAGGTCCCCATGGGGTCGAGTCGCAGGTGGTCACGCAGCCCGCTGTCCATCAGGTGATCGATGAACTCCGGCCGCCGCAGATCGAGGGCCAGGACGTACTGAGCGTCCTCCTGCTGGGTGCGCAGGGGGTTCGCCAGGGCCCGTGTGATGTCCTGGATCCGGCCGATGATGTCGTACGGCGCGGTCAGGCGCTCCAGCGGGTCTTCGGCGACAAGGTCCAGCAGCAGCTTGCGTTCGGCCTCGGTCAGCTCGTGCTTGGCGGTGTCGATGGTCTTGAGCACCCGTGCGTGACGCTCGGTCGGGGGATTGGCGGTGAAGCGTTCAAGGTCGAGGAGCAGCCGTGCGCAGAGAATGCCGAAGGCGAACCAGTCGTCGTCCTGACGCCAGGCAGTTACGCCTCCCGCGCTGCGCTCGGGTGGAACCGGCCAGCCGACAGGGGGCTGGGTCCCCACCGGACGACCCAGCTTGACGGACCACTCGAAGCCGCCGAGTCGGAGGGACTCGGCACCGAGGTCCTCGTCGAAGAAGAGGGAGTCGAGGTCCACACCCCGGTGCAGGACCTGTCGCTCGTGCAGCAGGTTCAGCCCTGTGGCCACGCGCCGTAAGGCGCTCCACAACTGTTCGCGTGCGGCTGTCCCGCGGTTCGAGAGCCATGGGTAGCGAGCCCGGCGCGGCAGCGCGGTGGCGACGCGCTCGTAGCCTGGTGCCTCCAGGACCATGACGAAGCAGTTGTGTTCCCGGTCGAGGCCGGCGTCCTTCAGCACGACGAGGGCGTCGTCAGCCCTCGGGCTGCTTGCGACCTTGTATAGGGTGCGCAGTTCCTGGTCCCACAGGGCGCGCTGCACCCTGTCCGGTTGCTCACCCTCGTACGTCCACGTCTTGAGCAGGTACGTGTAGCCGTCGCTGAAAGCCTCCCAGACCTGGGATTCGCCATCACCTGTGTGCGGACCCGCGGTGATTTCGTACCTGTTCTGCAGAAGCAACGTCCCGATTGTGGGAGCCGTCATCCATCCACCTTCACGAGCCGGGGAGCGGGTGAGCAGACACTACGGGCGGCCTTACCTGGCCGCGCGGATGAAGCGTGATCCTACTCACGCTCGCGGAACCACTGCGGCTGGTTTCGGACATGCGCACGCACAACTCGGGCGTGATCGAGGCAGCGCCCGCTCGATACCTCCCGGCGATTCGGTAGTGCAGCGCCGCTGCTAACTCCTCTAACCGCGCACCCTGTTGGAGTGTCAGTGGTCCTTCCTATGGTGGGGAGATGGCAAATGGGGTGTGGCACACCGGATATGGCATAGAGATCAATCTGTCCCTGCCCGACCTCGGTCACCCGGACCGTCCCGATCTGCTCCAGGAGATCACCGCCAGCGTCTCCGAGCGTGACCCGCAACTGCTCGAATGCCTGGCGCACCACGAGAAGCGCGAGTGCCTGTCGGAGTCGGGCGGGAAGTCGCCCTGGATGTTCATCCGCCGGGGGCGCGTGGGCGGTCGGCGACCGCTCGTCGCCTCGCACCTGCCGATCACGCACAAGGCGACTCCGGCGGAGAGCGCCCAGCACAAGGCCACCAAGGAACGGATCGTCGAGACCGCCGGGCGGTACGGCCTGGATGCCGAGGCCGAGGTTCCCATCGGCAACCGGCGCAGCGTCTCGGACGCCGTCGTCGCCGGGCCCGGCGGCATACGGATCGGCTGAGAGATCCAGTACCACCACCTCAGTCCCAGCAGCGTGCACCGGCGCTCGGTCAACGCCAGGGAGTACGGCATCACCCCGCTCTGGGTGGCGAAGGACCGGACGGCTTCCCTGATCGACCGGGCTCCCTGGGCGCGGGTCGACGACATGCCGTGGAAGGACATCGCGGAGGGCAAGGAGATGGTGATCCGCGGCGGGTACCGGCACCTCGAAGTCTGGAAGTGCGTAGCGAGCAGCGAGCGCCACTGTCTCGTCAGCGAGGGTGCCGGCCACTGTGGCGCGATTCACGCGGACTGGTTCGTGCCCGCACTGTGCCTCCCGGAGAAGAAGCCGGTCTTCATCGAGGACCTAGTCCTGCAGAGCGCGACGGGCGAGAGCGTCCCGGTCTACGTGCCCAACCGAGGAAGCGGCCGCGCCGGCCGGCACATGTGGGTGTCGGCCGAGGACCGCGCGCTGTGGCAGGAGCTCATCGGTGAGAAGACGCCTCTCCCTGCGGCCCCGGTCGAAGAGGAGGACGACCTGATCACCTTCGCCGAGCGGGAGATCGACCGTAACTGTCGAGCGGGCGAGGAGGGCTGGTTCGTCAGCGATGGCCGGCCTGTTCGTGATCTCGACCAGCCGACCGGCGGCTTCACGCTTCCCCGCATGCCGGTCCAGCGCTCCCGCAACCCGATGCGGATCACCACCGTGGAACGCGCCGCAGCCTCCGCCGCGCTGGGATGCCCGCCGTGGGAGCTCGGTCTGTGCGCCGGCTGCGGCCAGATGATGCGGCGCTACGGGCGGAACGCCGCCATGTACTGCAACGTGTGCCGGTCCGTCCTCAACGGGCGGTAGACGGGAACTGCAACCAAAACTGCAACCAGCGAACGACGAAGGTCCCGGCCGCTATGCGGTCGGGACCTTCGTTTCGGCTGGTCAGCCGTGGCGGAGGATACGAGATTCGAACTCGTGAGGGGTTGCCCCCAACACGCTTTCCAAGCGTGCGCCCTAGGCCTCTAGGCGAATCCTCCGTGGAGAACATTACATGACCGGAGAGGGTGCTCGCGCACGTGATCCGGGGTGGGTGGTGGAGCGGAGGGTGGGGGAAGGGCGCAGGTGGGTGAGGGGGGACGAGTGGGGGCCGGGATCGGGTACTCTGGGCGGAGCCCCTCACGTGGCGCTATCTGACTGAACTCCCCCAGGGCCGGAAGGCAGCAAGGGTAGGTCGGCTCTGGCGGGTGCGTGAGGGGCGCTTGCGTTCCCGGGCCGGTGCCCGGTCGGCGGGCGGTCCGCTAGGTGTTCCTCGGTGTTCCTTGGCGTTCCGTGCCGTTCCCGGGTTGTCAGTGGGCGCCTATAACCTCGTATACGTGTCGTCTCTCGCGCTGTACCGCCGCTACCGCCCCGAGTCCTTCGCCGAGGTCATCGGGCAGGAGCATGTCACCGACCCGTTGCAGCAGGCGCTGCGGAACAACCGGGTCAATCACGCGTACCTGTTCAGCGGGCCCCGCGGCTGCGGCAAGACGACCAGTGCGCGGATCCTCGCGCGGTGTCTGAACTGTGAGAAGGGTCCCACGCCCACGCCCTGCGGCGAGTGCCAGTCCTGTCGGGACCTCGCGCGGAACGGGCCGGGGTCGATCGACGTCATCGAGATCGACGCGGCGTCCCACGGTGGCGTGGACGACGCCCGTGACCTGCGCGAGAAGGCCTTCTTCGGGCCCGCCTCCAGCCGCTACAAGATCTACATCATCGACGAGGCGCACATGGTCACCTCGGCGGGCTTCAACGCCCTGCTGAAGGTGGTCGAGGAGCCGCCGGAGCATCTGAAGTTCATCTTCGCGACGACCGAGCCCGAGAAGGTCATCGGCACCATCCGGTCGCGTACGCACCACTACCCCTTCCGGCTCGTGCCGCCCGGCACCCTGCGGGAGTACCTGGGCGAGGTCTGCGGCCGCGAGGGCATCCCCGTGGAGGACGGGGTGCTGCCGCTGGTCGTGCGTGCCGGTGCCGGGTCCGTGCGTGACTCGATGTCCGTGATGGACCAGCTGCTCGCCGGTGCCGCCGACGACGGTGTGACGTATGCCATGGCGACGTCCCTGCTCGGCTACACGGACGGGTCCCTGCTCGACTCGGTCGTGGACGCCTTCGCCGCCGGCGACGGCGCCGCCGCCTTCGAGGTCGTGGACCGGGTGATCGAGGGCGGCAACGACCCGCGCCGCTTCGTCGCCGACCTTCTGGAGCGGCTGCGCGACCTCGTGATCCTGGCGGCCGTTCCCGACGCCGCCGAGAAGGGTCTGGTCGACGCGCCGGTCGACGTCATCGAGCGCATGCAGGCGCAGGCCTCCGTGTTCGGGGCCGCCGAGCTCAGCCGGGCCGCGGACCTGGTCAACGCCGGTCTCACCGAGATGCGCGGCGCGACCTCGCCGCGGCTCCAGCTGGAGCTGATCTGCGCGCGGGTGCTGCTGCCCGCCGCCTTCGACGACGAGCGGTCGATGCAGGCGCGCCTCGACCGGCTGGAGCGCGGGGCCGCCGCGGCGCCGCCCGCCGCCGTCTTCACCACCACGTCGCCCGCGCCGCAGATGGGGTACGTGCCCGGTGCCGAGGCGCATGTGCCGCCGCCCGTGTCCGCTCCGGCGCAGCCCCAGCACCAGCCGCAGCCCGTCCAGCAGGCTCCGGCCCCCGCGGCCGTGCAGCAGCCGGCTCCCGCTCCCGCCGCCGAGGGCCCCCGGCCCGGCGCCTGGCCCGGGGCCGCCCGGCCCGGCGGCGGTGCGCCCGGTGCCTGGCCCGGTGCGTCGGCTCCCGCGCCGCAGCAGGCCCACGCCCCCGCGGTCCCGCAGGCCCCGGCTCCGGCCGCCCCGCAGGCCCCCGCCGCTGCCGCCGCCCCCGGCGGCATGGCCGCGGGCGCAGGCCAGGTGCGCAACATGTGGCCGCAGATCCTCGAGGCGGTCAAGAACCGGCGCCGCTTCACCTGGATCCTGCTCTCGCAGAACGCGCAGGTCGCCGGCTTCGACGGCACCACCCTGCAGCTCGGCTTCCTCAACGCCGGCGCCCGCGACAACTTCGCGAGCAGCGGCAGCGAGGACGTCCTGAAGGCCGCCCTGGCCGAGCAGTTCAACGTGCACTGGCGGATCGAGGCGATCATCGATCCCTCGGGCGGCGCCAGCCCGCCGCCCGCCGCCGGCGGCTTCGGCGGCCGCCCGGCCGCGCCCGCTCCCGCCCAGGCGTTCGCCCCGGCCCCGCAGGCCGCCGCGCCCGCACCCGCGCCCGTACAGGCGGCGCCGCAGGCTCCGGCCCCCGCGCCCGTGCAGCCGCCGCAGCCGCCTGTGCAGCAGGCGCCCGCCCCGGTCCACACGCCGCAGGCGCCGCCCCCGGTCGCGCCCGAGGACGACGTGCCCGAGGAGGACGACCCGGACCTCGTGGACTCCGCGCTGTCCGGGCACGAGCTCATCGTGCGCGAGCTCGGGGCCACCGTCCTGGAGGAATACACGAACGAGTAGGGGCGTCCCGCTCAGCGGCCCGCACAAAGATCACGGGCGCCCGCGGGCTACCCTGGCTGGCGTGAAGGTCCTCGTCATCGGCGGCGGCGCCCGCGAACACGCCCTGTGCCGCTCCCTCTCCCTCGATCCCGACGTCACCGCTCTGCACTGCGCGCCCGGCAACGCCGGGATCGCCGAGGTCGCCGAGCTCCACCCCGTCGACCAGCTCGACGGCGCCGCCGTCGCCGCGCTCGCGACCGAGCTCGGCGCCGAGCTCGTCGTCGTCGGCCCGGAGGCCCCGCTCGTCGCGGGTGTCGCCGACGCCGTCCGCGCGGCCGGCATCCCGGTCTTCGGCCCCTCCCAGGAGGCCGCCCAGCTGGAAGGCTCCAAGGCCTTCGCCAAGGACGTCATGGCCGCGGCCGGCGTGCCGACCGCCCGCAGCTACGTCTGCACCACCCCGGAGGAGATCGACGAGGCACTCGACGCCTTCGGCGCTCCGTACGTCGTGAAGGACGACGGTCTCGCGGCCGGCAAGGGCGTGGTGGTGACCGAGGACCTGGAGCAGGCCCGGGCGCACGCCCTCGCCTGCGACCGCGTCGTGATCGAGGAGTACCTGGACGGCCCCGAGGTCTCCCTCTTCGCCATCACCGACGGCGTCACCGTCCTCCCGCTGCAGCCCGCGCAGGACTTCAAGCGCGCGCTCGACGGCGACGAGGGCCCGAACACCGGCGGAATGGGCGCCTACTCGCCGCTGCCGTGGGCCGACCCCAAGCTGGTCGACGAGGTCATGGAGACCGTCCTGCTGCCGACGGTCGACGAGCTGCGCCGCCGGGGCACCCCGTTCTCCGGCCTGCTGTACGCGGGTCTCGCGCTCACCAGCCGGGGCGTCCGGGTCATCGAGTTCAACGCGCGCTTCGGCGACCCGGAGACGCAGGTCGTCCTGGCCCGCCTCAGGACCCCGCTGGGCGGCGTCCTCCTGAACGCCGCCAACGGCACCCTCGCCGACCAGGCGCCGCTCGCCTGGCGCGACGAGGCCGCCGTCACCGTGGTCGTCGCCTCCCACAACTACCCGGGCACCCCGCGCACCGGCGACCCGATCGAGGGTCTGGCCGAGGTCGCGGAGCAGGACGCGCCGCACGCGTACGTGCTCCACGCCGGTACGAAGCGGGACGGCGACACCGTCCTGAGCGCGGGCGGCCGGGTGCTCTCGGTCACCGCCACCGGAACGGACCTGGCCGAGGCCCGCGAGCGTGCCTACGCGGCGGTCGGCCGCATCCGTCTTGACGGCTCGCAGCACCGTACGGACATCGCGCTGAAGGCCTCCGGGGCCTGAGCGCGGCGGAAAGAGGCGCGGCCGCGCAGTGAACCGCACGGCCGCGCCACCGTCATCACCTTTGCCCAAAGCCATTCCATCGGGTGACGACTCGCCCATCTGGATGACGCCCGCCGAAGCCCCAACTAGGGTGCGGCGAAAGCGTTCCGGCACTTGGCCCACCGACATTGCGATGTCAGTGCCGGGTGCCACAGTGGGGGAGTGAGCAACACCGCCACGGGCAGTCCCGACCAGGGCAGGAGGGGGTGATGTACGGCGTGACCGGTACGGGTTCAGCGGCCGGCGACGAGCTCGGCGCGCGCGCCGCGCGCGCCCGGGCCCTCGCGGTGCTCCGCGTGCGCGGCAGGGCACTCGGCCTCGCGGTGCTTCCCGCCGCCGTCGCCGTCGTCCTGTACGCGGGCGGGATCACCGGCCACATGACCGGCTCCGGCTGGGACGCCGCCCGCTGGGTGGTGACCGTCCTCGCCGTGGTCGTGCTGCTCGTCGCGGCGGCCGTCGCGACGGTCGTCGCCCGCTCCGAGCCGGCCGTGACGCCGACGGTCGAGCTCGCCGAGAGCGCGGCCCCCGACCTCTACCGGCTGGTGCGCGACCTCGCCGACCGGCTCGGCGTTCCCGCGCCCTCCGCGATAGCCCTGACGCCCGACTGCGACAGCTGGCTCGAGGACCGCTCCCACCCCACGCACCGCCGGCACGCCGCCGGCGAGGCGCCCGTCCTCGTCATCGGCTCGCCCTTCCTCTGGTGGATGCGGGTCGGAGAGCTGCGCGCGGTCCTCGCCCCGGTCGTCGCCGGCACGGGACCGGCGGCGCACCCCGACATAGCGGCCGCCCGCCGCTTCGTCCGCGGTCTCGACGCGGCCGTCGCCGTGCCCCGGCGCCCCGGCCTCGACCCGGTCCGCAGGCTCGGCGCGCTGGGCGTCGGCCGGCTGGCCGGGATCATGCTGAAGGGCTGCCGCGGCCATGCCGCCGAAATGGAGCGCGGCGTCGCCGCGGCCGGCTCCGAGCGCGCCCAGGCCGTGGACTACGGGGTGCGGATCGTCGCCCAGGAGCAGGTCGGTCTGGCCTATGCGGGCTGGGACCGGCTGCTCACCCGCGTGGCGCTGCCCGCCTGGCGGATGGGCCGCTGGCCCGCGCGCCTCGACGCGGGCGTGGTCTCGGCGCTCACAGAGCTGTCCCGTCGCGACCGGCTCGCCGACGGCTTCACCTCGCGGCTCGGGGAGCGGCCCGCCTGTGACCTCCTGGAGGAGCCGGGCGCGGTCGACGAGGCGGCCTCGCTGCTCGCCGCCCGGCTCTTCCACGGCGCTCCGGCCGAGCCGAGCGCGGACTGGGCCCCGGTGGAGTGGAGCGAGTACGCGGAGGAGGTCGTCGACCGCAAGTGGCGCGCCGACGCGGCCCGCCTCCACCAGGTCCTGGACCGGCTGGGCCTGAGCACCCCGCCCAGCCCCGCACCGTCGGGCGCCGCCGCCGACGCCCCGACCCTCGCCCGGATCATGGCCCACCTCACGACGGGCCCCATGGACACCAGCGCCGACGGGAGCGAAGGCGAGGGCGAGGGTGAGGGCGCATCCCCGCCCCCGACGACCCGGCCGTCGCCGTCGGAGGAAGCCGCCACGGAAGCACCGACGGAAGCCGCCTCGGGGGTGTCGGAGGAAGCCGCCACGGAGGCACCGACGGAAGCCCCCGCCGAAGCCGCCGCGGAAGCACCGACGCAAGCGGCCGCCGGGGTGTCGGCGGAAGCCGCCACGGAGGCACCGACGCAAGCCCCTGCGGAAGCGCCGGGGGAAGCCCCCGCGGAAGCACCGACGCAAGCCCCCGCGGAAGCCGCCACGGAAGCACCGACCCAAGCCCCCGCGGATGCGCCGGCGGAAGCCGCCGACGCCCTCGCCGCCGCGCTCACCGCGCAGACGGCGCGCGAGGAAGGGCTGCGACCGGCCGCGCCGGCCGCCGAGGGGCCCGACGGGCCGCTGCCGCTGTTCCCGCTCCAGCCGCCCCGCACCGGTCGCGACCTGCTCGCCGACCACGTCGCCGCGATGGTCTGCTGCGCCGCCGTGGACTCGGCGGACGCGGCTCCGGGCCTCGACTGGCTGGACGGCCCGGCCCTGTTCGTACGGGGCGAGCGGAGTACCGATCTCGCGCCCGCCGTGCTGTGCCTGGTCGAGGACGGCGACCCACGGCCGCTGCGCGCCTGGCTGACCAGGACCGGGGTCCGCCCGGAGAAGCCCGTCCGCCTGGTGTGACGGCGGGCCCCGGGCCCGTCCCGGCGCGCCGCCGCCGGCCTCGCCACCCGGAGGGCCGTCTTCCACTCTCGTCAATTCACGACGAACGGTGACGGAGTGGGTGCGTTATGTGATGTGCTGGAGACCGGCACTGACAGAGGCACCATCAGCAGGCAGACACCAGAGGCACTGACCAGCCGACCAGCCGAACAGCCGACCGGGGGAGTCGAGGGAGGGCGCGACATGGGGGCGGAGCAGATCAGGCGGTGGGAGTCGGGCGCGCTCGCCCACGCCGTCTCGGATCCCTTCGGCCAGGGCCCGCTGCCCTGGCTGCGCGGCTCCGAGAACTATTTCGACGACACCGGCCAGATGGTGCCGTGGTACGCGGACGAGACACTGGCCCGCGGCGGTGCCGGCGGCCCCCGTACCGCCGACGACGTGCGCGGCCAGATCAAGGGCTTCGCGTCCGACGGGGCGGTGGCGCCCGGTGAGGCGATCGACTTCCACATCACCGTGGACCCGCCGCAGCAGTTCTCGGTCGACGTCTACCGCATCGGGCACTACGGCGGGGACGGCGCCGCCAAGATCACCACGAGTCCGCGGCTGTCCGGGATCGTCCAGCCGGCCCCGCTGGCCGCCGACCGGACCGTCTCCTGCCACCACTGGTGGCAGTCCTGGCGGCTGCAGATCCCCTCGTACTGGTCGATCGGAGCGTACGTCGCCGTGCTCACCACGGCCGGCGGCTACCGCTCCCACATCCCCTTCACCGTGCGCGACAGCCATCCGGCGGACCTGCTGCTCGTCCTGCCGGACGTGACCTGGCAGGCGTACAACCTCTATCCGGAGGACGGCCGCACCGGCGCCAGCCTCTACCACGCGTGGGACGAGGAGGGGCGGCTGCTCGGCGAGGAGGAGGCGGCCGTCACCGTCTCCTTCGACCGCCCGTACGCGGGCGCGGGCCTGCCGCTGCACGTCGGGCACGCCTACGACTTCATCCGCTGGGCCGAGCGCTACGGCTACGACCTGGCGTACGCGGAGACCCGTGACCTGCACGCGGGCCGGGTGGATCCCAGCCGCTACCGGGGCCTGGTGTTCCCGGGGCACGACGAGTACTGGTCGGTCCCCATGCGCCGGACCGCCGAGCTCGCCCGCGACCAGGGCACCTCGCTGGTCTTCCTGTCCGCCAACACCATGTACTGGCAGGTGGACCTGGCGCCCTCGCCGTCCGGTGCCCCGGACCGGCTCCTGACCTGCCGCAAGCGCCGCGGCCCGGGCCGCCCGGCGCTCTGGCGCGAGGTCGACCGGCCCGAGCAGCAGCTGCTCGGCATCCAGTACGCGGGCCGGGTGCCCGAACCGCACCCGCTGGTCGTACGGAACGCGGACCACTGGCTCTGGGAGGCCACCGGCGCGGGCGAGGGCGACGAGATCCCGGGCCTGGTCGCGGGCGAGGCCGACCGTTACTTCCCGCGCACCGCGCTGCCCGAGCACCAGGGCCGCATCCTGCTCGCCCACTCGCCCTACCGGGACAGCGAGGGCGTGCGGCGGCACCAGGAGACGAGCCTCTACCGGGCCCCGTCCGGCGCCTGGGTCTTCGCCTCCGGCACCTTCGCCTGGTCGCCGGCGCTCGACCGGCCCGGCCATGTCGACACCCGTGTCCAGCGCGCCACCGCGAACCTCCTCGACCGCATCTGCAAGAGGGACTGAGCGCGGCCCGGGCGGGGGCCCGGCGGAGAGCCGGCAGGCGGACTGAGCGGGGCGTCACAGGGCCCGGCGGCCGGATGCCGGCCCCGGTGAGGGAGAATCGGACACGCTCCTGGATCAACCTACGCGGAGGAACCGTGTCCGGATTCGTAGAAAAGCCCGAACCCGTCCAGGTCCCGGGCCTCACCCATCTCCACACGGGCAAGGTTCGCGACCTGTACCGCAACGAGGCGGGCGACCTCGTCATGGTGGCGAGCGACCGCATGTCCGCGTACGACTGGGTGCTGCCCACCGAGATCCCCGACAAGGGCCGGGTGCTCACCCAGCTCTCGCTGTGGTGGTTCGACCGGCTCGCCGACCTGGCCCCGAACCACGTCCTGTCGACCGAACTCCCGGCCGGCGCGCCCGCCGACTGGGCCGGCCGCACGCTGATCTGCAAGTCCCTGAACATGGTTCCGGTCGAGTGCGTGGCCCGCGGCTACCTCACGGGTTCCGGCCTGGTCGAGTACGAGGAGTCCCGCACCGTCTGCGGTCTCGCGCTGCCCGAGGGCCTGACCGACGGCTCCGAGCTGCCCGCGCCGATCTTCACCCCGGCGACGAAGGCCGCCGTCGGCGACCACGACGAGAACGTCGCGTACGAGGAGGTGGCCCGCCAGGTCGGCGCCGAGACGGCCGCCGTGCTGCGCCAGATGACCCTCGCCGTCTACAGCCGGGCCCGGGACATCGCCCGCGAGCGCGGGATCATCCTGGCCGACACCAAGTTCGAATTCGGCTTCGAGTCCACCCCGGAGGGCGAGCGCCTGGTCCTCGCCGACGAGGTCCTCACCCCGGACTCCTCCCGCTTCTGGCCGGCCGACCAGTGGCAGCCGGGCCGTGCCCAGCCCTCGTACGACAAGCAGTTCGTGCGGGACTGGCTGACGTCGCCGGCCTCCGGCTGGGACCGCAAGAGCGAGCAGCCGCCGCCGGCGCTGCCGCAGGAGGTCGTGGAGCGGACCCGCGCCAAGTACGTGGAGGCGTACGAGCTGCTCACCGGCAACCGCTGGTCCTGAGACAACGAGAAAGCCCCCGGTCGGATCGACCGGGGGCTTCTTCATGGAGCGGACGACGAGATTCGAACTCGCGACCCTCACCTTGGCAAGGTGATGCTCTACCAACTGAGCCACGTCCGCATGCGCCGTAGCGCGCTGCTAACTATACACAGGATTGCGGGGGCGAATCACACCGTTTCCCGGCCCGCGCCCTGTGGCCGTCGCCACAGGGACGGATGGGGTGCATCGAAGGGCGGGGAAAGCCGATGGGCCGAGGGGATACGACGAAGGCCCCGGTTCCTGAGAACCGGGGCCTTCGCTCCCTGAGCGGACGACGAGATTCGAACTCGCGACCCTCACCTTGGCAAGGTGATGCTCTACCAACTGAGCCACGTCCGCATGCCTCCGACCGGCTTTCACCGGGCGGTGCGAGCACCACTCTACCTGATCCACCGGAGTGGTCCGTCATCGTGATGCAGAGCGGGTGACAGGGATCGCACACTGCGCCTTCCCCCTGGAAGGGGGCTGTTCTGCTACTGAACTACACCCGCACGCTGCGTGGGACTCGGCTTTGCGGCCTCGCCCCTCGGCGTGATCCAGACTCTAGCGGATCATGGGGGGTGCATGGCAAATCGGCTCAGCCGGCGGCCCGGAAGGCCTCGTAGACCCGCTTGGGGATGCGGCCGCGGGCCGGCACGTCGAGCTTGTTGGACTGGGCCCAGGCGCGTACGGCGGCCGGGTCGGGCTCGAGGGTGGTGTGCTTGTAGTCGCCGTCGACCGGCTTGCCGCTCTTTCTGTGACCTGCCGCACTCACCTTGCGGCCCGCGGCCAGGTACGGGGCGAGGACCTTGCGCAGTTTCTTTGCATTGGCGGGATTCAGGTCGATCTCGTACATCTTCCCGTCCAGGCCGAACGCGACCGTTTCCGCCGCTTCTCCGCCGTCGATGTCGTCGAAGAGAGTGACCACTACTCGCTGAGCCACGGATATCGGTCCTTTCCTGCGGATCGCCGTGTCGTCTGAGGGGTCGACACCGCCCTGACGTGCGACGATGCCGATACGACGGCCACCCGGGGGCAATATTGCGTTCCTCTGTATTCCTTTGTACAGCGGTGGGTGTCGCATTGTGAAGCCCAGGCAATTGTTTCCGCGTGTCACGGTCGGCGGGCGGTGGCGGGCAGTATTCCGCTTGAATTAACCGGCGTGGTGTTTCGGTGCGCTTTGTAGGATCCTTCAGACTTCTACTCGCGTAGATTTTGGAGGCAGGTACGCTGAGGGAACCGCCCACGCAACACACCACCGGGAGTGCCAGTGGCACGCGTCGTAGTCGACGTCATGCTCAAGCCGGAGATCCTCGACCCGCAGGGACAGGCGGTGCAGCGTGCACTGCCCCGCCTCGGATTCGACGGGATCGCCGACGTCCGCCAGGGGAAGCGCTTCGAGCTGGAGGTGGAGGGGCCGGTCGACGAGGCCGCCCTCGCCCGCATCCATGAGATGGCCGAAACCTTCCTTGCCAACACCGTGATCGAAGACTTCATCGTGAAGGTGGAGTCGTGACCGCACGCATCGGCGTCGTCACGTTCCCCGGAACGCTCGACGACCGGGACGCGCTGCGCGCCGCCCGCCTCGCGGGCGCCGAGCCCGTCCCGCTGTGGCACCGCGACAAGGACCTCAAGCAGGTCGACGCGGTGGTCCTCGCGGGCGGCTTCTCCTACGGCGACTACCTGCGGGCCGGAGCCATCTCCCGCTTCTCGCCGGTGATGGAGACGATCATCGAGCAGGCGAAGGCGGGCATGCCCGTCCTCGGCATCTGCAACGGCTTCCAGATCCTCACCGAAGCCCACCTGCTGCCGGGCGCCATGCTGCGCAACAACCACCTCCACTTCATCTGCCGCGACCAGAAGCTGCGGGTGGAGAACGCGGAGACCGCCTGGACCTCGGACTACCACCAGGGTCAGGAGATCGAGGTCCCGCTCAAGAACATGGACGGCCGGTACGTCGCCGACGAGCGCACGCTCGACGAGCTGGAGGCCGAGGGGCGGGTGGCCTTCCGCTACCTGGACATGAACCCCAACGGCTCGCTGCGCGACATCGCGGGCATCACCAACGCCGCGGGCAACGTCGTCGGCCTCATGCCGCACCCCGAGCACGCCGTCGAGCCGCTGGTCGGCACCGGCAAGACCGACGGACTCGGTTTCTTCACCTCGATCCTCAAGAAGCTGGTCAACGCCTGATGAGCCTCGACACCGTCAAGCACGCGAGCGAGACGCCGGACAGCGAGCAGCCCTGGAAGGAGCTCGGCCTCAAGGAGGACGAGTACGCGCGCATCCGCGAGATCCTCGGCCGCCGTCCCACCGGCGCCGAGCTCGCCATGTACTCCGTCATGTGGTCCGAGCACTGCTCGTACAAGAGCAGCAAGGTCCACCTGAAGCAGTTCGGCGAGAAGGCCCCCGAGAACGACGCCATGCTCGTCGGCATCGGCGAGAACGCGGGCGTCGTCGACGTCGGCCAGGGCTACGCGGTCACCTTCAAGGTCGAGTCGCACAACCACCCGAGCTACATCGAGCCCTACCAGGGCGCGGCCACCGGCGTCGGCGGCATCGTCCGCGACATCCTCGCCATGGGTGCCCGCCCGGTCGCCGTGGTCGACCCGCTGCGCTTCGGCGCCGCCGACCACCCCGACACCAAGCGCGTGCTGCCCGGTGTCGTCGCCGGCATCGGCGGCTACGGCAACTGCCTGGGCCTGCCCAACATCGGCGGCGAGGTCGTCTTCGACTCCTGCTACCAGGGCAACCCGCTGGTCAACGCCGGCTGCATCGGCGTCATGAAGCACGAGGACATCCACCTCGCCAAGGCCTCCGGCCCCGGCAACAAGGTCATCCTCTACGGCGCCCGCACCGGCGGCGACGGCATCGGCGGCGTCTCGGTCCTCGCGTCCGAGACCTTCGACGCTGCGTCTGATAGTGCCGATGGCACGGGCAAGCCCAAGAAGCGCCCCGCCGTCCAGGTCGGCGACCCGTTCCAGGAGAAGCTCCTCATCGAGTGCACCCTGGAGATCTTCAAGGAGAAGCTGGTCGCGGGCATCCAGGACCTCGGCGGCGCCGGTCTGTCCTGCGCCACCTCCGAGCTGGCCTCGGCCGGCTCCGGCGGCATGCGGGTCGAGCTCGACACCGTGCCGCTGCGCGACGCGACGCTCTCGCCGGAGGAGATCCTCATGAGCGAGTCGCAGGAGCGCATGTGCGCGATCGTCGAGCCGCAGCACGTCGACCGCTTCATGGAGATCTGCGAGAAGTGGGACGTCACCGCCACCGTCATCGGTGAGGTCACGGACGGCGACCACCTGGAGATCTACTGGCACGGCGAGCTGATCGTGGACGTGCCCCCGGGCACCGTCGCCCACGAGGGCCCGACCTACCACCGGCCGTACGAGCGCCCGGTGTGGCAGGACGCCCTCCAGGCCGACGACGCCGGCAAGCTGGCCCGCCCGCAGGACGGCGCCGAGCTGAAGGACCAGGTCCTCAGGCTGGTCGGCTCCCCGAACCAGGCCTCCAAGGCGTGGATCACCGACCAGTACGACCGCTTCGTGCAGGGCAACACCGTGCTCGCCCAGCCCGAGGACGCCGGCATGGTCCGGATCGACGAGGAGTCGAACCTGGGCGTGGCCATGGCGACCGACGGCAACGGCCGGTACGCCAAGCTCGACCCGTACACCGGTGCGCAGCTCGCGCTGGCGGAGGCGTACCGCAACGTCGCCGCCTCCGGCGCCAAGCCGCTCGCCATCTCGGACTGCCTGAACTTCGGTTCGCCCGAGGACCCGGCGGTCATGTGGCAGTTCGCCGAGGCCACCCGTGGTCTCGCGGACGGCTGCCTCGCGCTCGGCACCCCGGTCACCGGCGGCAACGTGTCGCTGTACAACCAGACCGGTGACGTCGCCATCCACCCGACGCCCGTCGTGGCCGTCCTCGGTGTGATCGACGACGTCAACCGCCGTACCCCGATCGCCTTCGCGGAAGAGGGCCAGCTCCTCTACCTGCTCGGCGACACCAAGGAGGAGTTCGGCGGCTCGGCCTGGTCCGAGGTGATCCACCAGCACCTCGGCGGCATGCCGCCGGCCGTGGACCTCGACCGGGAGAAGCTGCTCGGCGAGATCCTCATCTCGGCCTCGCGCGACGGCATGATCGACGCGGCCCACGACCTGTCCGACGGCGGACTCGTCCAGGCGGTCGTCGAGTCCTGCCTGCGCGGCGGCAACGGCGCGCGCCTGGTCGTGCCCGAGGGCCTGGACGCGTTCACCTTCCTCTTCAGCGAGTCGGCCGGCCGTGCGGTCGTGTCCGTCCCGCGCAGCGAGGAGCTCCGCTTCACCGACATGTGCGGTGCGCGGGGCCTGCCGGCGACCCGGATCGGTGTCGTCGACGGGGACGCGGTCGAGGTGCAGGGCGAGTTCAGTGCCTCCCTGGAGGAGCTGCGCGCCGTGCACGAGGCGACGATCCCGGGCCTGCTGGCCTGACGTCCTGCCGTACGGAGTACGGGGTACGAAGTACGGAGACGAGCCCCCGCCCTTCCCGGGCGGGGGCTTCGCCGCGTGCGGAGTCAGTCGGCCGATCCCCAGAACGCGTCCGACTCGACGATGTCCGCGACGCACTCGTCGATGTCGGAGACCTTGTCGCCGATGATCGTGAAGAAGAGCCCGCCCTCCATCTCGATGCCCCGGTCACCCCGGTCGCCGTGCCACTTGTGGACGGACATGACGTGGCCCCTGCCGTCCGGGTAGACGCCCTTCAGCTCGACGCGGAAGGTGCCGCCCGTCAGCTCCATGAGCTTGCCGTAGTGGGCGAGAACGTTGTCCCTGCCCTTGAAGTGCCCGGACATCTGGCTCTCGCCGGGCGAGTGATGGGTGCAGTCGCCGGTCAGGAGGGAGGCGAGCGTCTCCGTGTCACCGGTGCTGAACGCTTCGTAGCCCCGGCGCACCAGAGCCGCGTCGGGGTGCTCGTGATGGGTCATGGCCCCGCCACTGCCTTTCGTGAGCGGACGTCCCCCTCCCTCAAGTCTCGGGGCTAGCCTCTGCCCATGCCACCTGCCAAGAAGCGCGCCAGAAGCTACGACTCCGCCAAGATCCGCGCCGCCGTGTCCGCCCAGTTCCGGCATGTCGCCGACGCCGTGACCGGGCTGGCGCCCGACCAGCTGGACCGTCCGACGGGTCTGGGGGCGTGGACGGTGGCCGACCTCGCCGCGCACGTCGCGTGGATCGCGGACTCGCTGGCCGGCTCGCTCGGCCGCCCGCCGGCCGCCAAGGGCGAACTCCTGCCGCACCAGTGGCCCTTCACCACCGTCGCGCTGTCCGGGAGGATCGCCGACGCGGCCCGCGAGACGCTCACCGGGGCGCCGCTGCCCGAGCTCTACGAGCGGGCCGGCAGCCGGCTCGCGGAGGCGCTCGCCACGCACGACGACGACCGGGTGCTCGACCTGTGGATCGGGCCCATGCGGCTCGGTGACTTCCTGGTCACCCGCACCGTCGAACTCGTCGTCCACACCGACGACCTGAACCGGGCCGCGGGCCTCGACGTTCCCCTCGACCGGCAGGCGCTCGCCGCCTGCACGCGGCTGCTCGCGGACGCCCTCGCCGAGAAGGCGCCCGGCGGGGCGGTGGAGATGCGGGTGCCGCCGTTCGCCGTGGTGCAGTGCGTCGAGGGCCCGCGGCACACCCGCGGCACCCCGCCCAACGTGGTCGAGACGGACCCGCTGACCTGGATCCGGCTCGCGACCGGGCGGACCGACTGGGCGACGGAGCTGGACGCGGCGCGGGTCAGCGCCAGCGGCGAGCGGGCCGACCTGTCCGCGCTGCTGCCGCTGATGGCCTGACGGGCCACGGGCCACGGGCAGGGGGCCCCGAGCCGGCGCCGCGGCCCGGCGCCACGGCCAAGGGCACGGCCCCGGCCACGCGCGACGGTCGGCCGCCCGCCGCTCGGCGACCCGCCGCTCGGCCGCCCGACGGTCGGCGGCCCGGCGGAACCGTCTCGCCGGGCGGCCCGTCCCATCGGCATGCTGCAGAAGCCGCGCGTACTCGCCGCCGCCGCCGTCACCGCTCTCGTCGCCCTGCTCGCCGCGTGCGGCGCGGAGGGCGGCACCGGCCCAGGCGCCGGTGCCGACACGGACACCCCCGACCTGCCCCTGGCCGGCAGTCACTGGACGATCGCCGCGGTCACGGTCGACGGCACCCGGTCCGTCGCGCCGCCCGGCGCGCGCCTGGAGATCGAGGAGAACGGCCGCGCACGGGGCAACAGCGGCTGCAACCGCTTCGGCGCCGCCGTCGCCGTGAACGGCGACACGCTGACCGTCTCCTCGCACGAGGTCACCATGATCGGCTGTCCCGCCGACCGCGACCGCTTCGAACGGGCGCTGCTGAAGGCCTTCACCGGCAGGCTGACGGGCAGGCTCCAGGAGAAGGGCCTCACGCTGGCGTCGTCCGACGGCCGCAGGACCATGGAGCTGGTCGCCGAGTCGGGCTCCCCGCTGGTCGGCACGACCTGGACGGTGGACGCGCTGCTCAGCGGGGACACGGCCGCTTCGCTGCCGGCGGGCTCGGAGGGCAAGGCGAAGCTGACCTTCGGCAAGGACGGCAGGCTCACCGGCCGCCTGGGCTGCAACCGGGTCTCCGCTCCCGCGAAGATCACGGAGAAGACGATCACCCTCGGGGCGATCGCGACGACCCGGATGATCTGCACGGGCCCGGAGATGGACCTGGAGACCAAGCTGTACGACGCCCTCGACGGCCCCCTCACCTACCGGCTGGACCACCGCACCCTGACCGTCACGGACGTGGACGGCCAGGGCTTCACGGCCCGCGCGGAAACGGTCGAGGGCTAGGCCGCAGACGCCGCGGCCTATCCGGCCCTGATCCGAAAGAAACGGCCTGGGCGCTAGCTGCCGTACGGGAGGAGTCCGGCGTCCGTGCGTTCCCACGAGGCCTTCAGCTCGGCGAGCCGCGCCTGCTCGTACGGGGCCCGGTCGGCCTGTTCACGGGCGTCGTCGGCGAGGTTGAACAGCTGGTCGCGGCCGCTCTTGCCGCGGTAGTACTTCCAGTCGCCGCGGCGCAGCGCCCGCTCGCCGCGCACCCGCCAGAACAGGTCGCGCTCGGGCACGTCCTCGCCGCGCAGGAGGTGTCCGGCGAGGCTGGTGCCGTCGAGCGGGTAGGCGGGGTGGGGGCGGGCGCCGCCCAGTTCGAGGAGGGTGGCGGTCCAGTCGGGCGAGAAGACGGGCAGGTCGCTGACCTGGCCGCCGTCGATCCGGGCGGGCCAGCGCAGGATCGACGGGACGCGGATGCCGCCCTCCTGGAGGGAGCCCTTGTTGCCGGCGAGCGGCCAGTTGTAGGAGAAGCGTTCGCCGCCGTTGTCGCTGCCGAAGAAGACGAGGGTGTCGCGCTCGCGGCCCGCCCGCTTCAGCGCGGCGAGGACCGTCCCCACGGAGCGGTCGAGGTCCTCGACCATCTCCTTGTACTTCTCAATGGAGCCGCCGTCCTGGTGCCACAGGGCGGAGCGGTCGCCGGCCTTGATCCGGCGGACGATCTCGGCGCTCGCCTCCTCGTCGCCGTCGGCGATCCACGGCCAGTGGGGGGTGGTGAAGTTCAGGTTGAGGAGGAAGGGCCGGTCGTGGTCGCGGCTCACGTACTCGCTCGCCCGCTCGGTGAGGATGCGCGTGTAGTAGCGCAGGTCCTTGTACGTGGCGTCGCCCTCGTAGAGGTCGTACTCGCCGCCGAGGCCGAGCTTGGAGTAGTACTCCAGGGCGCCGCCGAAGTTGCCGAAGAACTCGTCCCAGCCGGAGCGGGTGGGGGAGTAGTCGGGCAGGTAGCCGCAGTGCCACTTGCCGATGAGCGCGGTGGTGTAGCCGGCGTCGCGCAGCCGGGAGGCGAGCGTGGGGTGGGTGGGGTCCAGGCCGACGGACTTGTCGGCGATGGGTTCGGCGAGTCCGCCCTTGGTGCGGCCCGGGTAGCGGCCGGTGTAGAGGCTGAACCGGGTGGGGGAGCAGGTGGCGGAGCCGGAGTAGGCGTTCGTGAAGCGGAGTCCCTGGCGCGCGAGCCGGTCCAGGTGCGGGGTGCGGATGTGCGGGGAGCCGTAGGAGGAGAGGTCGGCCCAGCCGAGGTCGTCGCCGAGGATGAAGAGGATGTGGGGCCGCTTGGAGTGGCGTCCGGGCGCGGCGCGGAACGGCCGCTCCTCGGCAGAGGCAGAGGCAGAGGCGGCGCCGTCGGCCGGGGCGGCGGCAGTGGGAGCGGCGGAAGCGGTGGGTGCCGAGGCGCCGAGGGCGACTCCTGCGGCGGCGCCGACGGCGGCACCGCCGAGGGCACGCCGGGACAGGGGCGTGGACATACGGGTCTCCTGGTGGGAATGCAGCGTGGGACGCCGGAGGAAGCCGGCGTGTGATGCCTGCGCGAAGGCGGCGGGAAGGGCGCGAGGGCTGAGAAGCCGGGCGCCTCACGAGAAGAGGGTTCAGGCGCGGCGACAGATCGCGCTCGCGACACGGGCCAGGTCCACGTGCCGGCGCGCCACAAGGGTGACCGAGAGGTCGACGTCGCTGACGGGCTGCATGATCGGCAAGCCTGGCGGAGGGCCGCCGGGGGTGTCAACGACCGTTCCGCACCGTGGACTCCGTCACATCCCGACCGTTCGCCCCGTACCGTACGAGCGTCCGCTCGGTACGGCTCGGATCTTGGCTACCGACCGGTAACCCTTGGGGGCCTTGCTTTGTGGGCTCCGACAAGGAACCAAGGATCAGTTCGTGCGATCCTACGGGCCGCCGGGAGGGCCTATCACGCCCCGTCCGCGAATTCGGACCGATGGTCGATCTCGCCTACACTCGGTGGCGTGCCACGCGGAGACGGTCGACTCAATCACGATCTGCTCCCCGGTGAGAAAGGCCCCCAGGACGCTTGTGGCGTCTTCGGTGTCTGGGCTCCGGGTGAAGAGGTCGCAAAGCTCTCGTACTTCGGGCTCTACGCCCTCCAGCATCGGGGCCAGGAATCCGCGGGAATCGCGGTAAGCAACGGCTCCCAGATCCTCGTCTTCAAGGACATGGGCCTCGTGTCCCAGGTCTTCGACGAGACTTCTCTCGGTTCCCTCCAGGGTCATATCGCGGTCGGTCACGCCCGCTACTCGACCACCGGAGCCTCCGTGTGGGAGAACGCGCAGCCGACGTTCCGGGCGACCGCCCACGGCTCCATCGCGCTCGGCCACAACGGCAACCTGGTGAACACGGCGCAGCTGGCCGAGATGGTCGCCGACCTCCCCAAGAAGGAGGGCCGCACCAACCGGGTCGCCGCCACCAACGACACCGACCTGGTCACCGCGCTGCTCGCGGGCCAGGTGGCCGAGGACGGCACGCCGCTCACCATCGAGCAGGCCGCCACGAAGATCCTCCCCGACGTCAAGGGCGCCTTCTCCCTCGTCTTCATGGACGAGCACACCCTCTACGCGGCCCGTGACCCGCAGGGCATCCGCCCGCTGGTGCTCGGCCGTCTCGAGCGCGGCTGGGTCGTCGCCTCCGAGAGCGCCGCCCTCGACATCTGCGGTGCGACCTTCGTCCGCGAGGTCGAGCCGGGCGAGCTGATCGCCATCGACGAGAACGGCATCCGCACCTCGCGATTCGCGGAAGCGAAGCCCAAGGGCTGTGTCTTCGAGTACGTGTACCTGGCCCGCCCCGACACCGACATCGCCGGCCGGAACGTGTACCTCTCCCGCGTGGAGATGGGCCGCCGGCTCGCCAAGGAGGCCCCCGTCGAGGCCGACCTGGTGATAGCGACGCCGGAGTCCGGCACCCCGGCCGCGATCGGCTACGCGGAGGCCTCCGGCATCCCGTTCGGCGCCGGCCTGGTCAAGAACGCCTACGTCGGCCGGACCTTCATCCAGCCCTCGCAGACCATCCGCCAGCTGGGCATCCGGCTGAAGCTGAACCCCCTCCGGGAAGTCATCAAGGGCAAGCGCCTCGTGGTCGTCGACGACTCGATCGTCCGCGGCAACACCCAGCGCGCGCTGGTCCGGATGCTCCGCGAGGCCGGCGCCGCCGAGGTCCACATCCGGATCTCCTCGCCGCCGGTGAAGTGGCCCTGCTTCTTCGGCATCGACTTCGCCACCCGCGCGGAGCTGATCGCCAACGGCATGTCGGTCGAGGAGATCGGCAGGTCGCTCGGTGCGGACTCGCTCTCGTACATCTCGCTCGACGGGATGATCGAGGCGACCACCATCCAGAAGCCCAACCTGTGCCGCGCCTGCTTCGACGGCGAGTACCCGATGGAGCTTCCGGACCCGGAGCTGCTGGGCAAGCAGCTCCTGGAGACCGAGCTGGCCGCCGGCCCCGCCGCCACCGCGGCCGCCGACGCCCTGCGCCGCCCGTAAGACCCCCGTCGCTCGCGCCGCGACCCGCGGCGCGAGCGGTACGAGCAGCACGACGACACGAAAGCTCTGAAGCCATGTCTCAGCACCCCCCTGCCGAGGGCGGCGCCAGCTACGCCTCCGCGGGCGTCGACATCGAAGCGGGCGACCGCGCCGTCGAGCTCATGAAGGAGTGGGTGAAGAAGACCCAGCGCCCCGAGGTCCTCGGCGGCCTCGGCGGCTTCGCCGGCCTCTTCGACGCCTCCGCCCTCAAGCGCTACGAGCGTCCGCTGCTCGCCTCGGCCACCGACGGCGTCGGCACGAAGGTCGACATCGCCCGCCAGATGGGCGTGTACGACACCATCGGCCACGACCTGGTCGCCATGGTCATGGACGACATCGTCGTCTGCGGCGCCGAGCCGCTCTTCATGACCGACTACATCTGCGTCGGCAAGGTCCACCCCGAGCGGGTCGCCGCCATCGTCAAGGGCATCGCCGAGGGCTGCGTCCTGGCCGGCTGCGCCCTGGTCGGCGGCGAGACCGCCGAGCACCCGGGCCTGCTCGGCCCGGACGACTTCGACGTCGCCGGCGCGGGCACCGGTGTCGTGGAGCACGACCGCCTGCTCGGCGCGGATCGCATCCGTACGGGTGACGCCGTCATCGCCATGGCGTCCTCGGGTCTTCACTCCAACGGGTACTCGCTCGTCCGCCACGTGGTCTTCGACCGGGCCGGCATGACCCTCGACCAGCAGGTCGAGGAGTTCGGCCGGACCCTGGGCGAGGAGCTCCTGGAGCCCACCAAGATCTACTCGCTGGACTGCCTCGCGCTCACCCGGACGACCGAGGTGCACGCCTTCAGCCACATCACGGGCGGCGGCCTCGCCGCCAACCTGGCCCGGGTGATCCCGGACGGTCTGCACGCCGTCGTGGACCGCTCGACCTGGGCGCCCGGCGCCGTCTTCGACCTCGTCGGCAAGGCCGGCCGGGTCGAGCGCCTGGAGCTGGAGAAGACCCTGAACATGGGCGTCGGCATGATGGCCGTGGTGCCCGCCGACTCCGTGGACGCGGCCCTCACCACCCTGGCCGACCGCGGCGTCGAGTCCTGGGTCGCCGGTGAGATCACCGAGCGCGGCGACAGGGAGACCGGCGCGGAGCTGGTCGGCGACTACGCGAGCTAGGAAGCCGCAGAACCTACGAAGGAGCGCCTCTCCGAGGGGCGCTCCTTCGGCGTTTCCGCCAAGGGCCCGCCCCGACCGCCCGTCCGTACCCGGACAGCGCAGAAACCCGGTCCGGGTACCCCGGACCGGGTTTCGACGTTCAGAAGGTCAAGCGCGACGCTGGGAGGACGCCGGACCGGACTCGTCGTCCTCGTCCTCGTCGTCCGTGTTGTAGAGATCCGCGTACTGCGCGTACGGGTCGTCTTCCTCGTCGTCGTCCTCGAACGGCTCGCCATTCGGCGGCTGGCTCGAAGTCGATGCGCCCAGCTCGCTGGCCAGACGCGACAGGTCAGTCCCGCCGCTGCTGTACTTCAGCTGGCGGGCGACCTTGGTCTGCTTGGCCTTTGCCCGGCCGCGCCCCATGGCTCGACCCCCTCGGTGACGGGGCTCTCTGGCCCCAGAGTCTTGACACGCGTTCATGATCCGAAACGGACTCTCGAAGAGAGACCGGTCCGTAGGGCTTCAACGGTACCTGTTTCCGTCGGTCTACGGTACGCCGTGCGCATCACATACCCCGGTACAGAACCATGGAGGTGCCCTGTCCTCGCTGGTCAATCGCGATTTTAACCTCTTCTTGAGGTCCGACCCGCCGATCGGCGTGAGCGAAGTCTCGCGAATCGCTCGCCGATCGGCGGACCGTTCCTGTCAAGCTCAGGCCCCGCGGGCCTCCGCCATGCGCTGCTCGGCGATCCGGTCGGCCGCGGCGGCCGGCGGAATGCCGTCGGACTTCGCACGTGCGAAGATCTCGAGAGTGGTGTCGAAGATCTTCGTGGCCTTGGCCTTGCAGCGGTCGAAGTCGAAGCCGTGGAGCTCGTCGGCGACCTGGATCACACCACCGGCGTTGACCACGTAGTCGGGCGCGTAGAGGATGCCGCGCTCCACGAGGTCCTTCTCGATGCCGGGGTGGGCCAGCTGGTTGTTGGCCGCGCCGCAGACGATGGCCGCGGTGAGGAACGGCACGGTCTCCTCGCTCAGCGCGCCGCCCAGGGCGCACGGGGCGTAGACGTCCAGGCCCTCGGTGCGGATCAGGGCGTCGGTGTCGGCGGCGACGGTGACCTGCGGGAACTTCTCGGTGATCCGGCGCACCGACTCCTCGCGGACATCGGTGATCACGACCTCGGCGCCGTCGGCGACCAGGTGCTCGACCAGGTAGTGGCCGACCTTGCCGACGCCCGCGACGCCGACCTTGCGGCCGCGCAGCGTGGGGTCGCCCCACAGGTGCTGCGCGGAGGCGCGCATGCCCTGGAAGACGCCGAAGGCGGTGAGGACGGAGGAGTCGCCGGCGCCGCCGTTCTCGGGCGAGCGGCCGGTGGTCCAGCGGTTGGTCCGGGCGACGACGTCCATGTCGGCGACGTAGGTGCCGACGTCGCACGCGGTGACGTAGCGGCCGCCGAGGGAGGCGACGAAGCGTCCGTAGGCGAGGAGCAGTTCCTCGGTCTTGATCTTCTCGGGGTCGCCGATGATGACGGCCTTGCCGCCGCCGTGGTCCAGGCCGGCCATGGCGTTCTTGTACGACATGCCGCGGGAGAGGTTCAGCGCGTCGGCGATCGCCTCGGCCTCGGTGGCGTACGGGTAGAAGCGGGTGCCGCCGAGGGCGGGGCCCAGGGCGGTGTTGTGGAGAGCGATGACGGCCTTGAGGCCGGTGGCGCGGTCCTGGCACAGCACGATCTGCTCGTGGCCGCCCTGCTCCGAGTGGAACAGGGTGTGCAGTACATCAGGAACGCCGGTCACATCGGTCACGGTGGTGACTCCCAAAACGAAGCGGCGGAAGGTCCCCCCTGCGGGTGGGGGTGGGACCAGGTCGGGAGCAGGGTAAGTCCTACCTGGCCGTAGCAGGGAAGCAGTGCCGAGGATCACCCCCTCGCGGAGTACGGGCGTGGAAGGATTTGCGACATGTCGGTCCCCTCCTCGGTGCTCGTCCCCTATGCCGCGTATCTGCGGGTGTACGAGCCGCTGGCCGCGTTTCCGGAGCCGGAGCGGGGCCACTGGGCCCGCTACGCGCGCCGCGCGGACATCCCGGGCGCGCAGGACGAACTGCGGCGCTCGCTGGCCGACCTGGTGCCGGTGCCGCCGGTCCCGGTGCCCGTGCACGAGAGCGCGGACGCGTTCGTGGCGACGGTGGACGGGGTGGTCCTGGTCTGTCCCTGGCGGACCCGGCTGCGCGCCTGGCTGGCGATGGAGGACCTTGTGGGCGGGACGCTGCCGGCGCCGGTCCTGGACGCGATGGTGCCGCCGGTGGTGCGGGACCAGGCCGTGGCGGACCACGAGAGGTGGCTGGAGCGGAATCCGGACGCGCGGCCGTGGATCCGCGGCGCGGTGTGGCGGGTGCCGCTGAGCTGGTTCGCGGTGTTCTCGGACGAGGAGCGGGAGTACGCGCCGGGGGACCGGGCGGCGGGGGACGCGCCGGTGCTGCGCTACCGGACGCCGATGGTGCAGGCGCGGCGGCGGCTGGCGCGGGCCCTGAAGACGCTGCGGGGCGCCATCGCGGAGGGCCCGATGACGGAGAGCCTGGTCGGGGTGGGGCGCTGGCTCGAGGACTTCCATCCGCGGGCGCTGGTGGAGCTGGACTACGGCGGTCTGGTGCACGCGGTCGGCGCGGAGACGCTGGCGGCGGACCGGTCGGCGGCGGACGTGGCCGAGGGCATCGCCGCGCTGCGGGACGGCGACGGGGCGGGCGCGGAGGAGGCGTACGGGCGGCTCGCGGAGCGGTGGCGGGCGATCCGCAACCTGCAGTTCGCCAACTGACCATCGACAGGACATGTCCACCTGATGTAAATGATCTTCATCGCTGGACACCAGTTCGGGTCCTTGGTGTGCTCTCGTGGGGCCATTGGTGCGTGTGGTGCAGGACGTAGGTCCCGATCCGGGCCTTTGGCTCAAGCGTGACGGACAGCACTTAACGCACCCTTGCGCCCATCGCCCACCCTCGTGCCAAAATAGGACAAGGAGTCCGGGGAGGGTTCCTTCCGTCCAAGTAAGGACGGAAAGCTCGACATTGCACTCTATGGGGGGTCTGAGGACTCCTGATCGCTCTGTGACTGATCGTCACAGTGGCGTGACTGTCCGTTATGGCATGGTCCATCGACTTCCGCCGCTGATGAACACCTGCGAGGGCAATTCCATCGGTTTGGCCGACGTGGCTGGACGGATGGTGTAGTTGTAGTGCCGAGGACAAGCCGTTCGTCCTATAACCGACTCGACCCGCTTCTGCCATTTCGGGCAAGGCGGGTCAAGGTGCAGAATTTAGAGGAAAGAACCGAGAAGGTTCGGTTCTCCCGAGGAGGCCGCTCATGACCGCTCGCACCCCTGATGCCGAGCCGCTGCTGACCCCTGCCGAGGTTGCCACGATGTTCCGCGTGGACCCGAAGACGGTGACCCGTTGGGCCAAGGCCGGCAAGCTCACGTCCATCCGCACCCTGGGTGGACACCGCCGGTACCGCGAGGCCGAGGTCCGCGCCCTGCTGGCGGGCATTCCGCAGCAGCGCAGCGAGGCCTGAGGCGCCCGCGACACACGCGACACCCCGTAACACCGGGCACTTTCCGGGTCCCCCAACCCGGTTCGCCCCACCCCAAAGCTCTGCCGACGCGTGACCTGCCCCAACAGGTTCCCCGTCTTCGATCGCGCTGGACTCCGCCGGGTCCAGCGCGATCTTTTTGTGCCTCCCGCCTCCCGCGAAGCACTCGCCGCGCACCCGTCGCGCACTCACCGCGTACTCACCGCGCACCCGCCACGCCTCCGCCGCGTACCCGCGTAGACCTGGTGCAATTGCACATATTAAATCGGGGGCATGTAGGAAGGGTGTAAGTGAGACAGTTTCTGAAACTGATTCAGTGACACCCGTCACATCACGCGACTCTTGCCACCGAACAGCCTTCCACCTCCGGAGAGTTCACCAACCCGGCGTTGGTCACCCGTTGGTGGGACCTTGGTCCCTCGTCGGAGGGAACGCAAGAAGGCCCGCACCGAACGGTGCGGGCCTTCTTCGCTGGCGATCCTGACGGGACTTGAACCCGCGACCTCCACCTTGACAGGGTGGCGAGCTAACCAACTGCTCCACAGGACCTTCGCAGCCGCTGTTGCGTGGCTGCGAGGAAAACTGTACAGCAGGTCAGCGGTCTGGTCGAACCGGGGCCGCTAGCGGGCCGGCTGCGGCACGGCCGCGTCGATCGCCTTCACGATCCGCTTGTCCGAGACCGGGTACGCCGTGCCCAGCGCGTGCGCGAAGTAGCTGACGCGCAGCTCCTCCACCATCCACCGGATGTCCGTGACCGAGGACGGCACCGGGCGGCCCTTCGGGAGCTGTTCGAGCAGCCACGCGTACTCGTCCAGCATCTCGTGGACCTTCTCCATCCGGGTGGTGTCCCGCTGCACGCCCGTCGGCATCTGCTGCAGCCGCCGGTCCACCGCCACCAGGTACCGCATCAGGTCCGGCAGCCGCTTCAGACCGGTACGGGTGACGAAGCCGGCCGGCACCAGCCAGGACAGCTGCTCCCGCACGTCCTGGAGGTTCGGCAGCAGGGCCGGGCTGCTCGTCGCCTTCAGGCGCCGCTCGCAGGCCTGCCAGGCCGCCAGGACCTGCTGCACCTGGCCCACCGTCCGTACGGTCAGCTCCACGAGGTCGGCGCGCACCCTGTCGTACAGCTTCCGGAACGACTCCTCGTCCCACGCAGGCCCGCCGTGGTCCGCGATCAGCTTGTCGGCCGCGGCGGTCGCACAGTCCTCGAACAGGGCCTGGACGGAGCCGTGCGGGTTCGCCGACAGGGCGAGCTTCTGCTGGTTGGTGAGCCTGTCCGAGGCGAACTTCGCCGGGTTCACCGGGACGCCCAGCATGATCAGCTTCCGGGTGCCCCGCCACATCGCCTGCGCCTGCTCGGCCTCCGAGTCGAAGAGCCGCACGGCGACGCTGTCGCCCTCGTCCACCAGCGCCGGGTACGCCTTGACCGGCTGGCCGGCCCGCTTGGTCTCGAAGACCTTCGTGAGCGTGCCGATCGTCCAGTCCTTCAGCCCCGTGCGCTCCAGGGACGGCCCGGAGCCGTCCGGGCCCGCCGTGGCCGCCTTGGCGGCCTTGGAGAGGGCCTGGCGGGCCTTGGGGCGCAGACGGAGCCTGAGCGTCTCCAGGTCCTTGTCCTCGGCCAGCTTGCGGCGCCGCTCGTCGACGATCCGGAAGGTGATCTTGAGGTGCTCGGGCACCTTCGCCCAGTCGAAGTCCTCCGCCGTCAGCGGGACGCCGACCATCCGCTGGAGCTCGCGGGCGAGCGCGGTGGTCAGCGGCTCCTGCACGGGCACGACCGAGTCCAGGAAGCGGCTCGCGAAGTTCGGCGCGGGCACGTAGTGGCGGCGGATCGGCTTGGGAAGCGACCGGATCAGCTCCGTGACGACCTCCTCGCGCAGACCCGGGATCTGCCAGTCGAAGCCCTCGTCGGTGACCTGGTTGAGCACCTGGAGCGGCACGTGGACGGTCACGCCGTCCGCGTCCGCACCGGGCTCGAACTGGTACGTCACCCGGAACTTCAGCGCGCCCTGCCGCCACGAGTCCGGGTAGTCGGCCTTGGTGACCGCGCCCGCCTTCTCGTTGATCAGCATCTCGCGCTCGAAGTCAAGGAACTCCGGCTCCTCGTGCCGCTTGTGCTTCCACCACGAGTCGAAGTGGGCCCCCGACACGACGTGTTCGGGCACCCGCTTGTCGTAGAAGTCGAACAGCGTCTCGTCGTCCACGAGGATGTCGCGGCGCCGGGCGCGGTGCTCCAACTCCTCCACCTCGGTGAGGAGTTTGCGGTTGTCGGCGAAGAACTTGTGGTGGGTGCGCCAGTCGCCCTCGACGAGCGCGTTGCGGATGAACAGGTCGCGGGAGACCTCGGGATCGATCCGCCCGTAGTTCACCTTGCGGTCGGCGACGATCGGCACGCCGTACAGCGTCACCTTCTCGAAGGCCATCACGGCCGCCTGGTCCTTCTCCCAGTGCGGCTCGCTGTACGTCTTCTTCACCAGGTGCTCGGCCAGCGGCTCGATCCACTCGGGCTCGATCCGCGCGTTGACCCGCGCCCACAGCCGGGAGGTCTCCACCAGCTCGGCGGACATGACCATGCGCGGCGGCTTCCTGAAGAGCGCGGAGCCCGGGAAGATCGCGAACTTGGCGTTGCGGGCGCCCAGGTACTCGTTCCGGGTGCCCTCGCGCCGGCCGTCCTTCGCGCCGCCGTCCTTGGCGTCCTTCACGTCCTTGAGGCCGATGTGGGACAGCAGGCCGGACAGGAGGGAGACGTGGATCGACTGCTCCGGAGCGTCCTCTTCGTTGAGGTGTATCCCCATCTGCTTGGCGACCGTCCGCAGCTGCGCGTAGATGTCCTGCCACTCGCGGATCCGGAGGAAGTTCAGGTACTCCTGCTTGCACATCCGGCGGAAGGAGCTGGAACCGCGCTCCTTCTGCTGCTCGCGGATGTAGCGCCACAGGTTGAGGAAGGCGAGGAAGTCGCTGGTCTCGTCCTTGAAGCGGGCGTGCATCTGGTCGGCCTGCGCCTGCTTCTCGGCCGGCCGCTCGCGCGGGTCCTGGATGGACAGCGCCGCCGCGATGACCATGACCTCCCGCACGCAGCCGTTCTTGTCGGCCTCCAGGACCATGCGGGCCAGGCGCGGGTCGACGGGCAGCTGGGACAGCTTCCGGCCCTGCTGGGTGAGCCGCTTCTTCGGGTCCTTCTGGGCGGGGTCCAGCGCGCCCAGCTCCTGGAGGAGCTGCACGCCGTCCCGGATGTTGCGGTGGTCCGGCGGGTCGATGAACGGGAACTTCTCGATGTCGCCGAGACCGGCCGCGGTCATCTGGAGGATGACGGAGGCCAGATTCGTCCGGAGGATCTCCGCGTCCGTGAACTCGGGACGGGTGAGGAAGTCGTCCTCCGAGTACAGACGGATGCAGATGCCGTCCGACGTACGGCCGCAGCGGCCCTTGCGCTGGTTGGCGCTGGCCTGGCTGATCGGTTCGATCGGGAGGCGCTGCACCTTGGTGCGGTGCGAGTAGCGCGAGACGCGGGCGGTGCCCGGGTCGATCACGTACTTGATGCCGGGGACGGTGAGGGAGGTCTCGGCGACGTTCGTCGCGAGGACGATCCGGCGGCCGGAGTGGGCCTGGAAGACCCGGTGCTGCTCGGCGTGCGACAGCCGCGCGTACAGCGGCAGGATCTCCGTGTTGAACAGCTTCTTCTTGGTCAGCGCGTCCGCCGTGTCGCGGATCTCGCGCTCGCCGGAGAGGAAGACCAGGATGTCGCCCGGTCCCTCCTTCTGGAGCTCGTCGACGGCGTCGCAGATCGCGGTGATCTGGTCGCGGTCGGCCTCGTCGGAGTCCTCCTCCAGGAGGGGCCGGTAGCGGACCTCGACGGGATACGTACGCCCGCTGACCTCGACGATGGGCGCGTCGCCGAAGTGGCGGGAGAAGCGCTCCGGGTCGATGGTCGCCGAGGTGATCACGACCTTGAGGTCGGGGCGCTTCGGCAGCAGCTGGGCCAGGTAGCCGAGCAGGAAGTCGATGTTGAGGGACCGCTCGTGGGCCTCGTCGATGATGATCGTGTCGTACGCGCGAAGCTCGCGGTCCGTCTGGATCTCGGCGAGCAGGATGCCGTCCGTCATCAGCTTGACGAAGGTCTCGTCCTGGTTGACCTGGTCGGTGAACCGGACCTTCCAGCCGACCGCCTCGCCCAGGGGCGTCTTCAGCTCCTCGGCCACGCGCTCGGCGACCGTGCGGGCGGCGATCCGGCGCGGCTGGGTGTGACCGATCATGCCCCGGACGCCCCGGCCCAGCTCCAGACAGATCTTCGGGATCTGCGTGGTCTTTCCGGAACCGGTCTCACCGGCGACGATCACGACCTGGTGGTCGCGTATCGCCTCGGCGATCTCGTCCTTCTTCTGGGAGACGGGCAGCTGCTCGGGGTACGTGACCGCGGGCACGCGTGCGGCGCGCGCGTCGACCCGCTCCTTGGCCTTGCCGGCCTCGGCTGCGATCTCGTCCAGGACGGCCTCGCGGGCCTCGGGCTTGCGGATGCGGCGGGCGCCTTCGAGACGGCGGCCGAGCCGGTGGGAGTCCCGCAGCGAGACCTCGGCCAGGACGGACTGGAGGGCGGCGAAGGAAGTAGACATACGGAATCCAGGATCGCACCTGCGGCCGAGAAGCGGCGAACCGATTTACGAGCGGTTCGAGGGGCGGGCCCGGTGCCGCTGCGTAGTATTTCGGGCACACCGACCGACACCGCCCCGAAAGGTTTCCGCATGGCCTCCGGCACCCTGCGCGCGACGGCGGTGCTCGCCGCGCTCGTGGGTCTCGTGCTGGGCCTGCTGGTCTGCGGGGCGGCCGCCGGCGCTCCTTCGGGTGCTCCCGCCGGCGCTTCCGCGGGTGCTCCTGCGGGGCGGGCGGTGCAGGCGGGGCACGAGGTACGGGCGGGGGATGCGCCCGTCGCCGCGACGGCGCCCGCCCCGACGGCGCCCGCCGGGCCGGGCTGCGGCCAGGGCCACGGCGAGGAAGAGGGGGCCGCGACTCCCGCCGTACCGCCGCGCCCGCACGGCTTCGGCGAGCTGCTGCCCGCGCTGGCGGGGGAGCGTACGCCGTGCGGCGGCTGGGGCGCGGACCAGGACCTGGCGGACGCGGTGCCGGGCCCGGAGCCTCCGGAGCTCGTACCGCCGTCACCGGTGGAGCTGTCGGTCCTGAGGGTCTAGACGGGCACCTGCTCTCGCCGCCCGTCCTCTTCTCCTCCGTCCTCAGGAGCGCTTCCGCATGCCCACGCCCAAGCCCACCTCCGCGTCCAAGCCCACCTCCGCCTCCGCGTCCAGGCCCAGGCCCGCGTCCGAGCCCGGGTCCCGTCCGAGGTCGAAGTCCGTCGTCATCGTCGCCGGTGTGGCCCTGGCGGCCACGCTGCTCGGTCTCGTCTCGTACGCGACCACCAAGCCGTCCTCGCCCTCCGGGACCTCCGGGAACTCCGTGGCCGAGGTCTCCGTGGACCCGTCCGCCGGCGTCTATCCCGAGCTGGAGGCCTACGCCCGTCGCGACGCTTCCGACAAGCTGGCCCTCGGCCGGGCGGACGCGCCCGTCGTCCTGATCGAGTACGCCGACTTCAAGTGCGGCTACTGCGGCAAGTTCGCCCGGGACACCGAGCCCGAGCTGGTGAAGAAGTACGTGGACGCCGGCACCCTGCGCATCGAATGGCGCAACTTCCCGATCTTCGGCGAGGAGTCGGAGGCGGCGGCCCGGGCCTCGTGGGCGGCCGGGCAGCAGGGCCGTTTCTGGGAGTTCCACAAGGCCGCGTACGCGCCGGGCGCCAAGGAGAAGGGCTTCGGCAAGGAACGCCTGACCGCCCTCGCGAAGGAGGCGGGCGTCGCCGACCTGGCGCGCTTCGCGCGGGACGCGGACAGCGCGGCCGCGCGGGAGGCGGTCAGCAAGGACCAGGAGCAGGGCTACTCGCTCGGTGCGACGTCCACCCCGTCCTTCCTGGTCAACGGCCGTCCGATCGCGGGAGCCCAGCCGATCGAGGCCTTCACGGAGGCCATCGACGCGGCGGCGAGGGCGGCGAAGTCGTCGAAGTCGTCGAAGCCCTCGGAGTCCCCGGAGCCGGCGCGGCCCTCGGCCCCCTCGGCGCCCTCGACCCCGGAGACCGGCGGGGCCGGGCGGTGACCTCGGGCATCGGCTACTTCGCGGCCTTCCTCGGCGGGCTGCTCGCGCTGCTCAGCCCGTGCAGCGCCCTGCTGCTGCCCGCCTTCTTCGCGTACTCGATGGAGACGCGGGCGAAGCTGGTGGCCACGACCGGGATCTTCTACGCGGGCCTGGCGACCACCCTCGTCCCGCTGGGCGCGGCCGGCTCCTTCGCCGGGCGGCTCTTCTACGGCCACCGGGACCTGCTGGTCACCCTCGGCGGCTGGACGATCGTGGTCCTGGGCGTGCTGCAAATCCTCGGCCTCGGCTTCGCGTCCCGCCGGATGAGCGAGGCCAGTGGCCGGATCCGGCCCACGACCGCGCTCTCCGTCTACGCCCTGGGCCTGGTCTACGGCCTGGCCGGCTTCTGCGCGGGCCCCATCCTCGGCAGCGTCCTCACGGTGGCCGCGCTCAGCGGCAGCCCGGCCTACGGGGGCCTGCTCCTGGCGGTGTACGCGCTCGGCATGGCCGTGCCGCTGTTCGTCCTCGCGCTGCTCTGGGAGCGTCACGAGCTGGGGCGCAGGCGCTGGCTGCGCGGCCGCCCGGTCCGCATCGGGCGCTTCGAGGCCCACTCGACCTCGCTGCTCTCGGGCTTCTTCTTCGTCCTCCTCGGCACTCTCTTCCTGGTCTTCGACGGCACGACGGCCCTGCCGGGCCTGCTGTCGGTCGACGATTCCTTCGCGGTGGAGGAGCGGGTGGCCTCCCTGGGACGGTCCGTCCCGGACTGGGCGCTGCTCGTGGCCGTCGTCGCGGCGGTGGGCGCGGTCCTCGCGTGGCGCGCCCGGCGGGGCGGCCGGGAGGAGGGCTAGGGGAGGCGGTCGGCCGGCCGTTACGGGAGGAGCTCGGTGCGCGGGCTCCTCCCCGTACGCACTGCTCCGTACGCGCGGAAGCACGAAGAAGGCCCCGTTCTTTCGAACGGGGCCTTCCTCTTTGTGGCTGGGGCCGGGGTCGAACCGGCGACCTATCGCTTTTCAGGCGATCGCTCGTACCAACTGAGCTACCCAGCCACGAGACCGTTTCCGGTCTCAGCGATCCTGACGGGACTTGAACCCGCGACCTCCACCTTGACAGGGTGGCGAGCTAACCAACTGCTCCACAGGACCATGCAGCGTGCGAGAACTAGTCTCGCACACGGTTGTGCGTGCCCCCAACGGGATTCGAACCCGTGCTACCGCCTTGAAAGGGCGGCGTCCTGGGCCACTAGACGATGAGGGCTAAGGGCCCACCTGGGCGCTTCTCAGCGCGTCGGGGACGTGAGAAGCATATGGGATGGCAGGCGGTATCGCCAAAACGGTTTCCTGCGGAGGGAGAATGGGCGGCGTGCTGGAGATGACGCGCGAGGAGTTCGAGGAGCTTGTCGCCGAAGCCCTGGACCGCATTCCGCCGGAACTGACCCGGCTGATGGACAACGTCGCCGTGTTCGTCGAGGACGAGCCGACCGCCGACGATCCCGAGCTGCTCGGCCTCTACGAGGGAACGCCGCTGACCGACCGGGGCGAGTGGTACGCCGGGGTGCTCCCGGACCGGATCACCATCTACCGGGGGCCGACGCTGCGGATGTGCGAGTCGCGCGAGGACGTGGTCGCGGAGACCGAGATCACCGTGGTCCACGAGATCGCCCACCACTTCGGCATCGACGACGAACGGCTGCACGCCCTCGGATACGGCTGACGGATACGGCTGAGCCCTGCCGGCAGCGGCCGGGCGGCGGCCAGGCAGCGGCCGGGCCACGGCCAGGCGTCGGCATCACGGGCGTGTCTCTTGCGGCGCCAAGGGAGTTGGGCAGGGCAACGCGTTCGAACCGGGTCCGCGTCCGTTTCCTGTTCCTGCCTGTCGTGTCCTGGAGGTGCCTCCGTGCGCCATTTGCCCACCCCCGTGAGATGGGCCGCCACCGCGTTGGCGGTCGCCGCCTGTGCGGGCCTGAGCGGCTGTATGAGTGTGAGCGACGACGGGGCGAAGCCGGCGCCCAGCACCTCGGCGGGCAAGCGCGGCGCGGCGGCCGGTGCCGGCGACGACGGCGGGCTCACCGGCGGGCACGGCGGGAGCGGCTACGACCGCACGGGCCGCAGCGGGCCCGATCCCGACGGCGAGGGCACGGAGACGCCCGTGCCGAGCGGTTCGCCGTCCGTCTCGGCCAAGCCGTCCGGCGCGGCCGGTCCCGCGGGCCCCGGCGGCTCGCCGAAGCCGCAGGAGCCGCCGGGCGGCGAGCCCGGCGACGGGAACGGCACGGACGGCGGTTCCGGAGCGCCGGGTGGCGAGACCACGCCACCGGTGGACCCGACGCCCTCGCCGAGCCAGGAGCCGAGCCCCACGCAGGAGCCGACGCCCGAACCGACGGTCTCGGAGACGCCCACGACGACGCCCGGCGCGGACACCCACATGGGGGCCATGCGGGCCGCCGACCGGCCCGGCGGGCCGGCCGAGCCGGACGCATCACCGCAGGCCGGGCCGGTGTGACGCAGCACGGTTTGCCTTGGGCGGGGGAGAGTGCGTATGGTGGTAGATCGTTTGATCCCATTTGCCCGGCGCCAAGACCGAAGAGCGCCGTGACTGGCGCGTACTCTCCCTTGCCGTGGCTGACCGCATTGAGGCGGTCGTAGTGCGAAACACGGAGTTGACGGGCGCGTGCCGAGACTCCGGAAGGTTTCGCATTTCGCATGTCCATTTTCAGTTCTGATCACGCCGTCCTGCCCGAGAACGACGAGATCCTCGACGTCGTCGAGGTCGTCGAGGCCGACGTCGTGACGACCAGCGTCGAGCCCTTCGAGGCCGACGCGTCGTCCGCCGACGAGACCTCCGCCGACGAGGCCCCCGAGACCCCCGAGCTCACCTTCGGTGACCTGGGCCTCCCCGAGGGCGTCGTGCGCAAGCTCGCCCAGAACGGCGTGACCACGCCCTTCCCGATCCAGGCCGCGACCATCCCGGACGCCCTGGCCGGCAAGGACATCCTCGGCCGTGGCCGTACCGGCTCCGGCAAGACCCTCTCCTTCGGCCTCCCGCTGCTCGCCACCCTGGCCGGCGGCGAGACCGAGAAGAAGAAGCCCCGCGGCGTCATCCTCACCCCGACCCGTGAGCTCGCGATGCAGGTCGCGGACGCCCTCCAGCCGTACGGCGACGTGCTCGGCCTCCGTATGAAGGTCGTCTGCGGCGGTACGTCCATGGGCAACCAGATCTACGCCCTGGAGCGCGGCGTCGACATCCTCGTCGCCACCCCGGGCCGACTGCGCGACATCATCAACCGCGGCGCCTGCTCCCTGGAGCAGGTCCAGGTCGCCGTCCTCGACGAGGCCGACCAGATGGCCGACCTGGGCTTCCTGCCCGAGGTCACCGAGCTCCTCGACCAGGTCCCGACGGGCGGCCAGCGCCTGCTCTTCTCGGCCACCCTCGAGAACGAGATCGACACCCTGGTCAAGCGCTACCTGGTGAACCCGATCACGCACGAGGTCGACCCGTCCGCCGGTGCCGTCACGACGATGACCCACCACGTCCTGGTCGTGAAGCCCAAGGACAAGGCTCCGGTCACCGCCGCCATCGCCGCCCGCAAGGGCCGCACCATCATCTTCGTCCGCACCCAGCTGGGCGCCGACCGCGTCGCCGAGCAGCTGCGCGACTCCGGCGTGAAGGCCGACGCGCTGCACGGCGGCATGACCCAGGGCGCCCGTACGCGCACCCTGGCCGACTTCAAGGACGGTTACGTCAACGTCCTCGTCGCCACCGACGTCGCCGCCCGCGGCATCCACGTCGACGGCATCGACCTGGTCCTCAACGTGGACCCGGCCGGCGACCACAAGGACTACCTGCACCGCTCGGGCCGTACCGCCCGCGCCGGCCGCTCCGGTGTCGTGGTCTCCCTGGCCCTGCCGCACCAGCGCCGCCAGATCTTCCGCCTGATGGAGGACGCGGGCGTGGACGCCTCGCGCCACATCGTCGGCGGCGCCGGCGCCTTCGACCCCGAGGTCGCCGAGATCACCGGTGCCCGTTCGCTGACCGAGGTCCAGGCCGACTCCGCGAACAACGCCGCCAAGCAGGCCGAGCGCGAGGTCGCCGACCTGACCAAGCAGCTGGAGCGCCTGCAGCGCCGCGCCGTCGAGCTCCGCGAGGAGGCCGACCGCCTGGTCGCCCGCGCCGCCCGCGAGCGCGGTGAGGACCCGGAGGCCGCCGTCGCCGAGGTGACCGAGGCCGCCGAGGCCGAGCTCGCCGCCGCCGCTGCCGCCGCCGAGGCGGAGCGGGCCCGCGAGGAGCGCCGCGCCGCCGAGCGCCGCGAGGAGCGCCGGGACGACCGTCCGTTCAACCGTGGCGGTCGTGACGACCGCGGCGACCGCGGTGACCGTGGCGGCTTCCGCCGGGACGACCGCCGGGACAACGACCGTCCGTTCAACAGTGACCGTCGTGACGACCGTGGTGGCTTCGAGCGTCGTGACGACCGCGGTGACCGCGGTGACCGCGGTGACCGTGGCGACCGTGGTGGCTTCCGCCGGGACAACGACCGTCCGTCGTTCCGTCGTGACGACCGTCGTGACGACCGCGGTGGCTTCGAGCGTCGTGACGACCGCGGGGACCGTGGCGACCGTGGCGGCTTCCGCCGGGACGACCGCCGGGACAACGACCGTCCGTTCAACCGTGACCGTCGTGACGACCGTGGTGGCTTCGAGCGCCGTGACGACCGCGGTGACCGCGGTGACCGTGGTGGCTTCCGCCGGGACAACGACCGTCCCTCGGGCGGCTTCCGCCGCGACAACGACCGTGGCGGCTTCCGCCGCGACGACCGCCCCTCCGCCGGCCACCGTGGCAGCGACCGTCCGTTCAACCGTGACCGTCGTGACGACCGTCCGTCGGGTGGCTTCCGGCGCGACGACCACCGTCCGTCGGGCGGCGGCTTCCGCCGTGACGACCACCGCCCGTCCGGCGGCGGCTTCCGCCGTGACGACAAGCCGCGCTGGAAGCGCAACGGCTGACATCCACTCTGCTGAAGCCCGGCTTCGGCAACCGCAGTTCGAACGCCCGCGTCCCCTGTTCAGGGGGATGCGGGCGTTCCGCTGTATTGTCAGCCTTTTGTGTGTTTCATGGGGGGTTCAAGAGAAATTGAGGCGCCATCAGCCTGCCCGGACCAGTGTCGTCGCCGTCATCACGGCACTCGGCCTCACCACCGGGCTCATATCGGCCACCGCGACGGCCGCGTTCGCCGACGAGCCGCCGGCCCCGGCGGGACTGACCATCCCGGCCGAGCTCGCCGGTGACCCGAACGCCGCCGTGCTCCAGCAGGCCGGGGAGACCGGCTTCCTGACCGGCACCATGCAGGCCGGTTTCCACTGGACCTCGTACGCCGACGGCACAGCGAAGCCCGTTCCGCTGCCGGCCGGCTACAAGACCGTGTACGGCACGGGCGGCGACATCGTGAACTTCGTCGGCGACGGGCGCACGGTGCTCCAGCGGGACATGCGGGACGGCACCGAGCGGACGATCACGGTGCCCGAGGGCGAGACCCTCTACAACACCTTCGCCGACGTCGTGATCACGGAGAAGACCGACTTCAGCGGCAGGACGACCGCCCTGTACCTCCAGTCCTGGCGGGACGGCCGGCTCACCACCCGCACCTTCCCGGCCGCCGGTACGAGCGAGGTGGGCATCGCCGGCTGGGACCGGGACGCGATCTACCTGTCGAAGACCTACGGCTCGTACACGGACGACTGGCGGTGGACCGACGTCTACCGCGTCGACCGCGACGGGAACGCCACCCTGACCAAGCTCGCGGACGTCTCCGTCGAGGCGGGCGCCGAGCACGTCGCCCAGTGGCACCCGGACGGCAGGCTCACGGTCTGGAAGAAGTCGGACCTCTCGAAGCCCGTCCACACCCTGTCCGTCGAGGGCGAGGGCCCCGGCAAGCTGCTCGGCACGGTAGGCGACCAGGTCCTGATCGCCCGCCCGCTGCCCGGCTCCGGCAGCCCCACGTACGCGTCGCTCCGCTGGCGCGTCGTCGCCGTGCCGTTCACCGGCGGCGAGGAGAGGACCGTCCTGGAGCGGGCCACCGCCATGCCGGACTTCCTGTCCGACGGCACCATGCTGATCGGCCGCGCCGACACCGGCGAGGGCACCGGCCAGGGCGTGTACGCGATCAAGCCCGGTGGCTCGGACGGCACGGGCACCCTCGCCGTCAGCAAGATCGCCGACGCCCCGGCGGTACCCACCGCGACCACCCGTCTCGCCCTCGCCCAGGGCCGGTTGAGCACCATCGGCCGGCTGCCGACGCTCGACGGCCCCGAGGCGCGGCTGCGGACCCAGGACCTCTCCGTGACCGGCACCCCGGAGGCCGGGGCACGCAAGGACCGGGGCGCCGACGCGAAGCAGTTCCCCGGCGGCTGCGCCCCGGCCGCCGACTGCCCGGTACCGGTCGCCACCGGTGACGGCCGGCTGGTCTACCGCAAGAAGGACGGCGCGGGACTCGCGGTCGTCGACGCCGAGGGGCTGCTGCCGGGCCGTACGGTCACGGACCTGAAGGTACGGAACGACGCCGGCGCGCCTCTCGCGGTCTCCGGCCGTTACGCCGCCGCCCGGACCGACGACGGCCGGACCCGGGTCTTCGACCTGGACACCGGCGCCAACGTCCGTACGGGCGCGGTGAACCAGCCGTTCGCGCTCTCCGGCGGCACCCTGTGGACCGCCGCGTCCACCGCTTCCACCGACCCGTCCACCGTCGCGAGCGCGGTGGACGTCCGCACCGGCCGTTCGCTCGGCACGGCCGAGGTCGCCGACTGCGCCGTCGACTCGCTGCAGGCGGCGGGCACGTCGTTGTACTGGCACTGCGGGAACGGGAAGTCGGGCGTGTACGACACGGCCGCCACGTCGTCCGTGCCGCTGCCCGACCACACCTCCGCCCTCCTCGCCGACGGCTACGTCGCCTGGCTGAAGGACGGCGAGCTCCGCACCACCGACCTGCGCGGGACGGCCGGCACCCGGGTGATCGGCACGCCGCGCGGCACCGCGCCGGGCAAGGACTGGACCGTGGACCGGTTCGGCGGCCAGGTCGCGTACGTGGACGCCGACGAGGCCGTCCACGTGGTGCCGACCGGCGGCGACGGCTCGCCGCTGACGTCGCCCGACGCCGACACGCCGACCGCCGTGGACGCGCGCGAGGGCGCGTGGAAGCCGCGCTGGTGGCTGTCGGAGCCGGCCGCGTCCTGGCGGCTGACGCTGGTCCACCGGGCCACCGGCACCGTCGCACGCACCCTGTCCGGCGGGGAGACCCGCGGGCTGATCGGCGCGGCCTGGGACGGCCGTGACGAGAGCGGCCGGCCCGCCGTCAGCGGCGCGTACACCTGGCAGCTCTCGGCGAAGCCCGCCGACGGCTCCGGGGCCGAGCTGCAGCTGCGCGGCGACGTCCTGCTGGGCGGCGGCGCGCTCGCGGAGCACGGCACGTACAAGCCGGTCACGCCGGCCCGCCTCATGGACACGCGTTCCGGCCTGGGCGTCCGCAAGGGCAAGCTCGGCGCGGGCGAGACCGTCAGCCTGGCCGTTCCCCAGCCGGGGGCGACGGCGGTGGTCCTGAACGTGACGGCGACGGCTCCGACGGCGGGAAGCTTCGTGTCGGTCTACCCGTACGGCACCCAGCGCACGGCGGCGTCGAACCTCAACTTCACGGCGGGCCAGACGGTCCCGAACCTGGTGGT